>DATFAY010000478.1:0-11616 GCA_035254085.1 Piscinibacter sp.
GGGTGAGTCGCGGAGCGTGCCGAATCGAGGATTGCTTGCCGGCAGCAGGCCCCAACCCGCGCCCGAGCGGGCGCAGCACCTCCACCGACAGCCGCGCAATGTAGCATGCTGCTCTGCACCAAAGCTGACAGCGAGCCAACACCGCCGGGCAGCGCGTGAATCTGCCGCGTGCGCCGGCGCAGCCGCCCGCCTCAGTCGGCCTCGGGGTCCCCGCGCGAGAAGCCCCCGCGCGCGCGGCCGGCTTGGCGCAGGACGCGGGCAATGACTTCAGGCGAGAAGCCGCGCTGGGCCAGGAAGCGGGCCTGGCGCGCCCGGCCGGCAGCGTCGGCCGGCGCCTGCCCGAACTTGCGTTGCCACACCTCCGTGGCGCGTTCCAATTCGCTGTCCTTCAGGGTTTGCGCCGCGTCGGCGGGCAGGCTCAGGCCGTGCTGGGCGAGTTCTTGCCGGATGCGCAGGTTGCCGTAGCGCGACGCGCGTGCATGCACCCGACTCTCGATGAAGCGCTCTTCGCTCAGGTAGCGGTGGTCGCGCAGCCAGGCGATCACCTCGTCGACACGCGCGGCCGCATCGGACGGTGACGGCGGCGAGTCGGAGGGCGCCTCGCCGCCGACGGGTGATGCGCGAGCGGCGAGTGCCGCCGCCGACTCGAGCTTCGCGTGGCGCAGGAGCTTGCGCCGCAGTTCCGTCGCGCTGTGCTCGCGCTGGGCCAGCATGGCCAGCGCCCGGCCCTTGAGCGACAGCGGCGGCCGCTTGGTGGCCATGCAATGCGCGGCGCAGCGCCGGCTGGAGCCCGCGCCGCCGCCTTACTCCTTGGCGGCCTTGCCGCGGGCCGGCTTGGCCTCGGGTTCGGCCGTTTCGGCCGACTCGCCGACCGGGCGCAGGGGAATGCCCAGGGCCTCGCGCACCTTGTTCTCGATCTCGACCGCCAGGTCGGGGTTCTCGCGCAGGAACTCGCGCGCGTTGTCCTTGCCCTGGCCGATCTTCTCGCCCTGGTAGGCGTACCAGGCGCCGCTCTTCTCGAGCACCTTGGCCTCGACACCCATGTCGATGATCTCGCCTTCGCGGCTGATGCCTTCGCCATAGAGGATGTCGAACTCGGCCGTCTTGAACGGGGGGGAGACCTTGTTCTTCACCACCTTGACCTTGGTCTCGTTGCCGATGACCTCTTCGCCCTTCTTGATGCTGCCGATGCGGCGAATGTCCAGTCGCACCGAAGCGTAGAACTTGAGCGCGTTGCCGCCGGTGGTGGTTTCGGGCGAGCCGAACATCACGCCGATCTTCATGCGGATCTGGTTGATGAAGATGACCATGGTGTTGGTCTTCTTGATCGTGCCGGTGAGCTTGCGCAGCGCCTGGCTCATGAGGCGCGCCTGCAGCCCCGGCAGCGAATCGCCCATCTCGCCTTCGATTTCGGCCTTGGGCGTGAGCGCGGCCACCGAGTCCACGACCACCAGGTCGACCGAGCCCGAGCGCACCAGTGCGTCGACGATCTCGAGCGCCTGCTCGCCGGTGTCGGGCTGGGAGATCAGCAGCTCCTGCAGATTGACGCCCAGCTTTTGCGCGTATTGAACGTCCAGGGCGTGCTCGGCATCGATGAAGGCGCAGGTGCCGCCCAGCTTCTGCATCTCGGCCACCACCTGCAGCGTGAGGGTGGTCTTGCCGCTGGACTCGGGGCCGTAGATCTCGACCACGCGGCCGCGCGGCAGGCCGCCCACGCCCAGCGCGATGTCCAGGCCCAGCGAGCCGGTGGAGACGACTTCGATGTCCTCGATCACCTCGCCTTCGCCCAGGCGCATGATCGAACCCTTGCCGAACTGCTTTTCGATCTGCGCCAGCGCCGCCTGCAGGGCCTTGGCTTTCTCGGTGTTCAGCGCTTTGACGGGTGCGTCCATCGGTTCCTCCAAAAAGTTGGGGCATTATCGCAAAAGCTGGATGTTTGTACAGTGATTCGCGAAGATCTCCTGTCGATGTTCCGGCAAGGCGGCCTTGCCGCCCGCACCAGGGCATCAAACCTAGAATCCACCATGACAGTGCGCCGCTCGACACGACGGCGCCACGGAGACAAGCGATGCGCATCCTGATCGCCGAAGATGACCAAGTGCTGGCCGACGGGCTGCTGCGATCGCTGCGCAATGCGGGCTACGCGGTCGACCAGGTGAGCAGCGGCAGCGAGGCCGACGCGGCCTTGGCCGCCCACGAGTTCGACCTCGTCATCCTCGACCTGGGCCTGCCCAAGATCCACGGCCTGGAGGTGCTGCGCAAGCTGCGCGCGCGCGGCGCCAGCGTGCCGGTGCTGATCCTCACCGCTGCGGACAGCGTGGAGCAGCGCGTCAAGGGGCTGGACCTGGGCGCCGACGACTACATGGCCAAGCCCTTCTCGCTGCAGGAGCTGGAGGCGCGGGTGCGCGCGCTCACGCGGCGCGGCCTGGGCACGGCGTCCACGGTCATCAAGCACGGGCCGCTCACCTTCGACGCCACCGGCCGCGTGGCCTACATCAACGACCAGATGATCGAGCTGTCGGCGCGCGAGCTGAGCCTGCTCGAGGTGCTGCTGCAGCGCTCGGGCCGGCTGGTCAGCAAGGATCAGCTGGTGGAGCGCCTGTGCGAGTGGGGCGAAGAGGTCAGCAACAACGCGATCGAGGTCTACATCCACCGGCTGCGCAAGAAGATCGAGCAGGGCCCGGTGCGCATCGCGACCGTGCGCGGGCTGGGCTACTGCCTCGAAAAGATCCCCGGCTAGGAAGCCGTTCGGTCCGGCTATCCTCACGGCGTGCCTACACCGCGCCGAGAACAACGCTCACTCTTCGGCGAGATCCTCGACTGGATGCTCGCGCCGCTGCTGCTGCTGTGGCCGATGAGCGTGGTGCTCACCTGGCTGGTCGCGCAGGGCATCGCCAACAAGCCCTACGACCGCCAGCTCGGCGAGATGGTGCGCGTGCTGTCCAAGCAGGTGTCGGTGCAGATGGCGGGCGGCCGGCAGATCGCCGAGTTCGTGCTGCCGGCGGGTGCGTCGGAGATCTTGCACACCGACGAGTCCGACGACATCTATTACCAGGTGCTGGGGCTGCGCGGCGAATACCTCAGCGGCGATCGCAACCTGCCCGTGCCGGCCGACGAGGATCGCGCCCCGCCGGGCGAGTTGCGCTTTCGCGACGACACGCTGAACAACGACAACGTGCGCGTGGCCTACCTCTGGGTCGACGTGCCGGGGCGCCCGGCCAACGCCGCGCCGCTGGTGCAGGTGGCCGAGACGCTGGGCAAGCGCTCGCGCCTGGCCACCGAGATCATCAAGGGGGTGATCCTGCCCCAGTTCGTCATCCTGCCGCTGGCGGTGCTGCTGGTGTGGCTGGCGCTGGCGCGCGGCATCGCCCCGCTCAACGAGCTGCAGCAGCGCATCCGCCGCCGCGAGAGCAGCGACCTGAGCCCGATCGACGAGCGGGAGGCGCCGGAGGAGGTGTCGCCGCTGGTGCGCGCGATCAACGACCTGCTGGCGCGGCTGGACCAGTCGCTCGCGGCGCAGAAGCACTTCCTCGCCGACGCCGCGCACCAGCTCAAGACGCCGCTGGCGGGGCTGCGCACGCAGGCCGAGCTGGCGCAGCGCGAGATCGATGCGGGCGCCGCCGATCCCAAGGCGGTCAAGCGCTCGCTGCAGCAGATCGCCCTGTCCAGCCAGCGCGCGGCGCACATGGTGAACCAGCTGCTGGCCATGGCGCGCGCGGAGAACAAGGAACACGCCTCGCACAAGCAGAACGTGAATCTCGCGCGGCTGGCCGCCGAGACGGTGCGCGACTTCGTGCCGCGGGCCCTGGAAAAGCGCATCGACCTCGGCTACGAAGGCCCGGAGACCGGCACGCCGCTGTTCGTCATCGGCCACGCGCTGCTGCTGCGCGAGCTGATTCGCAACCTGGTCGACAACGCGCTGCAATACACGCCCGCCGGCGGCACGGTCACGGTGCGCGTGATGGACGATCCGTTCGGCCAGGTGGTGGTGCTGCAGGTGGAGGACTCCGGGCCCGGCATCCCCGCGGCCGAGCGCGAGCAGGTGTTCCAGCCGTTCTACCGCTCGCTCGGCACCGACGTCGACGGCTCGGGGCTGGGCCTGGCGATCGTGCGCGAAATCGCACAGCAGCACGACGCGACCATCGGGCTGGAGGACGCCAACCTGCGCCACCGGCCGGGGCTGAGCGACCAGGGCGGCGCGGCGTTCGGGCCGGGCGCGCGCTTCACGCTGCGCTTTCCGGCCGCGCAGATGGCCCCGCCGGTCGAGCCCTCCGACAGCGTTGACGGGATCTGAGCCACCGATGAGCAACCACGCGCCTCGCCCGATCGACCTCGCGCTGCAAGGCGGCGGCTCCCACGGCGCGTTCACCTGGGGCGTGCTCGACCGCTTGCTGGAGGATGCGTCGCTCGAGTTCAGCGCCATCTCGGGCACCAGCGCGGGCGCGCTCAACGCCGCGGTCCTGGCCACCGGCCACGGCAAGGGCGGCCGCGAGGGCGCGCGTGCCGCGCTGCGCGCCTTCTGGACCGACGTGAGCCGCGCGGGCGCCGTGTTCGCCCCGTTCACCCGCGTCCGACAGGATCTGGCCGCGCCGCCCTTCGGGCTCGGCGATTGGCCGGGCGTGCAGTGGATGAACTCCTTCCTGCACTCCCTCAGCCCCTACGAGTTCAACCCGCTCAACCTCGATCCGCTGCGCGACGTGGTGCAGCGCCATGTGGACGGCGCAGCGCTGCAGCGCTGCGGCATCAAGATCTTCGTCACGGCGACCCAGGTGCACACCGGGCAGGGCCGCGTGTTCAGCGGCGCGGAGCTGAGCGTGGACGCGCTGCTCGCCTCGGCCTGCCTGCCGTTCCTGTTCCAGGCGGTGGTGATCGACGGCGAGCCGTACTGGGACGGCGGCTACACCGGCAACCCGGCGCTGTATCCGCTCATCTACGACAGCAGCTCGCTGGACCTGCTGCTGGTGCGCATCAATCCGCTGGTGCGCGACGAGACGCCGCGGCGCAGCATGGACATCCTCGACCGGCTGAGCGAGATCACGTTCAACACCAGCCTCATCGCCGAGATGCGCGCGATCGACTTCGTCTCCCGCCTGCTGCGCGAACGCAAGCTCGATCCCGGCCGCTACAAGGACTTGCGCATGCACATGGTGGCCGACGATGCGCACCTCGCGCCGCTGGGCGCCCACAGCAAGTTCGACACCGACGCGGCCTTCCTCGAGAGCCTGTGCACCATCGGCCGCAACGCCGCCGCCAGCTGGCTCAAGCGCCACGGGCAGGACGTGGGCGTGCGCTCGACCCTGGACATCGGCGCCAGCTTCCTCGGCCGGCGCGGCCGCTCGGCCTAGCTCTGGACCAGCCGCCGATTCTTCGCGATCGACATCAGCATGCCGAGCGCAAGGCCCAGGGTCACCATCGCCGTGCCGCCATAGCTGATGAAGGGCAGCGGGATGCCCACCACCGGCAGGATGCCGCTCACCATGCCCATGTTGACGAAGGCATAGGTGAAGAAGCTCAGCGTGATCGCGCCGGCCAGCAGCCGCGTGAACACGGTGGGCGCGTCGGCCGCGATCATCAGCCCGCGGAAGATCAGGAAGATGAACCCGAGGATCAGCCCGGCCGCCCCCATCAGGCCGAACTCCTCGGCAAAGGCGGCGAAGATGAAGTCGGTGGTGCGCTCGGGGATGAACTCCAGGTGCGTCTGGGTGCCCTTCATGAAGCCCTTGCCCTCGACGCCGCCGGAGCCGATGGCGATCATGCCCTGGATGATGTGGAAGCCCTTGCCGAGCGGATCGGTGGTGGGGTCGAGCAGCGTGCACACCCGGTGCTTCTGGTAGTCGCGCAGCAGCGGCCACTTCACGTCGGGCTCGCAGATGCGGTCGGCCGACACGACCACCGCCGTGATCGCCATGGCGGCCACCAGCAGCACCGGCACGATCAGCCGCCACGACAGCCCGGCGAAGAAGATCACGTACAGGCCGGCCGACAGCACGAGGATCGCGGTTCCGAGGTCGGGCTGCTTGACGATCAGCCCCACCGGGACGGCGACCAGCACCAGCGCCACGACGAAATCGAGCAGGCGCACATGCCCCTCCCGGCGCTGGAACCACCACGCCAGCATCAGCGGCATCGCGATCTTGAGGATCTCGCTGGGCTGGATGACGACGCCCACGTTGAGCCAGCGCGTGGCGCCCTTCTTGGTGATGCCCATCACCGCGGTGGCCACCAGCAGCGCCACGCCGACGGTGTAGAGCGGTACGGCCAGCGACATCAGGCGCTGCGGAGGGATCTGCGCGACCAGGAAGAGGATGCCCAGTCCGAGCAGCATGTTGCGGCCGTGGTCGACGAAGCGGGTGCCGCTGTCGTAGCCGGCCGAGTACATCGTGACCAGCCCGAACAGGCCCAGCCACAGCATGGCGACGATCAGCGGGCCGTCGAACCCGGCGAACACCGGGCGCACCCGGTGCCAAAGCGACGGTTTGTCGAAGACGACACTCATCGCGATGGCCGTGCCGACTCGCCGAAGGCCACGCGCTGCAGCGGCGGCGCGGACGCCGGCATGGACGCGGCAGCGGGCACGATGGCGCCGGCGGGCAGCATCGAGGCCGGAGAACCGGGCAGCGGCACCTGCGCCGCCGGGCGCGGCGTGCCGATCGGCGCCGTCGATTGGCCTTGCTGCGTGGCGGCGATGTCCTCTTCGCTCGGATATAGGCCCTGCAGCACGTAGTCGAACACGCGCCGCGCGATCGGCGCAGCGGCGCCGGCGCCGAAGCCGGCGTTTTCGACCACCATCGCCACCGCGATCTGCGGCGACTCCAGCGGCGCGAACGCGGTGTACAGCGCATGGTCGCGGTGGCGCTCGTCGACCTGGCTGGCGTTGTACTTCTCGTTGGCCTTGATCTGGATGACCTGGGCGGTGCCCGTCTTGCCGCCCGACTTGTAGGGCGCGTTGACGAAGGAGGCGCGCGAGGTGCCTTCCTGGGTCACGCCGTACAGCGCGTGGTGGATGAAGGCCACGTGGTCGGGGTTGAGCACGATCGGCGGCAGCGCCTCGCCCGAGATTCGCTGCTGCGCGCGCGTCTCGACGTTCTCGATCGCCTTCACCAGGTGCGGCTTGAAGCGCTGGCCGCCGGCGGCCAGCGTGGCCTCGGCCTGCGCCAGCTGCAGCATGGTGAACGTGTTGTAGCCCTGGCCGATGCCCAGCGAGATGGTCTCGCCGGCGTACCACTTCTGCAGCTCCTTCTTGCGGTAGGCATTGCGCTTCCACTCGGTGGAGGGCAGCACGCCGCGCAGCTCGCCTTGCATGTCGATGCCTGTCATCTGGCCGAAGCCCAGCGGCGCCATGAAGTCGTGGATGGCGTCGACGCCGAGATCGTTGGCCAGCATGTAGTAGTAGGTGTCGCACGACTGCACGATCGAGCGGTACATGTCCACCAGGCCATGGCCCTCGGGCTTGTCGTCGCGGAACTTGTGGTTGCCGAACCAGAAGAAGCCGGGGTCGCTGATCGCCTGCTGCGGCGTGCGCTTGCCCAGCGTGAGCGCGGCCAGCGCCATGAACGGCTTGTAGGTGGAGCCGGGCGGATAGGCGCCGCGCAGCGCGCGGTTCAGGAGCGGCTTGTCGATCGACTCGTTGAGCGCCTTCCAGTTCTCGGCATCGATGCCGTCGACGAACAGGTTGGGGTCGAAGTTGGGCTTGCTGACGAAGGCGAGCACCTCGCCGTTGCGCGGATCGATCGCCACCAGCGCGCCGCGCCGGTCGCCGAACAGCTGCTCCACCAGCGCCTGCAGCTTGATGTCGATCGACAGCACCACCGTGTTGCCCGGCGTCGGGGCGTTGCTCTTGAGCCGGCGCATGGCGCGCCCGCCGGCGCTCGTCTCGACTTCCTCGAAGCCGGTGGTGCCGTGCAGCTGGGCCTCGTAGCTTTGCTCGATGCCGAGCTTGCCGATGTAGTCGGTGCCGCGGTAGTTGGCCAGGTCGTCGTCGGGCCAGTCTTCCATGGCCTTCTTCTCGGCCTCGTTGATGCGGCCGATGTAGCCGATCAGGTGGCTGGCCGTCTCGCCCATCGGGTAGTTGCGGAACAGGCGCGCCTTGATGTCCACGCCGGTGAAGCGGAATCGCTGCGCGGTGAAGCGCGCCACTTCCTCGTCGGTGAGCTTGGTGCGAATCGGCAGTGACTCGAAGCTCTTGGTCTCCTCCATCAGCCGCTTGAAGCGCTTGCGGTCGCGCGGCTGCACCTCGATCACCTGGGCGATCTGGTCGATGGTGGCGTCCAGGTCGGCCACCTTCGAGGGCGTGATCTCCAGCGTGTAGGCCGAGTAGTTGTTGGCCAGCACCACGCCGTTGCGGTCGACGATCAGCCCGCGATTGGGCACGATCGGCACGACCGCGATGCGGTTGTTCTCGGCCTGCGTCTGCAGCTCGTCGTGGCGGTACACCTGCAGATAGACCAGGCGCGACACCAGCAGCCCGAACGCGAACAGGACGAACGCGGCCGCGGCCAGGAGCCGCGTGCGAAAGCGGCTCAGCTCCTGTTCAACATTCTTGAGCTCTGTCACTTCAAGGCCTTCTACAGCGGCCGGTTTTCGTCCGGGTCGGGCGCACGCCGTTGCGGCGCCAGCAGCAGCCAGGTCACCGGCGGCCACAACAGCGCTTCGAAGACCGGCGCCATCAGCAGTTCCCAGCCGGGCAGCATGCCGCCGGCGATCATGCGCACAATGAACGAAACCGCGTGGGCGGCGCCGAACAGCGGCAGGATCTGCACCGCCTGCGACGGCACGGTGAACCAGCGCAGGCGGCGATGGATGGTGATCGCGAAGAAGCTGAGCAGGGTGTAGGCCAGCGCGTGCTGCCCGAGGATGGCGCCGTCGTGCACGTCCATCATCAGCCCGAAGACGAACGCCAGGCCCACGCCGACGCGGCGCGGCTGGTGCACGTTCCAGAACACGAGCACCAGCGCCACGAAGTCGGGCATGGCCGGATGGCGGCCCAGCGGCACCAGGTTGAGCGCGAACGCGGCCATCAGCGACAGCCAGATGAACAGCGGGTTGACCGGCAGCAGCAGCTGGTCGGCACTGCGCGGCATGATCATGACGGCCTCGTCATTTCTTGGGCGCCTTCTTGGCGGCCTTCGCGCCCGCCTTCGGCTCCTCGGGGGCGGGCTCGGGCTTGGGCGGCATCTGCAGGCCCAGCGGCTCGAGCACCAGCACATGGCGCACGCCGTCGGGCTGCGCGACCGGCGCCAGCATGACCTTCGCGAAGCCGGTGTCGACCTTGCGCTCGATCGCCGTCACCCGCGCCACCGGCAGGCCGGGCGGGTAGACGCCGTCCACGCCCGAGGTGTGCAAGAGGTCGCCGACCTGGACATCGGCATTGCCCGCCATGAAGCGCAGCTCCAGCCCCGACGCCACCGCGGTGCCGTAGGCGGCGCTGCGCTGCTGCGTGCGGGTGTTGAGCACCGGGATGGCGGCGTCCTTGTCGGTCAGCAGGGTCACCTCGGCCGACAGCGGATAGACGCGCGTCACCTGGCCGAGGACGCCGGCTTCGTTGATCACCGGCGACGCCGGCGCGATGCCCTGCGCGCTGCCGCGGTCGATGACGACCTTGCGCGAGAACGGGTCGGACGCCTCGTAGAGAATCTCGGCCGGCTGCGAGCGCACCGTCAGCGCCGGGCGCAGGCCCAGCAGGTCGCGCAGCCGCTTGTTCTCCGCCTGCAGCTGCTCCACACGGGCGGCGCGCTCGGCTTGCCGCGCCAGGGCGGCACGCGCCACCGCCTCGTCGGACAAGGCGTGCTGCAGGCCCATGGCGTAGTCACCCACCGCGTTCCAGGCGTCCACCGGCATGCGCAGCACCCGCTCGATCGGGTTGAGCACGGTGGCCACCATCGTGCGCACCGGCCGCGTCAGCTTGAGCCGGGTGTCGGCCACCATCAGGAAGACGGCCAGGGCGGAGCAGAAGGCCAGCTTGGTCAGCGCGGAGGGGCCTTGCCGGAAGAAAGGCGGCGGGGTCCGGTCCAGGGTGCCGAGCGGCGTTACCACGATGCGTCGTTTGAACCAAAAGGGCCGGCCACGCGGTGCACGTGCCGGCCCGTGGGATGCATGGAGCTTATTCCGAGGTGAAGATCGCGCCCAGGCGCTCCATGCGCTCGAGCGCCATGCCGCAGCCGCGCACCACGCAGGTCAGCGGGTCTTCGGCCACCAGCACGGGCAGGCCGGTTTCCTCGGCCAGGAGGCGGTCCAGGTCGCGCAGCAGCGCGCCGCCGCCGGTGAGCATCATGCCGCGCTCGGCGATGTCGGCGCCCAGTTCGGGCGGCGTCTGCTCGAGGGCATTCTTGACGCTGGAGACGATCTGGTTGAGCGGGTCGGTGAGTGCTTCCAGGATCTCGTTGCTCGAGATGGTGAAGCTGCGCGGGACGCCTTCGGAAAGGTTGCGGCCCTTCACTTCCATTTCCTTGACTTCGGAGCCGGGGAAGGCGCTGCCGATGCTCTTCTTGATCGCCTCGGCGGTGGGCTCGCCGATCAGCATGCCGTAGTTGCGGCGGATGTAGTTGATGATGGCCTCGTCGAACTTGTCGCCGCCCACGCGCACGCTGCCCTTGTAGACCATGCCGCCCAGCGAGATCACGCCCACCTCGGTGGTGCCGCCGCCGATGTCCACGACCATCGAGCCGCTCGCCTCCGAGACCGGCAGGCCCGCGCCGATGGCCGCGGCCATCGGTTCCTCGATCAGGTAGACCTCGCTGGCGCCCGCGCCCAGCGCGGACTCGCGGATGGCGCGGCGCTCGACCTGGGTCGAGCCGCAGGGCACGCAGATGATGATCCGCGGGCTGGGCTTCAACACCGAGCGCGGGTGGACCATCTTGATGAACTGCTTGAGCATCTGCTCGGTGACGGTGAAGTCGGCGATCACGCCGTCCTTCATCGGGCGGATGGCCTCGATGTTGCCGGGCACCTTGCCCAGCATCGCCTTGGCCTCGGCGCCGACCGCCTGGATGGTTTTCTTGCCGGTGGGGCCGCCCTCGTGGCGGATGGCGACGACGGAGGGCTCATCGAGCACGATGCCTTTGCCACGCACATAGATCAGCGTGTTGGCGGTGCCGAGGTCGATGGCGAGGTCCGTCGAGAAATAGCGACGAAAAGATCCGAACATGGTGTGTTGTGCGTTCAGCAGGCTGTGGGCGACGCGGCGCGCGATGCTGCTGCGCGTGGAAAATTAACCGAAGATAATACCCGATCCCCTCCCGCTCCCCACCTGTGGGAAGCACGACTCTGAGTGCATTTGTCCATGGCTTTGACCCCTTTCGATGTCAGCCGGATCGCCCACCTTGCGCGGCTCGAACTGCAGCCGAGCGAACAGGCCGCGATGCTCGCGCAGCTCAACGGCTTCTTCTCGATCGTCGAGCAGATGAGCGCGGTCGATACGCGCGGCGTCGAGCCGCTGTATACCCCACTGTCCGCAGTGAGCGAGGTGGCCCTGCGCCTGCGCGACGCCGCCGTCACCGAGACCGACCAGCGGGCACTGAATCAGCGCAGTGCGCCGCTCGTGGAAGACGGTCTGTTCCTCGTGCCGAAGGTCATTGAATGAAGGTCTTGCACGAGATGGGCGTGGCCGAACTGGGTCGC
>DATFAY010000479.1:0-7706 GCA_035254085.1 Piscinibacter sp.
GAAGAGCCCGGGCTCGTCGCGCCGCGTTCGATCCAGGTAGGCCTGCACCTGCACGCCGGAATGCGCATCGATGTCGCGACCGAATCGCAGCAGCAGGTTGCCGCCGGAGGTCCGGCGATCGGTCCCGGACGAGGCCTCGGCACGGCCATCGTAGACATCGCCCTGCAAGGTCCAGGCGACCGCGTCTGGTCCGCCGTCCGCCCGAAAGCCGGCCTGCCGGCGGCTCCAGCCGTCCGGCACGGCGCTGCCGTCTGCGGTCACCGAGTGATCGAAGCGGAAGTCGCGCACATAGGCGCGCACCGAGGTCTCGCGGCCCAGCGGCGCGCCTTGCCGGGCCGCCACGCCGCGACGGCGGTTGCCCGCCGTCGCCGCCAGCAGCGTGCCGGTGCTGTCCTTGGCTGAACGCGTGACGACGTTGATCACGCCGTTGACCGCGTTGGCGCCCCACAGCGTGCCGCCCGGGCCGCTCACGACCTCGATGCGTTCGATGTCCTCGACCATCACCTCCTGCACGTCCCAGAACACGCCCGAGTGCAGCGGCGTGTAGACGCTGCGCCCGTCGATCATCACCAGCAGCTTGTTGGCGCTCGAGTTGTTGAATCCGCGCGCGCTGATCGCGTAGCTGTTGGCGTTGACACGGGCCACCTGCAGGTTGGGCGCGAGCCGCAGGATCTCCGGCAGCGTGGTCGCCCCCGAGCGCCGGATGTCGTCGCGCGTGATGACGTAGACCGCCGCCGGCGCGTCGGCCACGCGCTCGGGACGGCGCGAGACCGAGGAGATCTCGATCTCGCCCAGTTCCTCGATCGACAGCCGCGACAGGCTCGCGGGCACGCGCCCGGCGACATCGAACCCGGCAGCCTGCGCCGCCGCGGCGTGCAGCACCAGGCACGCGCACGCCGCCCACCGGGGTGCGAGCGAGCGTTCAGCCCGGCAGTGGCGGCTTGGCACCGGCGCGCGGCTTGTCCATGATCGAGCCATAGGTCCTCACCTGAGATGCAGCCGTCGGGCTGTCGTTGGCAACGATCGTGAACACAGGCATGGCGAGCAGCCGTGGCGCCGGCAGAGCTTGGAGCCGCATCATGGAAGCACCTCGTCCTCGATGAGGAGCCCGGGCTGCGCCATCAGGCGCGGCGCGTCCAGCACGACCAGCCCCTCGGGCGTGATGCCGCGCAAGCACGCGAAGCGCGGGCCATGCGCCGAGGGATCGGGGGGCTGCAGCTGCGCGAGCGGCACCCGCTCGGCGCCGATGATGCGGTCGGCCAGCAGGCCGAATTCCAGGTCGCCTTGGTGCAGGATGATCACCTTGTTCAGATCGCTCAATCCCGACTCGGGCAGTTCCAAGAATCTCTTGAGGTCGATCACCGCGAGGATGCGACCGTGAGCGTTGATCATGCCTGACACGAAGGTGGGCGTGCAAGGGATGGGCGTCAGCGCATCGAGTGTCCGCACCTCGCGGACCTGCGGCGCATCGACCGCATAGCGCTGCTCGCCGATCGCGAAGCTGATCACGTCGATGCCACTGCCCGCCTCCACCGGCGCAGCGGGCAAGTCGGCCAAGGCGCGGGCACGTGCTTCGAGCAGCGCGCGGCGCTGCTGCGGCGTGGGCGCGTGGGCCTGCGCCAGCGCTTCATCGACCCGTGCCAGGCGCTGCTTGATCTGCGCCCAGTCGATGGGGCCGCGATCCGATGCCCGGGAGCCGGCCATGCCAAACCATCCTCGACTGACACAACGCAAGAAGGATGCACGAGAAGCTCAGGGGTGTCGAGCCGCGACGGCATGGCCGCACTCGCTGCGAGTACCCTCTTGGCCGCATGGAAATCGTTCTTGGGAGTGACTCATGCCTCGGCTGAACCCACAATCAAGCGATCACCGGTCAGAGACGAGCCAGATGTCGGTCAGCGTTGAATCACCGCCGCGAGACCTGAAGGGCAAGGTCCTCTACATCGAGGACAACCCCATCAACATGGACCTGATCGAGACCGCGCTGTCGGCTTTCCCCGGCATCACGCTCATCAAGGCGACCACCGGCATGGAGGGCATCCGCCTGGCGCGCGCCGAGAAGCCCGACTTCGTGCTGCTGGACATGCACCTGCCCGACATCGGCGGCCTGCAGGTGGTGCGCGAACTGAACGAGGAGATCGCGAACGGCAAGCTACGCGTGACCCTGCTGACGGCCGATACGCTGTCGATGGACATCGTCAAGGCGATGAGCCTGGGCGCCTACGAGTATTGGCTCAAGCCACTGAGCATCGCCAAGCTCGAGTCCGGCCTGGCACGCGCGCTCTCGCGCAAGGACGCGCCCGCGGAGTAGGCCGGCGCTCAGGCGCGACCCGCGGCCGCGGCGATGTCTTCCGCAAAGCGCGGCCACAGCGCGACCGGCAGGTCGTGCCCCATGCCCTCGACGTAGTCCGCTCGCGCGTTGGCGATGCGTGCGGCGAGGTCGCGCCCCGCCGCCACCGGCACCAGCGGATCGGCCACGCCGTGGATGACCTGGGTGGGCAGCTTGATCCGCGACAGCAGGGCCGAGCGGTCGCCGTCGGCAACGATGGCCGTGAGCTGGCGCGCGCTGCCGCGTGGGCGGTGGCTGCGCCGCACCGACATCACCAGCCGCTGGCGCAGCCAGGCGTCATCGGTGGGGTAGCCGGGGCTGCCGATCAGCTTGTAGATGCCGGCGTAGTGCGACACGATGCTGTCGAAGTTCCTCGGATCCGCGGGGCGGGACAGCATCGCGCCGCGCACCTTCAGCGAGGGCCCGGGCAGGCGCCGCGAGCCGCTGCTGGTCATCATCAGGGTGAGGCTGGCAAGCCGATGCGGATGGCGCGCGGCCATCTGCTGCGCCACCATGCCGCCCATCGATGCGCCGCACACATGGGCTCGGGCGATGCCCAGCGCATCGAGCAAGCCGGCGCTGTCGTCGGCCATGTCGGCGAGCGAATACGGGCTCTTCACCGGAAAGCCCATCGCATGCTTCATCGCCTCGACGGCCAGGTTGGGCAGGCCGAGATGATCGAAGTCGTGGCTGAGGCCGATGTCGCGGTTGTCGAAGCGGATCACGCGAAAGCCGCGCTCGACCAGCATCTGCACGAAGTCTTCGTGCCAGGCGACGAGTTGCATGCCCAGGCCCATGATGAGCAGCAGCGGCTCGCCCTGGGGCGAGCCGTGGTCCTCGACTTCGAGCGTGATGCCGTTGGCCTTGACTTGCATCGCTCGTTCGTCAGGCCGTCGCGAGGTGGCCGGTGCGAAAGAACCAGCGGCGCGCGCCCGACGCGTCGAAATGCTTCCAGCGCCCCGGCACCTGCGCCAATCGGTCGGAGATCGCATACAGCGCCATGGGGTTCATGCCCATGCCGACGTGGCTCGCATGCAGGCCGATGTTCTCGGCCAGCGGGCCGACGTCGTTGACGCTGCAGCGCCAGGCGACGATGCCGTCGGTGCGCGAGTAGATCGAGGTGGTCGGCACCGGCGGCGCCTTGCGCACCTGCTCGAGCATCTGCGGGTCGTGCGCCGACTGGCCGCTCACCAGCTGGTACAGCCGCCAGGCATTGGTCCCGCGCGGACCGCCGGTGAACGGCGTGCCCAGCGTGATGACGCAGCGCGTGAGTTCGGGCAGCGCCTTGGCAACCTCGCGTGCGTAGATGCCGCCCAGGCTCCAGCCGATGAGACTCACCGGCTGCTGGTGGCGCTCGTGGATCTGCTTCAACTGGTCGATGCAGCCCTGCAGCACACCTTCGCGCGGCCCGAAATTGAAGCCTTGCTGCCAGGGGTAGGTCTTGTAGCCGCGCCCTTCGAGGAAGTGGCGCAGCGGCCAGGTCGTGAAATCGGCGGCGCCGAGGCCGGGAAAGACCAGCACGGGGTGGCCGTCGCCCTTGGGCAGCTTGCGCAGCCACGGCATGGCAGCCACCATCGCCGCGTACTCCCAGGGTGCCCTGCCCTCCAGCATCATCAGCCAGGCATTCGGTGCTTTGACGTTCTCGTGCGCGACGGTCGAGTTGTTGCCCTGGCGAAGGATGGACATTCAGGAAAGGCTCTGCTGCGTTGAACCGATGTTAGCCACGGACGCGCTTCTTCGATGGAGCACTTGCCCTAGGTGACGGTGTCGCACGTGCGACAGGCGTCTTGAGCGCGGCGGGTTGGCCTTGCCTTGTCTTCCTGGCAACCGGTGTTCCCGTTGCAGCGGACGCCGCTTTGCTCTCGCCGGCGGTGGCCGGAAGGGCCATCAGCTCGTCGAAGGCCTCGCGCAGGTGCAGGGCCAGTTCGGCGACATCGGGCATGGCCTTGCCGCACGCCATGAGGCCGAAGTCGAGCGACTCGTTGTAGCTCTGCACGGTGATGTTGAGCGCCATGCCGTGCACGACGATCGACGCCGGGTAGTTCACCAGCATCTTCGCGCCCGCCATGTACAGCGGGAAGGCCGGCCCCGGCACGTTCGAGATGGCCACGTTCGCAATCGGCGGGATGCGGTCGGCGACCTTGGCGCGCCCGTAGACGGCCCCGAGCGCGCTCAAGACCCACGGCACGCCGAGCGAAGGAAAGTCCATGGGCATGAGGCTCTTCACGCCACCGAGCGTGGCCTTCATCGACGCGGTCGCGGCCTTCACGTAGCGCAGCC
This sequence comes from Piscinibacter sp., assembly GCA_035254085.1. Lineage (GTDB taxonomy): Bacteria > Pseudomonadota > Gammaproteobacteria > Burkholderiales > Burkholderiaceae_C > Albitalea. The sequence goes on from DATFAY010000479.1 coordinate 4,610, forward strand.
GCATCATCGGATCGGCCACGTGCGTGCCCAGGCTCACCAAGGTCATCGAGGCCTGGTTGTTCGCGGTCGCGTCACCAGCGGCGCGCGTGGACACCGGCACCGCCGCCACCAACGACTTGGCCGGCAGCGGGCCATGCGCGAGGAAATAGCGCCGCAGCCCACCGCTGCAGATCATCAGCACCACGTCGTTGAGCGTGGCGTCATGCGCGCGGCGCAAGACCTTCAGCCCGGCCATGGGCAGGCTCAACGTGGCGAAGGCGCGCTCGGCCGTGACCGACGCGTTGAGCTTGGTGCGCGGCGCCAGGCCGAGCGACGCCGACTCCTGCGCCGACTTCGACCGGCCGCGCAGCTTGTCCGCGGCGAGGCTCTTCACGCCGCTCGCGCCGTGCTTGGCCAGCTCGGACAGCGCTCCCACCGTCGCGGGCAATCCCTTCACCAGGCTGGTGTACTGGTGGAGCTGGTTGGCAAGCACGCCCGACAGCATCTGGGCCATGCCGATCGGCAGCTTCCTGGGCCGGCGACCCCGTGGCTCGATGTCGCGCGGCTCGGGACTCACGTCGAGGATGGCCGACGCCAGCGCCACCGCGGCCTGGCCGTCGACGGCCGCGTGGTGCAGCTGCGTGTACATGCCGAAGCGCTTTTCCTTGTTCGGCCCCGGCGCGAGGCCCTCGAACACGTAGAAACGCCACAGCGGCTTGTCGCGATCGATGAGGTGGGGGTGCAGTTCGCCCACCTTCTTCTCGAGGTCGGCGATCGTGCTGCCCCTCTTGAGCTTGATGCCGACGATGTGCTCGTCGAGGTCGGGCTGCGCGTCGACCCACACCGGATTCGCCAGGTTGAACGGCACCCACGCGAGCTTGCGGCGCAAAACGGGCGCCAGGGGCAATCGCGCCGCAATGTGGCGGCGCATGTCGGCGAGGAAGTTTCCCTTGTAGCTGGCCGGCAGCTCGAACACGTGCAGCGCGCCCACGTGCATCGGCATCTCGGGCGTTTCCAGGTACAGGAAGCCGGCGTCCAGTCCGGACAGCTGTTTCATTGCGGTTCGCCGTTGCGCGCCTCGTGCAGCATGGCCGACATGCTAGGTCTGCGCGCGGAGCGCTCGCGTGAGGGGAAGCCCTGTCCGCGTGCAGTGCGCAATCAGGCGAGCATCCTCAGCGGGTGCGCGTGGGCCGGCCAGGGGCTGGCGAAGAAGGCCTGCACCATGTCTTCGGTCACGTCATCGATCCGCGCGGGATTCCAGCGCGGCGCGTGGTCCTTGTCGACGGCAAGCGCACGGATGCCCTCCGCCGTCTCGCCGGCCGCGCCGGGGCGCAGGTGGAAGCAGTGGCGCACCAGGTCGCGCTCCATGCGCAGGTCGGCCGCCAGGTCCATGCTGCGCGCCCGGCGGATCTGCTCGAGCGTCACCGCCATCATGAGCGGCGAGCGCTTGTGCAGCGTCGCCAGCGTGGCGACCGCCCAGTCGCTGTGGTCGCTCTCCAGCGACGCGACGATCGCCGGCAGGCTGGCTTGCCCGAAGTGCAGGTCGATGGCCGCACGCTCGGCGCTCATGCGCGCGGTCGGCGCCGGCCGCGTGCGGGCGAGCACCGCGGCGCGCACCTGGCTGCCGTCGTCCATGGGCTGGTCTGCGAGCGACTCGACCAGGGCGCCGAGCGTGTCCGAGGGCGCGAAGAAGTCGGCCAGGCCGAGCGCGATCGCGTCGCCGGCGCCCAGCACCTGGCCGGTGAGCGCGAGGTATTCGCCGACATGGCCTTCGCAGCGCGACAGGAAGAATCCCCCGCCCACGTCGGGAAAGAGGCCGATGTTCGTCTCGGGCATCGCGAGCTTGGAGCGCTCGGTGACGATGCGCATGGCCGCCCCTTGCGACAAGCCCATGCCGCCGCCCATGACCGTGCCGTCCATCAGGACGATCGTCGGCTTCGGATACCGGTGGACGAGGTGGTCGAGCGTGTACTCCTCGGTGAAGAAGTCTTCCAGCCGCGGATCCCCCGCGAGCGCGGCGCGGTGGAAGAAGCGGATGTCGCCGCCCGCGCAGAACGCGACGCCGCGACCCTCGGCCGCCGCGCCGCGCATCACCACGGCAACCACCTCGCGATCGTCGCGCCAGGCCAGCAGCGCGCCGGTCGCCTCGCGGATCATCTCCAGCGTCAGCGCATTCAACGCCTCGGGCCGGTTCAAGGTGATGAGGCCGATGCGGCCCCGCTTCTCGGTGACGACGGGCGTCATGACAGTCCTCCGGGCGCCGTGCGCCGTCCCTCTCGAATCAAGGCGTGCCGGCGCTCATGCGCGGCGCCGCATGCCCCAGGCTTCGTTCAGCGCCAGCGTCCCCAGCACCAGCGCGCCGCCGGCCAGCACTTGCGGCGCCGGCTGCTCGTTGGCGCCCCACCAGGCCCAGGCGATGCCGAAGATGATCTCCAACAGCGCGAGCAGCGAGATTTCCGGCGCGGCGAGCGAGCGCGACAAGCGCACGGCCAGCATGCAGGGCACCGCCAGCTGGAACACCCCGAGCACCGCCAGGAGCGCGATGTCGTGCGCCGACGCATGGAACGGCAACGCCAGCGGCAGCGTGGTCGCGCTGGAAATGACCGCGCCGATGAGCAGCGCGGGCACCAGGTCGACGGAGCGGCCGCTGCGCTGCAGCGTGTTCCAGTTGACCGCGCCGGCGATCGGCACGCCGAGCGCCACCAGCGTGCCCAGCACGTGCGAGCCTTCGGCGCTCACGCTGTTGCCGTACATCCAGGCGATGCCCGCGCCGGCCACCACGATCGCGATCCAGGTGCGCGTCGCCACGCGATGGCCGAGCATGAAGCGCGCGAGCAAGGCCGTGAGCAGCGGCGCCACGCTCATGGTAATCAGCACGTTGGCCACCGTGGTGAGCGTGATCGCCACCATGAAGCAGGTGAACATCACGCTCCACATCAGGCCCGAGATCCACAAGGGCCTCCCGCCCGCGCGCAGAAGCCGCGGCGTGTCGCGTCCGTGGGCCACCGCGTAGTACACCGCGAACGAGGCGGCGGTGAAGAAGCTGCGCCAGAACGTCACCTCGAAGCTCTGTGCCGCATCGAGGTGCCGCGTGACGACGCCGGCGATGCTCCACAGG
>DATFAY010000480.1:0-4786 GCA_035254085.1 Piscinibacter sp.
GAAGGCCTGCTTGATGCCGCGCGGCTGGTCGATGCTGACCTGCTCGCTGATCGACAAGTGCATCGACAGGTGCAGGAACGGGTTGGTGCGCCCGGCCTCCACGTCGAACACCGCCGCCAGCGCCGCGTCCACGTCGGCGAGATCGGCCGCGTACTCCGGGTGCTCGGCGATCCAGTCGGCGGCCACGGTTTCCAGCGGCGTCATCGGCAGGCCGTCGCGGCGCTTGCGGTAGGCATCGCAGAAGAATCGCCGCACGTCGTTCTGGGAAGGCGCAAACATCGCAGAATTGTCGCCTTCTTCGCATCCCCCTTGCCCGCACGCCTCATGACCCTGCACCAGGACCGTCGGCCTCGGCTCGCCGCGCCATCGCGGTGAGCCTGCCCCTGATCGCCGATCCGCGCTTCTACGCCATCGCCGTCCCGGCGGTGCTGCTGATGGGGCTGGCCAAGAGCGGATTCCTCGGCGGCTTCGGGTCGCTGGCGGTGCCATTGATGGCGCTGGCGGTGCCGGTGCCTCAAGCCGCCGCGATCATGCTGCCGCTGCTGTTCGTGATGGACGCCGTCGGGCTGCAGCAGCTGTGGCTGCAGCGCGATCGCGAGCTGCTGCGGCTGCTGCTGCCGGCCGGGCTGCTGGGCACCGTCGTGGGCACGGTCCTCTTCGGCGTGCTGTCGGCCAAGACGGTGGCCGCCATCGTGGGCGGCATGACACTGCTCTTTCTCGCGCAGCGCCTGCTCTTTCCACCGCATGTCGATGCGCCGCCGCCCTCGAAGCGGCTGGGCTTCGCGCTGGGCATCGCCTCGGGCTTCACCAGCTTCGTCGCGCACGCCGGCAGCCCGCCGATCAGCGCCTACGTGCTGCCCTTGCGGCTGGCACCGATGACCTTCGCCGGCACGATGGCGGTGTTCTTCGCGGCCGTGAACCTGTCGAAGTGGATCCCCTATGCGTGGCTGGGACTGATCGACATGCGCAACATGACGACCTCGCTGGTGCTGATGCCGCTGGCGCCGCTGGGCGTGTGGCTCGGGGTGTGGCTGACGCGCCGCATCCCGTCGACCTGGTTCTACCGCGTGGCCTACAGCGGCATGGCGCTCACCGGCGCCAAGCTGCTGTGGGACGGGCTGCGATGAGAAGCCGAGCCCTCATTCGCCGCCGTTCTGGATCACGGGGTCGAGCACCAGCGTGTCCGTGCCGTTGCTCACCTTGATCGTGTACTTGTAGGCCTTGCCATCGTCGTTCTTGTCGAGGCAGGAGAACTTCCTGCCCTGGTCGATCGGGCGCATCTGCACGAACTGGCCCTTGTTGTCGTCGATCACGATGCCGTCCTGCGGGAAAACCCAGCCGGGTGTGGTGAGGTCCCAATGGATGGGCGCGTTGCGCCCCTTGCCCACCATCGACAGCGTGTGCTCGTTGACCGTGATCTGGCCGTTCTCGACCGAAACATCGACTGAGGACATGAGGTCCCTCCTTTCGTCAAATTAGGGCTGCCCCGCCCCCGCGTCATGGGACAGCTCCTGAACCAGCGCGACATAGTCGGGGTGCCGGTATTTCGAGGCGCGCACCCTCTCGGCGAGCGCACGCGCGCTGCCGGTGTGGCCCAGCCGCGCCTCGGCGCGCGCCAGCAGCGTGATGCCGGGCATGTAGTCGCCTTCGGCAAGGGCCTGCGAGCGCTGGCGCGCGTCGCTCCAGCGCGCGAGCGCCTCGTCTTGCCGCCCCGCGCGCGACAGCGCATCGCCCAGCACCATCTCCGCGCCGGCCACGATGCCGGTCTGGACCGCGTTGAGCCGCTTGCCTTCGTGCTCGAGCTGCTTCACGCGCTCGAGGTAGGCCTGCAGCGGGCCGGTCGGAAGCAGCCGGCCTTGCGCGAGCTGCAATGCGCCGAGCAGCGAGAGGATGCGCCCGCGCAGGTTGATGTGCCATTTGGTCTGCATCGCGTCGGTGGCGACCAGCCGCTCCATCTCGGCCGCGCTGCGCTCCAGGTCGGTGCGCGCGCTGTCGACGTCGCCCAGCGCGAACTCGATCTCGGCCAGGCTCTGGCGGGCGAAGCAGGCCTGCTCCAGCCAGTACAGGTTGGACGGATCGACCGCCAGCAATGCCTGCAGCTGCTCGACCGCGGCGCGCGCCGGCGCGAGCGCGGACGCGCCGCGGCCCAGCGCCAGCTGCAGGCGGCCTTGTTCGTAGTCACCATCGGCCAGCATTCTCTGCACCTCCCGGTTCCTGGCCGCATCGGGCACCTTGCGCAGCGCCTCGGCCTTGGTCTGTTGTGCGGCCAGCGCCGCCTCGAAGTCGCCCAGCGCCTCGCGCGCCTTGGCGATCCAGCCGTGCGCCACGGCGAGATCGAAGTGGAGTTCGGGACGGGCGCCCACCAGCGCCAGCAGCGCGGTGCGCGCCTCGACGAAGGAGGCCAGTGCCTGCGCCGGCCGCGCACTGTCGAGATAGACCACCCCGAGGTTCTGCCCGGCGTAGGCGGTTTCCAGGCGCCAGTCCGGGTTGGACGGATCGAGCCGCGTCAGCCGCTGCGCCAGCTCGACGTAGCGCCGAAACGATGTCTCGGCCTGCTGCGTCTGTCCGCGCCGCCAGGCGATGTAGCCCACCCAGTAGACGCTTTGCGCATGGTCGAACACCCGCTGCCCGTCCGCGGGTGTTCGCGCGACGAGCTGGGCGGTGGTCTCCTCGGCCTTGCGGAAGGCGTCGAGCGCGTCGTCGAGGCGCCCGCGCTTCTCGTGGATCTCGCCGATCAGGTGCAGCGCGCGTGCACGGCGGCCGAGCGCATCGGCGTCCATCGCGCCGGCATCCTGGGCCGCGTAGTAGGCGAGCGTCTTCTCGCCCACCGCGTCGAGCACGTCCAGGCGGCCGACCGGCTGCAGCTTCTTGCGCAGGTCGCCCAGCATGAACTCGATCAGGCCCTCGGCCTGCACGCGCTGCAGCCGCGCCTCGCGCGCCTGCCACAAGGTGGCGCTCACGCCGACCGCCAGCGCCGCCGCGGTGATGCCGCCGGCGGCCACGCCCAGGCGATGGCGGCGCACGAACTTGGCGACGCGGTAGGCGGCGCCGTCGGGGCGTGCCGTCACCGGCTCGTGGGCCAGGTAGCGCTGCAGGTCCTCGGCCAGCTGGGCCGCGTTCGCGTAGCGCTGGGCCGGGGCCTTCTTCAGTGCCTTGGCGACGATGTTGTCGAGGTCGCCGCGCAGCTCGCGAGCCAGGCGCGCGCCGGCGGCTGCATCGTCGTGGCGACGCGCCGCCGCCTCGGACAGGCGCCGGGGCTCGGTCTCGATGACGGCGCGCATCTGGTCCAGCGGCCCGCTGGGCGAGACCGAGGTCGGGTGGGCCCCGCTGAGCAGCCCGTACAACAGGACCCCCAGTGCGTACACGTCGGTGGCGGTGGTGACGTCGCCGCCTTGCAACTGCTCCGGCGCCGCGTACTGCGGTGTGAACGCGCGCCCCGCCAGCTGCGTGAGTTCGGTGACCGGCGCCGGCACGGTCGCGTCGTCCATCAGCTTGGCGATGCCGAAGTCCAGCAGCTTCACCTCGCCGGCATGGGTGACGAGGATGTTCGACGGCTTCAGGTCGCGGTGCAGGATCAGCCGGTTGTGCGCGTGCGCCACTGCCGCCAGCACGTCGAGGAACAGGCGCACCCGCGCGGTGACGTCCAGCCGGTGCGTGTCGCAGTAGCGGTCGATGGTTTCGCCGTCGATGTACTCGAGCACCAGGTACGGCTGGCCGGCGCGCGCCACGCCGGCATCGATCAGCCGTGCGATGTTCGGGTGGGCCAGCCGCGCGAGGATGCTGCCTTCACGCGCGAAGCGCTCCGCGGCGCCGCGACCCTGCAGGCCGGCATTGAGGAACTTGATCGCCACGCTGCCCTCGTAGCGGCCGTCGGTGCGGCGGGCGAGCCAGACGCTGCCCATGCCGCCCTGTCCGATCTCGCGCTCGACGGTGTAGGGGCCGATGACCTGGCCGGCCAGGCTGTCCTCGCCCAGCGAAGGCGGCTTCTCGAGGAAGTTGTCGCGCTCGATGACCGGCAGATGGCCGAGCAGCGTTTCGACGGCGGCCGCGGAGGCGGCGTCCTGGGCGCGCATCTGCGACAGGCGCTGCGCGCGCGCCGGACCATCGAGGTCCAGGAGCTCGTCCAGCAGCGGGCTCAACTGAGCCCATTGGGCCTTGTCCATGCGGCGATCGACCGAGCGCGCAGGCAAGCTACGCGGCGGCCGTGCTGCGGCCGTGCGCCGAGGGCGTTGCCTCGCAGTCCGAATTCCCAACCCCCGCTGGCGCCGTCCGCGCAAGCCCCTTCCGCATTCTTGTTCTCCGTCGAAGCGCGCACGATACCCCGCCCGGATGGGTGGTGCAATCAGCGGATGCGACAAAGGCGCTGGCATGGCGTGCGGTGACCAAGACCGGAAGAAACGGCGCGATGCGTTGCCGCGCCCAAAGCCCTCCCCGAGCTTCCTGTCCTTTAGAACGCAGTGCGGGCGCGAAACCCGACATCCGACCGGAAAAAGCGCGTTCGCACCGCGCCCGGCGTGGGCGGCGGCGCCTGCTCGGGTAGAGTCTTTTCCGCATGGCAGAGATCACGACCTTGCTGCGAGCCGCCGGCGCCGGCGATGCGCGGGCCGCCGACCGCGTCGTCGCGATGCTCTACGACGACCTGCACCGCCTGGCGAGCAGCCGCCTGCGCCGCTCGGGCGACATGACGCTGCTGGACACGACCGCGCTGGTGCACGAGTCGTACCTGCGCTTCCAGCGTGCCGGCGAACTGGGCTTCGCCGACCGCCGGCATTTCCTCGCCTACGCC
>DATFAY010000481.1:0-3971 GCA_035254085.1 Piscinibacter sp.
AGCGCGAGGCCGGGCGCTTCGTAGATGCCGCGGCTCTTGGCCTCGATGATGCGGTTCTCGATCTGGTCGCTCATGCCCAGGCCGTGGCGCCCGCCGATGCGGTTGGCTTCCAGCAGCAGCTCGACCAGGTTGGGAAACTCCCGGCCGTTGAGGGCCACCGGCATGCCTTCGTCGAAGCGCACCGTCACCGTCTCGCGCTTGACGGGCACGTCGTCGCGCCAGAAGGCCACGCCCATGATCGGCTGCACGATCATCACGCCGCTGTCCAGGCGCTCGAGGTCCTTGGCCTCGTGGGTGGCGCCCAGCATGTTGGAGTCGGTGGAGTAGGCCTTCTCGGCCGACATCTTGTAGGCGAAGCCCGACTGCGTCATGAAGGCGGACATCTCCGCGCGTCCGCCGAGCTCGTCGATGAAGGCCTGGTCCAGCCACGGCTTGTAGATGCGCAGCGCGGGGTTGGCCAGCAGGCCGTAGCGGTAGAAGCGCTCGATGTCGTTGCCCTTGAAGGTGCTGCCGTCGCCCCAGATGTCGACCGCGTCTTCCTTCATGGCCGACACCAGCATGGTGCCGGTGACGGCGCGGCCGATCGGCGTGGTGTTGAAGTAGGTCACGCCGGCCGTGGAGATGTGGAAGGCGCCGCACTGCAGCGCGGCGATGCCCTCGGCCGCAAGCTGGGCGCGACAGTCGACCAGCCGGGCACGTTCGGCGCCGTACTCCATGGCGCGGCGGGGGATGTCGTCGTAGTCGGGCTCGTCGGGCTGGCCGAGGTTGGCGGTGTAGGCGAACGGGATGGCGCCCTTCTTGCGCATCCAGTGGAGCGCGGCGCTGGTGTCCAGGCCGCCGGAGAAGGCGATGCCGACCTTCTGGCCGATGGGGAGGTGCTGGAGGATGGTGGTCATGGTCGGTTTGAGGCGAAGAGACGATGAAAGCGACGCGTTGCACGCGAACCCGCTATTTTCGACGCTTTCGCGCACAAGCCCGCCTTTTGCGGTGTTAGTTCGCGCGACAGGGCCGGGGGCCGACGGTCTAATGGTGTCGCCGCGACCGTTCACGGGCGTCCGATCGAGCGATCCGGCGCCACTGCCCACGATGTCTTCTCCCGCCGCGATCGCCGCTTCCTTCCAGACGCCGGGCGCCGAAGCGGTGCTGGCGCGCCTGTTCGACGTCAGCAACGAGCCGATGACGGTCACCGAGCTCGAGACCGGACGGCTGCGCGCTGTCAATCCGGCGTTCGTCCAGCTCACCGGCTACGCAGACGACGAGCTCATCGGCCGGCGCGCGCTCGACGTGAGCCTGTGGCAGGACGCGGCGCTGCGTGACGCCTATGTCGAGCGCCTGCGCGACGAGGGCCGGGTCGATGACTTCCCCGTGGTGTTCGTCTCCAAGGACGGCCGCGCGCTGCCGGTGGAGGTGTCGGCGGCCACCTTCGAACAGCAGGGCGTGCGCTACCTCGTGGCCGTGGTGCGCGACGTGGGCGCGCGCGACCGGCGCCTGCTGCGCTACGAGGCGATCCTCGACAACGCGGTGGTGGGCATCGCCTTCACCCGCGACCGCGTGTTCCAGCACGCCAATCCCCGCTTCGAGGAGATGTTCGGCTGGCCCGTGGGCGGCATCGCCGGGCAGCCCGGGCGCGCCGTGTGGGCAAGCGACGAGGCCTACGCCGAGATCGGCCGGCGCGCCGGGCCGCTGCTGGCGAGCTCGCAGGTCTTCGAGGGCGAATTCGAGATGGCGCGGCTGGACGGCAGCAGGTTCTGGGCGAGCGTGCGCGCCCGCGCCGTCGACCCCGAGCGGCCGGTGACCGGCGGCTCGATCTGGATCATCGACGACATCAGCGAGCGCCGCCGCGTCGAGCAGGCGCTGGCCGCGGCCAAGGAGCAGGCCGAGGCCGCCAACAAGGCCAAGAGCGAGTTCCTCGCCAACACCAGCCACGAGATCCGCACGCCGCTCAACGGCCTGCTGGGCCTGGTGCGGCTCGCGCTCGCGCCGGACGTGGACCCGGCCCGGCAGCGCGAATACCTCGAACGCATCCAGGACAGCGCCGAGGCGCTGGCGGGCACCATCTCGGACATCCTCGACCTGTCCAAGATCGAGGCCGGACGCCTGACCCTGGAGCACGTGGTGTTCGACCTGCACGCGATGCTCGCCACGATGCGCAACGCCTACTCGGACCTCTCGCGCGCCAAGGGTCTGGCCTTCAGCCTGGACATCGCGCCCGGCGTGCCGCGCTGGGTCAACGGCGATCCGGTGCGGCTGCGCCAGATCCTCGGCAACTTCGCCAACAACGCGCTCAAGTTCACCGCACGCGGCACGATCGAGGTGACGGTCGGCGCGCCGCGCGAAGGCCGGCTGCGCATCGAGGTCTCGGACACCGGCCCCGGCGTTGCGGCCGAACTGATGCCGCGCCTGTTCCAGCCCTTCTCGCAGGCGGACAGTTCCACCACCCGCCAGTACGGAGGCACCGGGCTGGGCCTGAACATCTGCCGCCAGCTGGCCGAACTGATGGGCGGCGAGGTCGGCGTGCACAGCGTCATCGGCCAAGGCAGCCGCTTCTGGGCCGAGCTGCCGCTGGACACCGCGAGCGCCCAGCGCGAGCGCCATGCCGAGCGCGACACCGCGATCGAGGCGTTGCGCGGCGCGCGCATCCTGCTGGCCGAGGACAACGTGGTCAACACGCTGGTCGCCGAGGCCATGCTGCGGCAGTGGGGCGCGCAGGTCAGTGCGGTCTCCAACGGCGCCGACGCGGTCGATGCGGTGGTGCGCGAGCAGGGCCGCTTCGATGCGGTGCTGATGGACCTGCAGATGCCGGTGCTGGGCGGCATCGACGCGGCCATCGCAGTGCGCCGGCACTTCGATGCAGCGCAACTGCCGATCATCGCCTTGACGGCCGACGTGCTGGTGTCGGAGCGCGACGCCGCGCTGGCTGCCGGCATGAACGACTTCCTTTCGAAGCCGATCGACCCCGACCGGCTGGCACAGGCGCTGGCGCGCTGGGTGCGTCACGCGCGCGAGCGGCACTCCGTCACATGAGCGCGCCCTTTGCCGGGCCGGCGCCGGACTCGCACAGCGGTGTCGCGCGCTAAGCTGCGGCACCCGCCGGCCCAAGCGTCCATTGGCTTCATGGTTTCGACTCCTCCCGATGCGCCCAGCGTCGCCAAGCCGGCGACGGTGGACTCGCACGACGCGCTGCCGCCGGGCACGCGCCTGGGCGAGTTCGAGATCCTGGGCGTGCTGGGCGTGGGCGGCTTCGGCATCGTCTACCTCGCGCAGGACCATGCGCTCGAACGGCGGGTCGCGCTGAAGGAATACATGCCCGGCGCCCTGGCCGGACGCAGCCAGGGACGCATGGTGTCGGTCCGCTCGGGTGCCCACGTCGAGACCTATGCGCTCGGACTGCGCTCGTTCGTCAACGAAGCGCGTCTGCTGGCGCGCTTCAACCATCCGTCGCTGGTCAAGGTCTACCGCTTCTGGGAGGACAACGGCACCGCGTACATGGTGATGCCCTACCTGCAGGGCCGCAACCTGCGGGAAGCGCGCCGGGCGATGTCCGCGCCGCCTGCCGAGGCATGGATCCGCTCGGTGATCGAGCCGGTGCTGGATGCCCTGGACCTGCTGCACCGCGAAGAGGTCTATCACCGCGACATCGCGCCCGACAACATCCTGCTGCCTCCGGGCGAGCCGCCGGTGCTGCTGGACTTCGGCGCGGCGCGGCGCGCGATCGGCGACGAGCCGCAGACCTTCACCGCGATCCTGAAACCGAGCTACGCGCCGATCGAGCAGTACGCCGAGGCCGCGCAATTGCGCCAGGGCCCGTGGACCGACCTCTACGCGCTGGGCGCGGTCGCGTACTACCTGCTGCGCGGCGAGCCGCCCGCGCCGGCCACCGCGCGAGCGGTGCAGGACGACGCGCCGCTGCTGGCGCCGCACGAGAACCCGGCGGTCTCGCCGCAGTTCCTCGCCGCCGCCGAGTGGATGCT
>DATFAY010000482.1:0-4031 GCA_035254085.1 Piscinibacter sp.
GCGCAGCCAGGCGCACAGGTCCTTGATCTCGGCGCGGTCGAAGAAGCTTTGCCCGCCCGACACCTTGTAGGGGAGGTTCGCCTTGCGCAGCGCCTTCTCGAAGACACGCGCCTGGTGGTTGGCGCGATACAGGATCGCGAAGTCCTTGAACTCGACCTGTCCACCTTGTCCTCTCAGCGACTGGATGCGCGCCACGGCGCGTTCCGCCTCGTGCTCCTCGCCGTCGCACTCGACCAGCTTCACCGGCTCGCCGTCGCCGAAGTCGCTCCACAGTTTCTTCTCGAACAGCTTCGGGTTGTTTGCGATCACCGCGTTGGCCGCGCGCAGGATGTGGCCGGTCGAGCGGTAGTTCTGCTCCAGCGGGATGACCTTGAGCGAAGGGAACTCTTGCGGCAGGCGGCGCAGGTTGTCGATGGTGGCGCCCCGCCAGCCGTAGATGCTCTGGTCGTCGTCACCCACCGCGGTGAACATCGCGCGCTCGCCGACGATCGACTTCAGCAACTCGTACTGGATCGCGTTGGTGTCCTGGTATTCGTCGACCAGCACGTAGCGCAGGGTGTCCTGCCACTTGGCACGACACTCGGCGTCGCGCTGCAGCAGCTTGTGCGGCAATCCGATGAGGTCGTCGAAGTCCACGGCCTGGTAGGCGGCCAGGCGCTCCTCGTAGCGCTTCATGACGCGCGCGGCGACGCGCTCGTCGTCGTCGGCCGCGGCGGCCTCGGCCCGCTCGCTGTCCAGGCCCTGGTTCTTCCACAGGCTGATGGTCCATTGCCAGCGGCGCGCGAGTGCGTTGTCGCTGCAGCCGCCCGCGTCGCGCAGGATGCCGAGCACGTCGTCGGCATCGAGGATGCTGAACTGCTCCTTCAACCCAAGGCGCGCGCCCTCGCTGCGCAGGATGCGCACGCCCAGCGAATGGAAGGTGCTGACCACGAGGTTCTTCGCCGCGCGGGGCCCCACCAGCTGCCGGGCGCGCTCGCGCATCTCGGCCGCCGCCTTGTTGGTGAAGGTGATGGCCGCGATCTGCCCCGGCTCGAAGCCGGCCTGCAGCAGGCGCGCGATCTTGTGGGTGATGACCCGGGTCTTGCCGGAGCCGGCGCCTGCGAGCACCAGGCAAGGGCCCCCGAGGTGGTGCACGGCTTCGAGCTGGGCGGGATTGAGCGAGGCGGGCGGGGACGACACGAAGGGGACGACTGCGGCGAAGGCCGGCCATGATAGCGAAGCGCTCCCCGCGGCCGGTGGATCGTGCCGATCGTTGAGGCCGATCAAGGCCACCCCCTGCCCGCGGAAGTAGCTTGTCTTCGCGGGGGCATGGATGCCCATCGTCGACACGCTGCCGCGGGCGCCAGGCACGCCCGCCACGGCGGGATGCAGCATCCGCCCGGCGCGTTGTTGAGGAGACTTCGATGCGTACGCAAGCTGGATCGGCCCCTGCGGGGGGATTGCTGCCGGCGATGGTCTTGTTCGCCACGTTCTCATTGGCCGCCGGTGCGGCCGTGCCCCACAAGGACCGGCCAGGCAAGGTGGTGGTGGATGCGGTCTGCGCCTCCTGCCACGCCACCGGCAAGAACAACGCACCGCGCATCGGCGACGTGAGGGCCTGGGCAGTGCGGTCGTCGCAGGGCCTGACGGCCCTCACCGAGCACGCGATCAGCGGCATCCGCAAGATGCCTGCGCACGGCGGCAACGCCGGCGTGAGCGACGTGGAGATCGAACGCGCCATCACCTACATGGTCAACCGCTCGGGCGGCCACTGGGTCGAGCCCTTGCGCGTGGCCGCGCCGGTGGCGGCCAAGCGCTCGAGCGAGACGGTGGTGCAGGCCCAATGCGCCAAGTGCCACCAGGCCGGGCAGGAGGGCGCGCCGCGCATCGGCGACCGGGCGGCCTGGGTGCCGCGCATGTCGCAAGGGCTGGACCAGCTGGTCGCCTCGGCCATCCACGGCCACGGTGCGATGCCCGCACGCGGCGGCCTGATCGACCTGAACGACGACGAGATCCGCGGCGCCATCGTCTACATGTTCGACTACGGCCTGCCCGCGCCGACGCCGCTGCCGCCGGTGGTGCCGGACGATCCGCGCCACAGGATCGTCTCGGGCACCGACGTCTACCTGGGCCTCATGTCGGCCGACGCCATTCGCGACGCGCGCAAGGGCGTGATCAACGCGAGCGCCGTCAAGGACGATGTCCCGACCGGCAAGGGCTACTACCACGTCAACATCTCGCTGGCCGACGCGAAGTCGCATCAGCCGGTGACCGATGCCCAGGTGCAGGTGCGGGTGTCCGACGGCCTGACCAACGAGAGCAAGTCCCTCGGCCCGGTGGCCGCCAACCACAGCGTGAGTTATGGCAACTACTTCCAGTTCTCCAGCGGCAACGCCTACAACATCACCGCGCAGATCCGCCGGCCCGGGGTGCCCGGCACGATCGAAGCCAGGTTCGAGTTCAAGGCGCCGTAGCGCGACGCGTGCGCCGGCAGGAGCACGCCCATGACGAGCGTGCTCATGCTGTGCTCGTCGACCGACGGCCAGACCCGCAAGATCTGCCTGCGCCTGAGCGAGATGCTCCAGGAAGCGGGCGACACCGTCACGCTGGCGATGATCGAGGACGCCGACGGACTCGCGCCCGACGGCTTCCAGCTCGCAGTGATCGGCGCACGCATCCGCTACGGCAAGACCGACCCGCGCGTCATCGCCTACGCCAACCGCCACGCCGCCGCGCTCAACGCGATGCCCAGCGCGTACTTCTCAGTCAACATCGTGGCGCGCAAGCCGCAGAAGAACCGGCCCGACACCAATCCGTACGTGCAGGCCTTCCTGCGGCGCGTCGCCTGGCGCCCGCGCCTGCAGGAGGTGTTCGCCGGCAAGCTCGACTACCCGCGCTACGGCCCCCTCGACCGCTTGGTGATCCGCTTCATCATGTGGATGACGAAGGGGCCGACGCAGCGCGACGCAGTAGTGGAGTTCACCGACTGGAGCCGGGTGGAGGCCTTCGGCCGCGCGCTGTCGCACTCGGCATGACCGGCGCGGCATGAGGGCTTGCGGGCGGCGCCGGCACGTCTTCGGCATGCCGCGCAGAATCCGCGCTCGCATCTTTCGCAGAGGACCTCATGCCCGCTTCGCTCAAGCTGTCCGACTTTCCGATCACGGCCAAGTGGCCCGCCAAGCACCCCGATCGCATCCAGCTCTATTCGCTGCCGACGCCCAACGGCGTGAAGGTGTCGATCCTGTTGGAAGAGACCGGGCTGCCCTACGAGCCGCACCGCGTCGGCTTCGAGACCAACGACCAGTTGTCGCCGGAGTTCCTGTCGCTCAACCCGAACAACAAGATCCCCGCCATCATCGACCCCGACGGGCCCGGCGGGCGGCCGCTGCCGCTGTTCGAGTCGGGCGCGATCCTGTTCTACCTGGCCGAGAAGTCGGGGCGGTTCATGCCGCAAGACCCGGCCGGCCGCTACGAGACGCTGCAGTGGCTCATGTTCCAGATGGGCGGCATCGGGCCGATGTTCGGCCAGGTGGGTTTCTTCCACAAATTCGCCGGCAAGGACTACGAGGACAAGCGCCCGCGCGACCGCTACGTCGCCGAATCGCGCCGGCTGCTCGCGGTGCTCGAGCAGCGGCTCGCCGGCCGCGCGTGGATCATGGGCGACGACTACACGATCGCCGACATCGCGACCTTCCCGTGGGTGCGCAACTTGATCGGCTTCTACGAGGCGGGTGAGCTGGTGGGCATCGACGACTTTCCGAACGTGAAGCGCGTGCTGCAGTCGTTCCTGGCTCGACCGGCGGTGATGCGCGGCCTGGAGATCCCCAGCCGCGGCGCCTGAGCGGGTCGGGCTGCGCCGGTCGCCGCTGGTGCAGGCGGCGATACTTGCGCGCCATGCAAGCGATCCTGGCCGTCACCATCCCGTTCTTCGCCCTGGTGCTGTGCGGCCATCTCGCGGCGTGGCGCGGGGTGCTGCCCGAGGTCGCCATCCCGGGGCTCAACGCCTACGTGCTGTTCTTCGCGCTGCCCTGCCTGCTGTTTCGCTTCGGCTC
>DATFAY010000483.1:0-7762 GCA_035254085.1 Piscinibacter sp.
CCAGGCACAGCGGCACGGCCGCCAGCGTCGTGCGTCGCAAGAGATGTCCCATCGAAGCTCCCGAATGCAGGCGTCGAAACGGCTCGGCGCCTTTGCCCGGTATACGCGGGAGGCCTCGCGGCCGGATGCATGGCGGCGCGGCGGTTTCGCTCAATAAGTCACGAATGCGGCTCGTCGGCTGCGTCGAACAGCGGCAGGCCATGCAGCGACGGCGGCTCCTGTGCGATCAGCGCAGAGGCCGGCTCGGCGGGGGCATAAGCGGCGGCCGGAGCCACCAGGTCGGCCAGCTTGGCGAGCGTGCCCGCGCGCACGCCCAGCAGGCGCAGCTTGCGGCTCAGATCGACCCGCTTCAGGCATTCGCCGGCGGCGCGGCGGATGGTGCGCGCGTCCATGGTGTGCGCCGCGAGCGTGAGGTCGCGCGTGACGATCTTGAAGTCGTCGAAGCGCAGCTTGATGCCGATGGTCTTGCCGGCGTAGCCCTTGCGCGCGAGGTCGCCCGCCAGCTCGACGCACAGTTCGGTGAAGATGGCCCCCAGCTGCGCGCGGTCGCGCACCGCATGCAGGTCTCGCTCGAAGGTGGTTTCGCGGCTGATCGACTTGGGCTCGCTGTAGGTCACCACCGGCCGGTCATCGCGCCCGTGCGCCGCCTCGTGCAGCCAGGCGCCGTAGCTCTTGCCGAAGTGCTCGACCAGGAACGCCGGGTCGGCGGCCGCGAGCTCGCCGATGGTGCGGATGCCGAAGCCGGCCAGTTTCTCGGTCGCCTTGGGCCCGATCCCGTTGATCTTCTTGGCCGGCAGCGGCCAGATGCGAAGCGGGATGTCGGCTTCGGCGAGCAGGGTGAGGCCGTCGGGCTTCTCGAGGTCGGAGCAGATCTTGGAGAGCAGCTTGTTGGGCGTGATGCCCACCGAGCAGCTGAGCCCGGTGGC
Source organism: Piscinibacter sp. (assembly GCA_035254085.1). Lineage (GTDB taxonomy): Bacteria > Pseudomonadota > Gammaproteobacteria > Burkholderiales > Burkholderiaceae_C > Albitalea. The sequence goes on from DATFAY010000483.1 coordinate 927, forward strand.
GTGGCGCACCGCGTCTTTCAGGGCCTGGCCGATGCGCCGGCCGCCGTCTTCGAGCGCGCCCGGCAGCTCGGTGAGGTCGATGTAGATCTCGTCGATGCCGCGGTCTTCCACCTGCGGCGCGATCTCGCGCACCGCGGCCTTGAACAGCCGCGAGTACTTGCGGTATTCGTCGAAGTCGATCGGCAGCAGCACCGCGTCCGGCGCGAGCAGCGCTGCCTTCATCACGCCCATGCCCGAATGCGCACCCAGGGCGCGCGCTTCGTAGGTCGCGGTGGTGATGACGCCGCGTCCGGCATAGTCGCGCAGCTTGGCGTATCGGCGGCTGCCGTCCGGCTGCGGCACCGGGCGGTGCGCGCGGCCGCCGCCAATGATCACGGGCTGGCCGCGCAGGTCCGGATAGCGCAACAGCTCGACCGACGCATAGAAGGCGTCCATGTCGAGGTGGGCGATGAGGCGCTTGGCGGCGGGCATGGGCAGGATGCAAGGGCGCAAGACCCGAAGGCGAGCATGACCGCCCGGGCGAACGCTGGGCAGGTGCCCGGCCGGCGGCTATGCTGCGCGCTGGACCGATGGAACTCCGAGGCCGTCGAACGATGCTGTATGGATCAACAGTAACACGCCGCCGGCGGACGACGCAACCGGCCCACGCCCAGGTGGCCTCTTGAGCGCGCGGCCGGCCCCTCCTGCCGCCCCCGCCGTCACCGGCAGCGAACTGTTTCGCGTGCTGGTCGAAGGCGCGCGCGACTACGCCATCTTCATGCTCGATCCGAACGGCATCGTGGTGTCCTGGAACGCCGGCGCGCAGCGCATCAACGGCTATGCGGCCGAGGAGATCATCGGCCAGCACTTCTCCAAGTTCTACCCGCCGGCGGCGCTGGCGGTGGGCTGGCCCGAGGAGGAGCTGCGCCGCGCGACCGCGGCCGGCCGCTTCGAGGACGAAGGCTGGCGCGTGCGCAAGGACGGCAAGCGCTTCTGGGCCAACGTGGTGATCACGCCGATGCGCGGGCCGCAGGGGGAGCTGCTGGGCTTCTCCAAGATCACGCGCGACCTCTCGGAGCGCCGCGAGCACGAGGAGCGCCTGCGGCAAAGCGAGGAGATGCTGCGGCTTCTGGTCGAGGGCGTGAGCGACCACGCGATGTTCCTGCTCGACCCCGAAGGCCGCGTGCTGCGCTGGAACGCGGGCGCGCGGCGGGTCCTCGGGCACGAGGAAGAGGCGGTGATCGGTCAGCCTTCGATGATCTTCTACACCGAGGCCGACGTAGCCGCCGACAAGCCGAAGAACGACCTGGCGCATGCCCTGGCGACGGGCTCCTGCTCTGACGCCGGCTGGCGCGTGCGCGCCGACGGCACGCGGTTCTGGGCCGACGTCACCATCTCGGCCCTTTACGAGACCGACGGCACGCCGCGCGGCTTCACGCAGATCGTGCGCGACTTGACCGAGCGCCGCCGCGTCCAGGAGCTGGAGATCGAAGGCCAGCGCATCAACGAGTTCATCGCGATGCTCGCGCACGAGCTGCGCAATCCGTTGGCGCCGATCAGGAATGCGGTGGGCATCCTCGACAAGATGGCGACCACGCCCGAACTGAACTGGTGCGCACGCCTGATCGGGCGCCAGGTGGTGCACCTCGCGCGGCTGGTGGACGATCTGCTGGACGTGAGCCGCATCACCAGCGGCAAGATCCAGCTGCGCAAGGAGGCACTCGACCTGAACGCGGTGGTGGCCGGCGCCATCGAGTCGGTGCGTCCGGCGGTGCAGGACAAGGGCCACGAACTCCATGTGAGCCTGCCCGAGCATCCGGTGCCCGTGATCGGCGACCCGACGCGCCTGACGCAGGTGATCGTGAACCTGGTCACCAATGCGGCGAAGTACACCCCCAACGGCGGGCGCATCGAGCTGCGCCTCGAACAGCACGGCAGCCAAGTCGAGATCCACGTGATCGACAACGGCATCGGCATGTCGCGGCAATTGATCGCGACCGCCTTCGACCTGTTCGTGCAGGGCGACCGCGCGCTGGACCGCTCCGAGGGCGGCCTGGGTCTCGGGCTGACGCTGGTCAAGCGCATCGTGCTGCTGCATGGCGGCGTGGTCTCGGCGTCCAGCGGCGGGCCGGGGCAGGGCAGCGAGTTCACCGTTTGCCTGCCGTCCGCCACGCCGGCCGCCGAACCGGTGCGTTCCGTGGTACGGCGGCGCATCCTCGTCGTCGACGACCGCGGCGACGCCGACGGCAGCGTCGCCAGCCTGCTGGCCGCGTCCGGCCACGAGGTGCTGTTGGCGCGCGACGTCGCGCAGGCCCTGCGGCTGGGCGGCGAGCAGGTGCCCGACACCGTGCTGCTGGACCTCGACCTGCCCGGCATGGACGGCCACGATCTGGCGCGGCGCCTGCGCGGCATCCCCGCACTCGCGCACACCCGCCTGGTCGCGATGACGCGGCCGGGCCAGCCGGCGGACGAAGAGGGTGGGCCGCAGGCGGACTTCGACGCCCATCTCGTGAAGCCGGTGGACGGCGAGGCGCTGGCCCGCCTCATCGACAGCGACCGCGACCATCGCGGTCCCGCACCCGGCGAGCCTGCCTGACGAAGCTCAGCCGGACGCGGCCGCGGCGCGCCGGTGTCCGCTGTGGGCGCGCAGCAGCACCAGCAGCGCGCCATGGCCGCCGTCGCTGGCGCGCGCCTGCGCGAAGGCGATCACTTCGGCCTTCTGCACCAGCCAGCTCTTCACCTTCGACTTGAGCACGGGTTCGCGGCCCGGCGAGCCGTTGCCCTTGCCGTGGATCACGCGCACGCAGCGCAGCCCGCGCCGGTCGGCGTCGCGCAGGAAGCCGGCAAGCTGCTCGCGTGCCTCGTCGCGACGCAGGCCGTGCAGGTCGAGCTGCGCCTGGATCGCCCACACGCCGCGGCGCAACTTGCGCACCACTTCGATGCCGATCCCGCGTCGGCGAAACGACAGCGCGTCGTCGGTGTCGAGCAGGGTCTCAACGTCGAACTCGTCGGAGATGGCCTCGTGCAGCACTGCGGCCTCGTCGCGCTCGCGCTGGCGCGGGTGCGGGTGAACGCGAGGGCGCTCGAGCACCGCGCGCGCCGCGTGGCGCAGCGGCAGCACCGGCCCCACGCTGCGCGCGAACAGCTCGCGCTCGCGCTTGTCGCGCGCCGCGCGTTCACGTGCCTCGGCCTCGATGCGCGCCGCCTCGGCCGCCGCGTCGCGCAGCCGCTGGCGGATCGCGGCCAGGTCCTGCAGGCTGCGCGCGCGCGTCACAGCAGGCCCCGCTCCGCGAAGGACACGACCTCGGCCTGGCCGACCACGAAGTGGTCGAGCACGCGCACGTCCAGCAGCTTGAGGGCCTCGGTGAGCGCGCGGGTCAGGAACTCGTCCGCGCGCGAAGGCTCGGCCACGCCCGAGGGGTGGTTGTGCGCCAGCACCACCGCGCCCGCGCCCAGCTCGAGCGCGCGCTTGGCCACCTCGCGCGGGTAGACGCTGGTCTGGGTGAGGGTGCCGCGAAACATCTCTTCGAGCCGGATCAGGTGGTGTTGTGCGTCGAGGAAGAGCACTGCGAACACCTCGTGGCCGAGGTGGCCCAGCTGCAGCCGCAGGTACTCCTTCACGCGTTGCGGCGAGTCGAAGACCGGTCGGTCGCTCAATTGCTGAGCCAGCGAGCGGCGCGCAAGTTCCATCACGGCCGCGATTTCCGCACGCTTGGCGGGGCCCAGGCCCTTGATGCACAAAAGGTCCGCGGGCTGCGCGCGCAGCAGGCCGGCCACGCCGCCCAATGCATCGAGCGTGTGCTGTGCCAGCTGCAGCACCGGGCGGCCCTTGAGTCCGGTGCGCAGCAGCAGCGCGACCAGCTCGGCGTCGGCCAGCGCGCCGGGGCCCATGGCGAGCAGTTTTTCACGCGGGCGGGCGTCGGCGGGGATGTCCTTCATCGCGGTGGTCCATGTCAAGGCGAGGGCCGGCGCGCCTCGTAAAATTGCGGCCAGTCTATCAACCGGGCTCACCCGTGAACCGAGTTCAACCGGGGTCCTTCCTGACCCTGCACTACCGCCTCGCCGGGCCCGACGGCGCCGACATCATCAACACCTTCGCCGACAAGCCCGCCACCTTGTCGCTGGGCACCGGCGAGCTGGCGCCCGCGATGGAAGCACGCCTGCTCGGCCTGGGCGAAGGCACCCGCACGAGCTTCGAGCTCGCGCCCGGCGAAGCCTTCGGCCAGCGCAACCCCGAGCTGCTGCAGCGGGTGAAACGCGGCCTGCTCGACGAACTGGGCGACCCCGACGAGCGCTACCAGGTCGGCGACGTCGTGCAGTTCCCCACCCCCGACGGCCAGGCTTCGTATGCCGGGGTGGTGCGCGAGGTGGGCGACGAGTCGGTGCTGTTCGACTTCAACCACCCGCTCGCCGGCCAGCCGGTCACCTTCGAGGTCCAGCTGATCGGAGTCTTGTGATGGCCGCGCCGATCGATGACGTGGTCCTTGCGGCACCTCGGGGCTTCTGCGCCGGCGTCGACCGTGCGATCGAGATCGTCGAGCGGGCGCTGAAGAAGTTCGGTGCGCCGATCTACGTGCGCCACGAGATCGTGCACAACACCTATGTCGTGAACGACCTCAAGGCCAAGGGCGCGATCTTCATCGAGGACCTGGCCGACGTGCCGCCCGGCGCGACGCTGGTGTTCAGTGCGCACGGCGTGTCGCAGGCGGTGCGGCACGAAGCGGCGGCGCGCGGCTTCAGCGTCTTCGATGCGACCTGTCCGCTGGTGACCAAGGTGCACGTCGAAGTCGCCAAGCTGCACAAGGAGGGCTACGACTTCGTGATGATCGGCCACAAGGGCCACCCGGAGGTCGAAGGGACCATGGGCCAGCTCACCGAAGGCATCTACCTCGTCGAGGACGTCGCCGACGTGGAGCGGCTGCAGGTGGCGCAAAGCGAGAAGCTGGCGGTGGTCACGCAGACTACGCTGTCGGTGGACGACGCGGCCGAGATCCTGGCCGCGGTGAAGCGGCGCTTTCCGAACGTTCGCGAGCCCAAGCAGCAGGACATCTGCTACGCCACGCAGAACCGGCAGGACGCGGTCAAGCTGCTCGCGCCCAAGGTCGACGTGCTGATCGTGGTGGGCAGCCCCACCAGCTCCAACAGCAACCGCCTGCGCGAACTCGCCGAGCGGCTGGGCACCCACGCCTACATGGTCGATTCGCCCGAGGACCTCAAGGCCGAATGGCTGCAAGGCAAGCGCCGGGTGGGCCTGACGGCGGGTGCGTCGGCGCCGGAGATCCTGGTGCAGCACGTGATCGAGCGCCTGCGCGCGCTGGGCGCGGCGTCGGTGCGCACCATGCCTGGCGTCGAGGAGACGACGCACTTCCCGCTGCCCAAGGGGCTGGGCGACAAGGCGATGGCCTCATCGACTTGAGAACGCCTCCGCGGGGCTCGTCAACCCGGCGAACGCCGCGATGACACGCTGGCGCGGTGCAGGGTCACCGTGTGAATTGCCTTGGCGACCGGCTTGTCCGCGCCGTCGCCGCATCCGCCGCAGCCGCCGCAGGCGCCCGCCGGCTGCGCCGCCTTGCGAAACGGCCGGGCCAGCGCCGCCGGCAGGGGCAGCTTCAGGGCACGCAGCGCCAGGCCGCGCCGGGCCGCCGACGGCATCAGCGTCCATGCCGCGTAGGACGCGCAGGCCAGCACGATCAGCGCGACGATCAGTTCCTGTGCAGCCATCTCAAGCTCCCAGCCACAAGGTCACCCGATAGGTGACGAACGACGCGACATAGGCGAGCACGAACAGGTAGCTCGCCATCACGATCGGGTAGCGCCATGAATTGGTCTCGCGCTTGACGACCGCCAGGGTGGAGATGCACTGCGGCGCGAAGACGTACCAGGCGAGCAGCGAATAGGCGGTGGCGAGCGACCAGCCCTGCGCGATGACGGGCGCGAGCGTGTCGGCCACCGAACTGCCGGCCGCCGACAGCGAGTACACCGTCCCCAGCGCGCCCACCGCGACCTCGCGCGCCGCCAGGCCGGGCACGAGGGCGATCGAGATCTGCCAGTTGAAGCCGATGGGCGCGAACACGTGCTGCAGGGCCTGCCCCAGCATGCCGGCCAGGCTGTACTGGATCGCCGGCCCGGTGGCGCCGGCGGGCGGCGCGGGGTAGGTGGACAGGAACCACAGCACCACCATCAGCGAGAAGATGATCGTGCCCACGCGCCGCAGGAAGATGCGCGCGCGCTCCCACAGCCCGAGCACCAGGTTGCGCAGGCCCGGCACCCGGTACGGCGGCAACTCGAGCATCAGCGGCTGGTAGCTGCTCTTCATCCAGACGCGCTTGAAGAGCCAGGCCACGCCCATCGCCGACACCACGCCGGCCACGTACAAGCCGAACAGCGTGAGGCCGCGCAGGTTGAAGGGGCCGACCGCGCGGTTGGGGACGAAGGCGCCGATCAGCAGCGCATACACCGGCAGGCGCGCCGAGCAGGTCATCAGCGGCGCAATCATGATGGTGGCCAGCCGGTCCTGCCAGTTGGCAATGGTGCGGGTGGCCATGATGCCGGGTACGGCGCAGGCAAAGCTCGACAGCAGGGGTATGAACGCACGGCCCGATAGCCCCACCTTGCCCATCAGCGTGTCCAGCAGGAAGGCGGCGCGCGGCAGGTAGCCGGAATCCTCCAGCACCAGGATGAAGAAGAACAGGATCAGGATCTGCGGCAGGAAGACCAGCACGCTGCCCACGCCCGAGAAAACGCCGTCGACGATCAGGCTGCGCAGCACTCCCTCGGGCATCGCGCCGTACACGGCCTTGCCGAACGTCTCGACGCCGGCCTTGATCCATTCCATCGGCAGCGCCGACCAGCTGAAG
>DATFAY010000484.1:0-3454 GCA_035254085.1 Piscinibacter sp.
CGGCGCAGGTTCATCGACCGGCGTGCGCTGCGCCGCTTGGGCGGCGAACTCGCGGCCGGTTGCGAGCAGCGCCGCCAAGGCCTCGGGTTCGATGGGCTTGGACACGAAGGCGTGGAATCCGGCTTCCAGGCATCGCGCCCGATCGCTCGTTTCGCTGCGGCCGGTGAGGCAGACGAACACCTGTCGATGTTCAGGCAGCGCCGCACGAATGCACGCGAGCGTGGCGCAGCCATCGAGCGCGGGCATGTCGAGGTCGATGAAGCTCACGTTCGGGCGGAACAAGGCCGACACGCGCACCGCCGTCTCGCCGTCATAGGCCACCGCGGTGCGGCAACCCAGCATCTGCAGCAGGAAGCACAGGCTGGTCGCCGCGTCCACGTTGTCGTCGGCGACCAGCACCCTCAGGTCGTCCGGCAGTCCGCTGATGTCTGAAGGCGGCATGGTGCGACCATGATCTCAGGCGGACCGCGGCTCAACATCGCGGCGCGGCAGCGGCGTCGGTCGACAAGGCCGACAGCACGACCGCCGCATCGTCGATCAGCTGGCGCATCGGCGGCTCGTCCGCGGCCAGGCTGCTGCGGTCGGGCAGATCGAGCACGTCGTGCAGCTCGCGGTCGACGCTGAGGCCGGATGGCGCCGCTTCGTCGTCGAGCACCGGCCACAGCACCTCGGTGCCGAAGCGCTGCAGGCGATCGGCCGCGCGCAGCAACTGGTCGACGGCCTCGGCCGCCTCGTCGCGATCAGCGTGCAGCAGTAGAGCAGCCACCGCATGCTTGAAGACGACATACGATTCCAGCGCGTCCGTGCGCACATTTTTCCAGTGACCAGAACGCAATGCAGGGAGCACCACCCGCTCGTGAGCCAGCACCAGGGCCACTGCGGCTTCGCGCAGTGCGTTCAGGCTCAGCCGTTGAAGCGCCTCGTTGCCGGGGCCGACGGCGCCCTGCGCGAGCGAGTGCATCTGCGCCATCTTGTGCTCGAGTTCCTTGACGCGGGACAACTGCATCTCGTCGCTCCAATGCCTGTGAACGGCCTGCCCCGACCGGGGCAATTCCCGTACCCGCGCCGTGGTGACTCACTCGAACTTCACGGTGAGCTGGCCGCCACCCAGGCGCGCGAGGTCGAGCAGCACTTCGGTCGAATACGACGAGGCCCGAATGGTGATCTGGGCGCCGCTTCGAGTGGCGATGGCCAGCAGCGACTTGATGAAATCCACACTGAAGCGTCCGTCGACGATCTCGACGTTGCCGCCGTTCTCGACGACGGCCCTGACGGTTTCCGGCATGTTCCGCAAAGAGATCCACCGCGCGACATTGCGCCAATTCCCGCCCAGGCAAAACTCGTGCCGCACCTGGAACGCCGCCCTTCCGACAAGCATGCGGGGCACTGGCCGACAGCGCCTGCGGCACGCCTTTGCGAGCATGCGTCCCACCGATCATTCGGAGGAGCCGATGCCCCAAGGCGAACCGACCTCCCGCATCGAGGACTTGCTCGGGCTGCTCGTCAGGCAGACCCGTGATGTCTCCATCATCCTGCTCGACACAGATGGCACGGTGGTCGGCTGGCTGGGCGCGGCCGCCCTGCTCTTCGGCCGCGAGGCGCCCGAAGCGATCGGGACCCACTTCGAGTTTCTGTTCACCGAGGACGATCGCGCGGCCGGCCTGCCCGCCCTGGAACTCACCATCGCAGCCGCCAACAGCCGCGCCGAGGACGACCGATGGCATGTGCGCAAGGACGGTTCGCGCCTGTGGATCTCGGGCGTCACCGTGCCGCTGCGCGCAGACGACGGCACCCTGGTGGGCTACGCGAAAGTAGGTCGCGACCGCACCGATCTCAAGATGCAGCTGGATGCACTCGCCAACCGCGTCGAGGCGCTCACCGCCGCCCACGAGGAGCGCGCCCTCTTCCTCAAGACGCTGGGCCACGAGCTGCGCAATCCGCTGGCACCGTTGCGCACAGCGACGGCGCTGCTGCGGCGGGTGCGCGAGCCGGCGGCCATGGAGACGGCGCTGGGCATCATCGATCGGCAACTCGCCTCGATACAGCGGCTGGCCGACGACTTGAGCGACCTGACGCGCATGGAGATCGGCCGGCTGGGCCTGCAGCGCCAGCCCATCGATCTGCAGGAGACCTTGGCCGCGCTGGTGCGCGGCTATCTGCCCGAGGCGACGCGTCGCGGGCTGCGTTTGCTGCTGCTGATGCCCGACGCGCCGATTCGCCTGGACGTCGACCCGGGCCGCTTCCAGCAGATCATGATGAACCTGCTGGGCAATGCGTTGAAGTACACACCCTCGGGCGGCACGATCTGGCTCAAGGCCACCACCGAGGGCCAGCAGGCGGTGATCCGCGTCGAGGACACCGGCCAGGGCATCGCCGCCGAGACGCTGCCGCGCATCTTCGAGCTCTTCACGCAGGAGAACCCCGATGGGGCCGAGTCCGACGGCGGCATGGGCATCGGACTCGCGCTCGTGTCGCGCCTGGTGCGCATGCACGGCGGCGTCGTCGAGGTGCGCAGCCCCGGCAAGGGCCGCGGCAGCGAATTCACCGTGCGCCTGCCGCTGACGGGCGACACCCTTGTGTGAGCCGCGCCGGCCGCCGCTCACGCAAGCAGGCGCAATGGCAGGTAAGCCTGTCGCGGCCTCATGTAAGCCGGGTAAGGCGCCGCAAGAGTGCTTGGCGACGCAAGGGCCCGCGGTTGCAATGTCCGCTCCTTCAACCGACTGGAGAACATTCCGATGTCGCAACTCTCTTTCATCGCCCGCGGTTCGTTCGCTGCCCTCGTCGTCGGGCTCGCGCTGAGCAGCCAGGCGCAGACGAGCACGCAGACCCCAGCCGCCACGACGCCTGGAACGTCGGGCACGCCCTCCTCCTCGACGTCCGCTTCCACCTCGACCAACAGCGCGGCCACCATCGATACGGCCTTCAAGCACGCCGACATCAATGGCGACGGCAAGCTGTCGGCGGCCGAGCTGAACCAGTTCCCTGCCCTGGCCACCAAGTTCAGCGACCTCGACAAGAACAAGGACGGCTTCATCTCGGCCGATGAGTTCGCCGCGGGCGTGAGCGTCAAGGGCCAGTGAGCCCCGCCTGAACGGTACGGGCGCCGGCGGCTGCGTGGCCGCGGCCCGTCCCTCTGCACGCCTTCCCGGGGCACGGCGCTGCCACGGCGAGGCGTGCAAATCTTTCCGCACGTTGTTCCCCGCCGGCCGGCCCGGGAAGGTCCCGGCCCCCGGCTAAACCGACCCCCGCGGCGCGGGGTCGCTTCTTGCTGCGGCAGTGACTCCGGACCTCACTCGCCATGCCGCAGGTCTTTACCCCCCACGCTGAGCTCGGCGTGAAGCTGGTGCTCGTCGCGCTCGCCTTGCTCCTTCCCGCGGTCGTCGCCTACGCCGTGTGGCGCGAGAGCGCCTATCAGTCGCTCGGCGAGCCGGTGTCGCAGCCCATCCCGTTCAGC
>DATFAY010000485.1:0-3400 GCA_035254085.1 Piscinibacter sp.
GCCGTGAAAAGCAGCAGTCCCTCGCTTCCGCCTTTGCAGTCGCCGCGCCTGCTTGATCAGGTGCGGGAGCGGATTCGTTATTTGCACTACAGCATACGGACGGAGCAGGCGTACGTCCATTGGGTTCGGGCGTTCGTGCGGTTCCACCAGCTGCGGCATCCGTTGGACATGGGCAAGGCGGAGATCGAGGCGTTCTTGTCATGGCTCGCGAACGAGCGGCATGTGGCGGCGTCCACGCACAAGCAGGCGTTGTCGGCGTTGCTCTTTCTGTACCAGAAGGTCCTGGGGCTGGAGATGCCGTGGATGGGCGAGATCGGTCGGCCCAAGAATCGGGTTCGGCTTCCCGTCGTGTTCACGCACGAAGAAGTGGCCCGCGTGTTTGCCCTGCTGCAGGGCGAACAGCGGCTGTTCGTTCAACTGCTCTACGGCACCGGCATGCGTCTCATGGAAGGCCTGCGCCTGCGCGTCAAAGACATCGATTTCGAGCGCCGCGCGCTCATCGTGCGTGAAGGCAAGGGCGCGAAAGACCGTGTCGTGATGCTGCCGGCCTCGCTGGTTCCGGCATTGCGCGACCAGCTGGCGCGCGCACGGGTGTTGTGGGCCGCCGATCGCGAAGCCCGGCGTGCCGGCGTGCATTTGCCGAACGCCTTGGCGCGCAAGTACCCGCGTGCCGATTCGTCGTGGACATGGTTCTGGGCCTTTCCGCAAGCCGAGTTGTCGATCGACCCGCGCACCGGCGTCGAGCAGCGCCATCACCTGCACGACCAGAGCATCCAGCGAGCGTTCAAGCGCGCCGTGGAGCGCGCCGGCATCGACAAGCCGGCCACGCCGCACACGCTGCGCCATTCCTTCGCCACGCACTTGCTGCAAAGCGGCTACGACATTCGCACCGTGCAGGAGTTGCTGGGCCACGCCGATGCCAGCACCACCATGATCTACACCCATGTGCTCAAGCTCGGCGGCGGCGCCGTGCGAAGCCCGATGGATGCCCTGGGCGCCGCGTTCCTTCCCCATGTCCCGATGCTCGGTGCCCCGACGACGACATCCTGGATGTCGGTCCTCGATCATTCCCCTCGGCAGCCGGGGTCGCGTCGTGTCGAGATGCTCCTGCCGAACCGGTACCACGAGCGCAGCAGCGCAGCGGCCACAGCGGCATGGAGCACGGCGACGCCGGCAGCCGCTGCGTCGTTGCTTGAAGTCGCTTGAAAGAGATGACCTTGGCCACGCGCAGTCCGGCTCGCCATGCTTCCCCTCTACGCCGAACTCCACTGCCGAAGCAACTTCAGCTTCCTCACCGGTGCGTCGCATCCTCACGAACTGGTCGAGCGCGCGCACCAGCTCGGCTACAGCGCGCTGGCCATCACCGACGAATGCTCGCTGGCCGGGGTGGTGCGGGCCCATGAAGAGGCGCAGCGCTGCCGGCTGCACCTGATCGTCGGCAGCGAGATCCGGCTGACCTCGCCCGACAGCGGCGCGCCGCATGCACGCCTGGTGCTGCTGGCGCAGACGCGCCGCGGCTACGGCAACCTGTCGCACTGGATCACGGTCGCGCGCCGGCGTGCGGCCAAGGGCGAGTACCTGGCGCACCCCGGCGACATCGAAGGCAAGGTGCCCAACGCGCCCACGCTCGCGGGCCTGCCCGATTGCCTGGCCTTGCTGGTGCCCTCCGTGTCGCAGCCGTTCGAAGAAGTCTTCGCGCACGCGATGTGGCTCAAGACCTGGTTCCAGGACCGAGCCGGCCTGGCCATCGAGCTGCTGCACCGCGCCGGCGACGACGACCTGGTCGACCTCGTGCAGCGGGTGGCGCACTACACCGGCCTGCCCATCGTCGCCGCGGGCGACGTGCTCATGCACCTGCGCTCGCGCAAGCCGCTGCAGGACACGCTCACCGCCACGCGGTTGAACACGCCGGTCGCGCAATGTGGCTTGCAGCTGGCGTCCAATGCCGAGCAGCACCTGCGCTCGCGCGGGCGGCTTGCCGCGCTGTACGAGCCGCAGTGGCTGGAGAACACGCTGCTCTTTGCAAGCCGCTGCAGCTTCTCGCTGTCCGAGCTGAAGTACGAATACCCGCAGGAGATCGTCCCGCCCGGCGAAACCCCCACCAGCCACTTGCGCAAGCTCACCTATGCCGGCGTGCCCAAGCGGTTTCCCGATGGCCTGCCCGATCGGTTTCGCCGCCAGATCGAACACGAGCTGGCGCTCATCGAGCAGCTCAAGTACGAGCCGTACTTCCTCACGGTGGCCGACATCGTGCGCTGGGCGCGCTCGCAGGGCATCCTGTGTCAGGGGCGCGGCAGCGCTGCCAATTCGCTGGTGTGCTATTGCCTGCAGGTCACCGAGGTCGACCCCGAACGCGCCTCGCTGCTGTTCGAGCGATTCATCAGCGCCGAGCGCAACGAGCCGCCCGACATCGACATCGACTTCGAGCACCAGCGTCGCGAGGAGGTCATCCAGTACATCTACGGCAAGTACGGCCGCCACCGCGCCGCGCTCACCGCGGTGGTCATCACCTACCGTCCGCGCTCGGCGGTGCGCGACGTGGGCCGCGCGCTGGGCATCGACCTGCAGCGCATCGACGGCGTGGCCAAGGGACAGCACTGGTTCGACGGGCGCAGCATCAGCGCCGAACGCCTCGTCGAGAACGGCTTCGACCCCGAGGCGCCGATCACCCGGTTGTGGGTGGAACTCACCCATCAGCTGATCGGCTTTCCGCGCCACCTGTCGCAGCACCCGGGCGGCTTCGTCATTGCGCGCGACCAGATCGAGCAGCTCGTGCCGGTGGAGAACGCGGCCATGCCCGATCGCAGCGTCGTGCAGTGGGACAAGGACGACCTGGACACGCTGGGCCTGATCAAGGTCGACATCCTGGCGCTGGGCATGCTGAGCGCGCTGCGCCGCTCGCTGGCGCTCATCGGCGAGAAGCTGGGCCGCGGCCGCGGCTTCGAGATGCAGGACATCCCCGACGACGACACCCCCACCTACGACATGATCTGCAAGGCCGACACCATCGGCGTGTTCCAGATCGAGAGCCGCGCGCAGATGAGCATGCTGCCGCGCCTGCAGCCGCGCTGCTTCTACGACCTGGTGATCGAGGTCGCCATCGTGCGCCCGGGACCGATCCAGGGCGGCATGGTCCACCCCTTCCTGGAGCGGCGCGAACGGGTGCGTCAGGGCGGGGTGGTGGACTACCCGAGCGAGGCGCTGCGCCCCGCGCTGGAGCGCACCCTCGGCATCCCCGTGTTCCAGGAGCAGGCCATGCAGATCGTCATGATCGCCGCGGGCTTTTCCGCCGGTGAGGCCGACGAGCTGCGCCGCGCCATGGCCGCCTGGCGACGCAAGGGCGGCATCGACAAGTTCCACTGCCGCGTCGTCGATGGCATGACCGCGCGCGGCTACGAAC
>DATFAY010000486.1:0-2994 GCA_035254085.1 Piscinibacter sp.
GCGCGACGCGGCCCGCGCGACGCTGTTGCACTGCGCCGAGGGCTCGTCGCAGCGCGCCAGGTCCAGCATCAGGTGGCGTCCGCTCGCGGGCGCGGCGTGGGCAGCCGAGGCCGCCTCGGCCATGACGCGCGCGGTCTCGGCACGCTGCTGCGGCGTCGGCGCCTCGACCGATGCGCCGGGCAGCAGCTTCACGACGACGAAGAAGAGGAAACTCGCCGTCAGGTACAGCCGCAGCGGCAGCACGTAGCGCCGGCGCCGGCCGGCGAAGTACTCGCGCGTCAATTGGCCAGGCCGCAGCACCAGCAGGGCCAAGGTCTTCCACAGTGCGCCTTCGAGCGCGACGTAGTGGCCGATGAACTCGTGCACGAACTCGCGCAGGCTGGGCGGGTGCAAGGCGGTTTCCTGCCCGCACTGCGTGCAGTAGCGCGGCGTCGGCTCGATGGCCGCCAGCGCGGCACCGCAATTGCGGCATTCGCCGGCCACCGCGTGATGGGTGGATGGGTTCACCTCGCCCCCTGGGTGCTCGAAATGGGCGCGATTATGGCGGAGCCCGCCGTCCGCGCGGCGTGCGCTCTCAGGGCTCGTCGCCGTAATTCCTCCAGCGGCCCATCGCGCGGCTGAGGAACTCCACCTGCTTCTCGTAGCGGGTGCAGGTCCCGCACACCGCCAAGTGGGCGCGTACGATCAGCCGCTCGTGCCAGCCCAGGGGCCTCTCGTGCCGGTCCGAGATGAGGCGAGACACCTCGCGGCAGCTGCGCACGAACAGGCGCTTCTTGAGTGTCTTCAACATGGGCGCGGACTCATAGCGGGCGATGGGCGAACCACTTCAGTTGCAGGCACTCTCGCAGCCGAAGGCGGGCGCGGTGCAGCAGCACCCACAGGTTGGTCGGCGTGACTGCCATTTCCTTGCAGATTTCGTCGGCCTCCAGTTCCAGCCATTCCCGCATCATGAACACCCGCGCCTGGTTGGGCGGCAGATTCTCCACGCAGGCCTGCAGCACGACGAAAAACTGTCGCTCGCCCAGCGAGGCCTCGGGATCTCCCCAATCGGCATCGCGGTCGCGAAAGTGGCCGTCGGGGACGAACACGTGGTCCTCGAGGCCGTCGTCCTCGTCGGGCGAGGAGGCGATCTCCCGCGTGTGGCGGCGCAACTGGTCGATCAGCTTGTGCTTGAGGATGCCCACGAGCCAGGTCTTGAGCTGGGAGCCGCCGGCGAACGCCTGGGGCTTCTCGAGCGCGGCCAGCACCGTCTCGGACACGGCGTCCTCGGCCCAGGCGTCGTTGCGCAATTGCGCACGGGCGAAGCGCATGAGCTGGGGTCGCAACTGCTCCACTTGACGGGCAAAATCGCTCATCCGCTGGTCGTTCGTTGGTCAGGGCCAGGCGGAGTGTAAGGACCCGGGGGGCGACTGCGACACACCCGTGCCCGGATCACGAACGCGGCACGCACATCGCAGTTTCACATCCACCATCATTTCGCAGGAGAACCTCCATGAACCAACGACTGATCGCTTCGTCCGCCCTGGCTTCGGTGCTTGCCCTGGGCCTCTTGTCGGGCGCGCAGGCCGCCGACGGCAAGAGCTCCACCAAGGAAAAATGCTTCGGCATCGCCAAGGCCGGCCAGAACGATTGCGCCAACCAGTCGGGTGCTCATTCGTGCGCCGGCCAGAGCAAGGTCGACAACGGCCC
The DNA here is from genome assembly GCA_035254085.1 of Piscinibacter sp. GTDB lineage: Bacteria > Pseudomonadota > Gammaproteobacteria > Burkholderiales > Burkholderiaceae_C > Albitalea. The sequence continues at coordinate 1,690 of DATFAY010000486.1, forward strand.
GGACGAATGGAAGTACGTCGCCAAGGGCACCTGCGCCAAGCTCGGCGGCAAGACCGCCGACGAGGTGAAGGCCGCCCAGAAGAAGTAAGGCCCGCTCGTGTCGCCGAGCGCCGCGCCGCACGCCGGTATCGGCTTGCGCCAACCGCACTACGCGCAGTTCCTCGAGCGGCGGCCCGCGCTGGGCTTCATCGAGGTCCACTCCGAAAACTTCTTTGCCGAGGGCGGGGCTGCGCTTGCGGTGCTGCAGCAGGCGCGGGCGCATTACGCGCTGAGCCTGCACGGCGTCGGCCTGGGCCTGGGTTCGGCAGCGGGGCTGGACGACTGGCATCTCGAGCGCCTCGAGCGCCTGGTGCAGCGCACCGCGCCCGAGCGGGTGTCCGACCACGCGGCCTTCGCGCGCGCGCCGCGCACCGCCGGCCAGCCGGCAGTGCATGCCAACGACCTGCTGCCCATCGGCTTCAATCCTGCCTCGCTCGACATCCTGTGCGCCAACGTCGCTCGGGTGCAGGAGCGGCTGCGGCGGCCGATCCTGGTCGAGAACGTCTCGGCCTACCTCTCCTATGCGGACGACACGCTGGCCGAAGCGGAGTTCTTCGCCGCACTGTGCCGGCGCAGCGGCTGCGGCATGCTGCTGGACGTCAACAACCTGATGGTGAATGCGCTCAACGCCGCCGAGCCCGATCCGCTGGCGGCCTGCTGTGCATTCATCGACCGCTTGCCGCACGGCATCGTCGGCGAGATCCACCTGGCCGGCTACTGCGAGACCGAGGACATCGTCATCGACGACCACGGCAGCCGCGTGCGGCCGTCGGTGTGGAGTGCCTACGCGCACGCCGTGCACCGCTTCGGCGCTGTGCCCACGCTGATCGAATGGGACACCGACGTGCCCGCGCTCGACGTGCTGCTCGACGAGGCCGCGCGCGCCGACCGTGTGCTGCGCGAGGTGCTCGGATGAGCGACGAGGCCGAGCGCCAGCGCCGGCTCGTCGCAAGCCTCCTGGCCGCGCGTGCCGACATCGAAGGCCTCCCGCTGCGCGAAAGCGGGGCCCGCGCGCTGCGCGGCCTGCGCGCCTACCGGGCGAACGCCGACGCGTCGGCGGCGCGAGCGATGGCATCGGCCTTCCCCACGGTGCAGATGCTGATCGGCGAGGAAGACTTCGCCCAGCTCGCGCGCGAGTTCTGGAGGGCCGCGCCGCCGCTGCGGGGCGACCTGGGCGAGTGGGGCGACGGCCTCGCCGACTGGATCGCGTCGCACGCGCAGCTCGCAGCCTGGCCGTATCTGGCCGACTGCGCCCGCCTGGACTGG
>DATFAY010000487.1:0-6487 GCA_035254085.1 Piscinibacter sp.
GCGCAGCTGCAGCGCCTGTTCGAACCCTTCAACCGGCTCGGCGTCGAGCGCGAAGGCATCGAGGGCACGGGCATCGGCCTCACCATCGTGCGGGCCCTGGTCGAACGCATGGGCGGGCGCATCGAGGTGCACAGCCGGGCGCACCAGGGCAGCGAGTTCTGCGTGTGGCTGCCGGCGGCCCAGGCGGCAGCGATGGCGCCCGCCGAGCCGCTGCCGCCGCCGGCCCATGCGCCGGCCGCGATCGGAGCGCCGATCGACGTGCTCTACATCGAGGACAACCCGGTCAACGTGCTGCTGGTGCAGGAGATCGTCGCGATGCGCCCGCAGGTGCGCCTGCACGTCGCCACCGACGGCCGCAGCGGCATCGCGCGCGCATTGGCGCTGCGCCCGCGCGCCGTGCTGATCGACCTGCAACTGCCCGACATCGACGGCTTCGAGGTGCTGCGCACGCTTCGCGGGCAGCCCTCGCTCGAGGGCCTGACCTGCATCGCCTTGTCGGCCAACGCGATGCCCGAGGACATCGCGCGCGCGCGCCGCGTCGGCTTCGACGACTACTGGACCAAGCCCATCGATTTCGGGCGGATGCTGGACGGACTGGACCGACTCTCCCGGAGCACTTGAGCGCCCCGGTCAAGCCGCCAGAGAGCGCCGCACGATCGGACGAGTCGGCGCGCGCCGCAGGACCTCGCTGAAGCCAGCCGCCTCGAACACCGAGAGCAGCCCGACATACAGATCCCCTGCGGCGACCTTGCCTTGCGGGTCGCGCGGATACGCCTCGACGCAGCGCGCCCCGTGCTGTGCGGCAAAGGCGACTGCGCCGTCGACGAGCGCGCGCATCACGCCTTGACGGCGAAAACGCTTGGCGACGACGAAGCAGGTGATCGACCAGACGGGCGTGTCGTCCACCGGCGCGAGCTGGCGCGAGCGCGCCAGGCGAGGCAACTCGCTGCGCGGCGCGACGGCGCACCAGCCGGCCGGCACGCCGTCCACGTAGGCGAGCACGCCCGGCGCACGCACGGCGTCGTCCAGGCGCTGCATGAACCAGCGCTTGTTGCCTGCACCCCAGTCGCGGTCGAATTCGGCGCGCGGCCGCGACCAGAACGCGCACCAGCAGTGCCTCGCGTCGCCACAGTCGTTCATCACCGCGGCGATGTCGTCGCGCCGCTCTCGCGTGGCCGCCTCGATGCGCAGCGCGCCCATGGCGATGCCGGGCTCAATGCGGCTGCTGCGCCGTCAGCGCCGCGAGCCGCTCGCGCAGTTCCGGCAGCGGCAAATAGCCTTGTGCCACGAGGTGCAGCCGCCCGCCGGCCTCCGCGATCAGCGCTGGAAAGCCGCGGATGCCCCAGGCCTGCGACTGCGCGAAGTCCTGGCGCGTCGCCTCGCGCATCGACTCGGACTCGAAGGCTGTCTCGAAGTTGCCGCGCGGCAGGCCTTGCTGCCCGGCCACCTCGGCGAGCACTTCGGTGCGCGCGACGTCCAGGCCGTCGGCGTAGAAGGCGTGCTGCACCGCCTTGAAATAGCGCCACACATGCTGCGGCCAGTGGGTGCGCACCGTGATGGTCGCGCGGCTGGCGGGTTCGGTGTCGTACACGAACCCGGGCTGGTGCAAGGCGGTGTGCGGAGCTTGGGCGAAGGGCAGGCCGGTAGCTTCGTGCACATGCCGCCAGTGGCCGAAGATCTCGTCGGCGCGGCCCGGCGCGAGCGGCTCGGTGGTGTAGGGGCGCAGCCCGCCCATGACGAGCGCCAGCTGCAGCGGTGCCGCGTCGCCCGGTTCTGCGAGCAGCGCCGACAGCGTCTTGCCGAAACCGTAGCACCAGGAGCACATCGGGTCGGCCACGTAGATGAGGTTCATCGACGCATGCTACGCCCAGGCGCGAATGCGCGCTCGTCGCACGGGTCCCGGCGGGGCGCCGTCATGCCCGCACACATCGGCACGCAGATGGTTGCAAGGCGAAACCTTCGCGCCCGCGCCGGCTGCGAGCATGCGGCATGCGGGACTTCGAGGATTCGACACTGTGGCGCATCAGCGCTTTCGAGCGCGTTCGCCAGCAGACCGGCAGCAGCGGCTTCATGCGGCTCGCGGGGCCGACGCTGCTGCCCACCACCTTGCTGGCGGACCTTCGCCGGCTGGACGCCGACCCCACCAGCGCCGACGCGCTGGAGGTCATCGCCGCTTGCATCCGCCATCGCGAAGCGGCGCTGCTGTGCCTGCAGCATGAAGAGCTGGTGTGGCCGGTCACGCTGTTTCCCGCCGAGGGCCTGTACCACTCGCCGCGCGACATGCGCGAGGCGTCCGTCGACGGGCTGGCCGCGCTCAAGGTGCTGACCACCGAGCCGCCCGGCGTGCGGCCGCCGGGGCACTGGATGCACGAACGCGTGGGTCAGGCCGAGCACTATCGGCCGCTCGCACCGCTGCTGTGGTCGATCGCGCTGAACGGGCCGCGCCGCACGCTGCTCGCCGACATCGCCGGGCCCGCGGCCTACCGCCTGGTGGCCAGCGCGAGCGGCCGGCCGAGCGCGCCGGGGGCGCTGGGCTCGGCGATCGAGCGCTTGCAGCGCGAGTCGGTGGGGGTGCGCGAGATCGCGCAGTGGCCCGGCATGAGCACCGAGCGCGCCGCGCGCCTGCTCAACGGGCTTTATCTGGCAGGCAACCTGCTGGTGTCGCGCACCCGTACGGTGAGCGCCCGCCCATCCGCAGCGGCGCGCGGCATCTTCGGCCGCCGCAAGGGCTGACGACTCAGGCGGCCGCTTGCTGCGGCGACTCGGCGTCGCCGGGCAGCACGATGTCCACGTGGGCAGCCAACTGCGCCTGCCGCTCGCGGCGTGCCTCGGCCAGTTGCGTGCGTGCACGCGCCACGCGCGCGGCGATCTGCTGCGAGGCGCGTTCCTCGGCGTCGAGATCGTCGGCCGGCGCGCACAGGAAGCCGCCGCACTTCCACCACACGTAGACCTCGGTGCCGGCCGCCAGCTGCTGTCGGGGGTCCGAGAACTTCATCTCCACCGGGCCGAGCAGCAGGTCGAAATGGACGGTGGCGCGCTCGGTGACACGGGTCCGGTGGCGCTCGCCCTTGAGGCCCTCGAGCAGACCCGGGACGATCGGCGTGTGCGGCCAGGACAGGACTCTGTTCAAGGGGAACCTCCTCGCTGAAGCCGTGTGTTTGTGCACAAGATATCGGAGACGCACGGCGAGCCTGAACTCGAATTACCGACCGTTACGGCGAGCCGTGTCGGCGGCGCGACGCGCGAGGCTGGCTCAGGAGGTCTTCGAGGCGACGCGCTGCAAGGCTCCCTGCGCGGCGGTCAGCGCGCCCAATCGTTGCGAGAGGTAATCGGCCAGCCGGGCGTGCTGGCTGAAGATCACGTTGAAGCGCAGGTGCGGATCGCCCGGCGCGTCGGTCGCGAAGGCCGCGCCGCGCGCCAGCAGGATGCCGTTGCGGTAGGCGTCCTTGACCAGCACGTCGACGTCGATGCCGCGCGGCACCGCGCCCCATAGGAAGAGCCCGCCCTCGGCCGGCCGCTCGATCAGGATGCCCGACTGGCGCAGCACGCGCGTGGCCGCGGCACGCGCCGCTGCCAGCTTGTGCTGCAGGCGGTCCAGGTGCTTGCGCAAGCGCCCGCTGGACAAGAGCTCCAGGAGCACGAATTCGTTGAGGGCCGCCGTCGTGAGCACGGAGTGGATCTTGGCGCGCAAGAGCGGCTTGAGCAGCGCAGGCTCGGCAGCGATGTAGCCCAGGCGCAGTGCCGGGCTGAGGGCCTTGCAGAAGCTGGAACAGTAGATGACGCGGCGCAGTTCCGAGAGCTGTGCCAGGCGCGTGGCCGGGCCGGGGTGGAAGTGCCCGTGCACGTCGTCCTCGGCGATGAGGACGTCGTGCCGCTCGGCCAGCATCAGCACGCGGTGCAGGTTGGCGGCGCTCGCGCACCAGCCGGTCGGGTTGTGCAGCACGCTTTGCACGAAGAAGAGGCGAGGGCGGTGCTCGATGCAGGCGGCCTCGAGCTGCACCAGATCCGGACCGTCGTGGCGTCGCGTGATCGGCACCATGCGCACGCCGGCCTGGCGCAGGCGATCGAACAGCAGGAAGTAGCCGGGCTCCTCGACCAGCACCGTGTCGCCGGGGCGCAGGAAGGCGCGGCACACCAGGTCGATGGCGTGGGTACCGCCGTAGGTCGTGAGCAGCCGGCTGGCGTCCACCGCGATGCCTTGCCCGCGCATCAGCATGGCGATGCGCTCGCGCAGCTCGGGCACGCCCTGCGGCGGGCAGCGCGACGCCATGCCGCCGCCGCTGCGCGCCAGGCCGCGCTGCACCACCGAGGCGGGAATCGCTTCTTCCAGCCACGACACCGGCAGCGCGCCGCTGCTGGCAGGCAGCAGGCCGGCACGCTGCTCGTGCGCCTGCTGCACCAGCCACACCGCGTCCTGTTCCTCGCCGGCCTCGATCAGCGTTTCGATGCTGATCGAGCCGGGCGACTCGGCCACGAAGAAGCCGGCGGTGCCGCGCGAGTCGATCAGGCCCTGCGCCACCAGCCGGTCGTAGGCGGTGACCACGGTGTTCGGGCTCACCTCGAGCTGCCCCGCCAGGACGCGGATGGACGGCAGCCTGGCGGCGGCGGGCAGCTGCCCGAGCGAAATCAGCGAGCGCAGCTTGGCCTCGATCTGGTCGGCCAGCGGGGTGGGGCTGTGACGGTCGAGCGGGAACACGGCGGACGGGCTCAGGTGACGAGCGTGAGGGCAAGCGCGAACAGCGACGCCGCCATGATGACATTGAACACGCGGCGACGCCGTGCATCGGTGAGCAGGCGGCGGATCGCGACGCCGAACAGCGCCCACATCGAGATGCACGGAAAGCTCACCACCATGCTGATCAGCGTGACCACGGTGGCGCCGGCCAGCAGGCCGAGCTGAGGCGGCATGAACACCGAGGCGACGGTGAGCGCCTTGACCCATGCCTTCGGGTTGACCGACTGGAAGGCCACCGCCTGCCAGAACGACATCGGACGCGGCGCCTCGGCCGTGCGCAGCGCGCTGCGGCTGAGCCGCCGAAGCGAGGCGCCTATGAAATTGCGCAGCGAAGGTGGCTCACCCTCATGCCTGCCCTGCCCAGTTGCACAGGGGCTTCGGTCCGGCATGAGCTGCCAGGCCAGCACCATCAGGTAGGCCGCGCCGGCCAGCTGCAGCGCGCGGTGCAGGCCGGGGTAGCGCTCGAAGACCGCGCCCAGGCCGATGCACGCCAGCATGATCTGCGGCGCCTGGCCGAGCACCAGCCCCACGATGTGCGGCAGCGTGCGGCCATAGCCGAAGTTGGCGCCCGAGGCGGTCAGCATGATGTTGTTCGGGCCCGGCGTGCCCGACATGAGCACCGAGTACGTGAGCAGCGGCAGCAGCTGGTTGAAGGTGGCGGCATCGGTCATGGCGCGAGGTTAGGCAGTGGCGTCCGCCGCGTGAAGCCACAAGGCGCGCGCCGGGCCGATGCACTGTGTCAGCGCGGGCGCCCACACAGTTTCATGCGGTGCGGGGCGTGCTACGGTCATGGCCCATGAACTCACTGCCCATCTCCTACGACGACGTCGTCCAGGCCCACGAACGCATGACCGGCATCGCCCACCGCACGCCGGCGATGACCTCGGCCACGGCCGACGACGCGACCGGCGCGACGCTGTTCTTCAAGTGCGAGAACCTGCAGCGCATCGGCGCGTTCAAGATCCGCGGCGCCTACAACGCCATCGCGCAGTTCGATCGCGCACAGCGCGAAGGCGGCGCGATCACCTTTTCCTCGGGCAACCACGGCCAGGCGATCGCGCTGGCCGCCAGGCTGCTCGGCGTGCACGCGGTGATCGTGATGCCGCAGGACGCAGCCGACATGAAGGTGGCGGCGACGCGCGGCTACGGCGGCGAGGTGGTGTTCTACGACCGCTACAAACAAGACGCGAACGAGGTGGTCGGCCGCATGGCGAAGGAGCGCGGCATGACTTTCATCCCGCCCTATGACCACCCGCACGTCATGGCCGGGCAGGGCACGCTGGCCAAGGAACTGATCGAGGACGTCGGACCGCTGGACCTGCTTCTCGCGCCCGTCGGCGGCGGGGGCCTGCTGTCGGGCTGCGCGACGGCAGTGCGTGCCTTGAGCCCCGGCTGCGAGGTGGTCGGCGTCGAGCCGGAAGCGGGCAACGATGCGCAGCAGAGCCTGCAGCGCGGCGAGATTGTGCGCATCGAGACGCCGCACACCATCGCCGACGCGGCGCAAAGCCGGTCGCTGGGGCGTCACACCTTCGCGGTGCTGCGGGCTCTCGAAGCGCGCATCGTCACGGCGAGCGACGCCGAACTGATCGACGCGATGAAGTTCTTCGCCATCCGCATGAAGCTGGTGGTCGAGCCGACCGGCTGCCTCGGTGCGGCGGCGGCCTTCAGCGGCCGGCTGGCCCTGCGCGGCAAACGCGTGGGCATCGTGCTGTCCGGCGGCAACGTGGACCTCGCGCGCTTCGCGTCGCTGGT
>DATFAY010000488.1:0-7807 GCA_035254085.1 Piscinibacter sp.
CAGCGGCTGGTAGCTGCGGCTGGCGAGCGCTTCGCGCAACTTCTCTGCGGCATTGACCTTGGCGATGATCTTCGTCTCGAAGTCCAGGCCCGGAGACAGGTTGAGGTAGCTGTGCGTTGGCCGCGCGAAGCAGTAGACGCAGCCGTGCTCGCAGCCGCGGTAGGGGTTGATCGACAGATCGAAGTGCACGTCGGGCGAGTCGTTGCTCGACAGGATGGACTTGACCCGCTCTTCGATGATGCGGGTGGCGGGCGGCAGGTGCTCCTCCTGCACCGCCTGGTCGATGGAGCCCCAGCCGTCGTCGAACGCCTCGCTGCCGAGCGCCGAGAAGCGGTGTTCGATGGCCCAGGGCGTGCCGCGGCCTTTCACCGGGTCGGGCAGTGGGTGTTCGGGAACGAGCGCGATGGTGCGTCGGTGTCGCATGGCTGTGAATATATACAGTTATACGCTCCGATCCAAGCATGGAGCCGATTCCCCGTCGATGATCAGGACTCTGACATCGATCAATCCGCCCCGCGCGCTGCCGCCCAGAATGATTGAAGCAGGCCGTCGGACATCGAGGAGAACGCCATGTCGCCCAGCCGCAGCATCCATCCCGGGACGCTCTGCGCCCGCACGCTCGGCATCGCCGCCCTTGCCTTCTGCGCCAGCGCCGGGGCCTTTCGCGAGGGCGTCACGCCGCAGGGCCGGCATTTCGTGTCGGGCGGCGTGGCCGACACCGAACTCGCCGCACTGCAGGCACGGCAGCACGAATTCAGCCTGTGGATCGTCACCGCCGCACGCAAGTCCGGCGCCTACCTGGCGGACGCGCACGTGAGCATCGTCGATGCCAGGCAGCACGTGGTCTTCGACGCGCCGCTCGAAGGCCCCTGGCTGATGGTCGACCTGCCGCTGGGCCACTACACCATCGAGGCTCGCCTCGATGGGCAATCGCAGCGGCGCAGCACCACCATCCACGCGGGCGACCACCACCAGGCGATCTTCTACTTCGATGTCGATGCCGACGTGCTGACCGCGCCCGCCGCCGGCGCCAGCGCCGCGCCGCGCTGACACCAGGCGATCCGCCATGCGCTCCACCCGCGATCACTTCTACGGCCGCTGGATCCTGGCCAACGCCCTGGCCGAGGGGCTCGGCCTGGGCAGCACCCTGCTGATCGGCCACTACGTGATCGGAGGGCTGCACGCGACCCGGCCCGGTGCAGGCGCCGTGCTCCTCGGCGCGGTGCTGGCGGTGGCCATGGGCACGGTGCTCGAAGGCGCGCTGGTGGGCTACATGCAGGGCCGCGTGCTCACGCGGCGCGAGCCGCGCGTGACGCTCGGCCAATGGACGCTGGCGACTTCCGTCGGCGCCGGCCTCGCGTGGACGCTCGGCATGCTTCCCAGCACGCTGGCGGGCCTGCTGGCCGCGCCGCCCATCGACGCCATCGCGGCAGCCGAACCGGCCGGCCCGCCGCTGTGGATCGTGCTGCCGATGGCGCTCGCGATGGGTGCGCTGCTGGGCCCGCTGCTCGCCCTCATGCAGTGGCGCCTGCTGCGCCAGGTGGCACGCCATGCGGCACGCTGGCTGGCCGCCAATGCAGCCGCGTGGGGCCTGGGCATGCTGGTCGTCTTCGCCGGCATGGCGGCGTTGTCCTGGTCGGGCAGCAGCGCGCGCACCGCGGGCGCGGTGTTCGTCGTCTGCTCGCTGGCCGGCGCGGTCGTCGGAGCGGTCCACGGCCGCGTGCTGCTGCGACTGCTGTCGCAGCGCGGCGCGGCGCATGGCCCTTCGATGCCCCGGTCGCGCCACTGATCCAGCGCAACACGCCGCGGTGCGCCTGACCTAGATTCAATTCAAGCGTCTCGATGGGCGGCACCGCGCGTGACCGCGCACGAGGCTTTGCGGCAGCCATGAAAGGAAGTTCGATCATGAAGACCGATGCGGACCTGAAGAGAGACGTGGAGGCCGAACTGGCTTGGGATCCGGCCGTCACCTCCAGCGCGGTGGGCGTCGTCGTCAAGGACGGCATCGTCACGTTGACCGGCCACCTCAATACCTTTGCCGAGAAGTACGCGATCGAGCGCGCATTGCGCCGCGTCGCCGGCGTGAAGGCGATCGCCCTCGAGCTGGACGTCAAGCTCTCCCCTGAGCACCGGCGCAGCGACACCGAGATCGCGGCCTCGTGCGAACAGGCCTTGCGCTGGAACACGCTGGTGCCGCTGGACAAGGTGCGCCTGACCGTCGACAAGGGCTGGGTCACGCTGCAAGGCGAGGTCGACTGGGACTACCAGCGCCGCAGCGTCGAGAAGGCTGTCCGGCCGCTGATGGGCGTGGTCGGCATCAGCAACGACATGACCATCAAGCCTCGCGTGACCCCGGGGAACGTGCAGCAGCGCATCGCCGAGGCGCTCAAGCGCCAGGCCGAGCGCGAGGCCAAGCACATGGAGGTCAAGGTCGACGGCACGACCGTCACGCTGCGCGGCACGGTCAATTCCTGGCATGAGCGCGACGCCGCCCAAGGGGTGGCGTGGTCCGCGCCGGGCGTGCGCGCGGTGATCAACGAGCTGCAGGTCTTCTAGCCACCATGGGCGCGGAGCAACGCATCGCTGCCGTGACGGGCGGCATGGGCGGCCTCGGCCAGGCGATCTGCAAGCGGCTGGCCGATGACAACGGCCTGCAGGTCGTGGCGCTGCACACGCCCGGCAATCCGCAGGTGCAGGCTTGGCTGGCCGTACGCGAAGCCGAGGGCTATCGGTTCGGCGCGCAAGCGGTCGACGTGAGCGACCATGCCTCGTGTGTGGCCGCGGTGGACGCCATCCGCGGCCGCTACGGCCGCATCTCGGTGCTGGTCAACAACGCGGGGATCACGCGCGACGCGAGTTTCCGGAAGATGTCGCTCGAGGACTGGCAGGCCGTCCTGCGCACCAACCTCGACTCGGTGTTCAACATGACCAAGCAGGTCATCGAGGACATGCTGGCGCTGGGCTGGGGCCGCATCGTCAACATCTCGTCGGTCAACGGCCAGCGCGGCGCCTTCGGCCAGGCCAACTACGCCGCCTCGAAGGCCGGCATGCACGGATTCACCAAGACCCTGGCGCTGGAGTTCGCCAAGAAGAACATCACGGTGAACACCGTCTCGCCTGGCTACCTGCGCACCCGCATGGTCGAGAAGGTGCCGCCGGAAGTGATCGACACCCGCATCCTTCCCGAGATCCCGCTGGGTCGCTTGGGCGATCCGGACGAGGTGGCGCAGCTGGTGGCCTTTCTCGCGTCCTCGCACGCGGACTTCATCACCGGGGCCAACCTGTCGATCAACGGCGGGCAGCACATGAGCTGAGGGGTCGCATGCTGGCCGCGATCTGGCTCGGGCTGCGGCTCCTGATCCTGCTCGGTGCGGCCAACGTCGCGCCCATCCTCGCCAAGCGCTGGCTGGGCGAGTTCGGCAATGTTCCGATCGACGCGGGCTTGCGCCTGTGGGACGGCCGGCCGCTGCTCGGACCCTCCAAGACCTGGCGTGGCCTGGCGGCGGCGATCGTCGCCGCGACGATTTGCGCGCCCGTGCTCGGCCTGCCGGCTGCCGCCGGGGCGCTGATCGGCGCGACGGCGATGGCGGGCGACGCGCTGTCCAGCTTCGTCAAGCGACGCCTGGGCGTGCCTTCCAGCGGTCGCGCCATCGGACTGGACCAGATCCCCGAATCGCTGCTGCCGCTGCTGGCGGTCCAGGAGATGCTGCAGCTGCCCGCCCTGGTGGTGCTGGGCGTGACAATCGCCTTCTTCGTCGCAGAAATCCCCGCCGCGCGCTGGTCGTTCCGCTTCGGCTGGCGCGACCGGCCGTATTGAGCGGCGTCGCCGCGGCCGTCGATCAGGCGTGTGCGCTGCGCAGCAGGTGCAGCGTGATCTCGGGCGGGCAGTTCAGTCGCACGTCGACGATCGACGAGCCGCAGCCGACCGAGGTGTAGCCCTGCATCGCATTGAAGCGCCACGGGCCGCGCGCCAGGGCGCGGGGGGCATCGGAGTCGGTCAGGATGGGGATGCCGCCGGGCAGGCAGATCTGGCCGCCGTGCGTGTGCCCGGACAGCATCAGCGCAAAGCCGCAATGCGCCGCGTGGCGGTAGGCCTCGGGCGTGTGCGACAGCAGGATCGCAAAGCCCGCGGGCGGGATGCCATCGGCCGCCTTGTGCAGGCCGTGGGTGCGAAAGTAGTGGGCGTCGTCGATGCCGGCGAGGTGGATCGCCGCGCCGGACCGCTCGATGCACACCGACTCGTTCATCAGCACGCGGATGCCGAGCTCCTCCATGCGCGGCACCATGCGCACGGTGTCGTGGTTGCCGAGCACCGCGTAGACCGCCTCGCCCAAATGCGGCCGCAGCCGCGACAGCGCATCCATCGCCGCTGCGTGCGGGCCCACGGTGCGAAAGCGGAAGTCGCCGGTCAGCACGCAGGCGTCGCAGGGCACGCCCCGCACGCAGGCGATCAGCGCATCGACGAAACCCTCGCTGCTGTCCAGGTGCAGGTCGCTCAATTGCAGCAGCGCGTATCCATCGAAGGCGCGCGGCAGGCCCGGCAGCACGATCTCGTTGCAGCGGCGCTGGATGCGCAGCGCGTTGCGCCGGCCGCGCTCGTGCAGGCCCGCGACCGTGAGCAGCGCACGCAGCAGGACCTGCCCCCAGTGCCAGTTCTCCAGATGCGGAAAGTGCGTCCCCTTGCGATAGACGTGCGCCTCCTGCTCTCCTTCCAGGCCCAGACGGTGGCGCAGGTGAGCGCGGCCGATGCGCGCCTGCAGCGCGGCCAGCCGGTCGTCCTGCGCGTCGGGCCGATCGTCTCCCATGCCACCCACCTTAGGACAAGGCCAGGCGCGCCGCTTGCGCGGCCTCAACGGCCAGCCCCCGGGGCATCGGCCCGTGTCCATCCGGGGTCGACGGGCCGTCGCTTGACCGCCGTCAAGCCTTGGGCGCACGCTGCGCGTAGCCTGCTGGCATGCACCGAACGGATGCCCGGCGCTGCGGCGCGATCGCGGCCCGCGCATCCCCAGCCACGGAGAACCCGCATGTACCAGAAGATCCTCGTCCCGATCGACGGCAGCCCCACCGCCAACGAAGGCCTGGCCGAAGCGGTCAAGCTCGGCAAGCTCACCGGCGCGCGCCTGCGCCTGCTGCACGCGGTCGACATGCTCTCGATCACGCTCACGCCCGAGGCCAGCATGAGCCTCAGCCAGCCGCTGATCGACACGCTCAAGCGGGCCGGCCAGGACATTCTCGACAAGGCCAAGGCCAGCGTGATGGCCGCTGGCCTGGAGGCCGACACCGTGCTGGTCGACACCTTGTCCGGCCGCATCAGCGACCTCGTCGTCGAGGAGGCGCGCAAGTGGGGCGCCGAGCTGATCGTCATCGGCACGCATGGCCGCCGCGGCGTCGGCCGCCTGGTGCTGGGCAGCGACGCCGAGCAGGTGCTGCGGCTGGCGCCGGTGCCGGTGCTTCTCGTGCGTGCACGGCACGCGGCCAAGCTGCTGTCCTGAGCCGCCGGGCGAGCGCTCCATGATCGAAGCCAACGCCCATCTCGCCTACGCACCCCGCGGCGCGGGCCTGTTGTACGCCCTGCTGTGGTTTGCCGATGGGCGCAGCATCTACGGCTGGTACATCGGCTCGCACGACGGCCTGCCCGAGGCCAGCTACTTCGCGCTGCCCGACTACTACGACCCGTCCAAGGCGGTGGTGCTGTGCCGCTCCACGGAGGACGACCTCGATGGCCCGTGGATGCAGGTCGACGACCGCGGTGAGAGCGAGCTGCCGCACCCGCCGGTGCCGCAGGCGCTGCACCACGAGCTGGCGCGGCTGCAGGACGAGTTCATCCGCCACTGGCTGTTCTTCGACGACGACCCCGACGGCGCCGAGCAGGCGCGCGCGCTGAACGCGCGGGGGCTGCCGGTGCGGCACGTCAACATCAAGGCATCGCGGCTGGGCAAGCTCAAGACCGCGCCCGCCGTCTGGCGCTACGACGCGCCCGGCGCCGACCTGAACGTGCTGTTGCGGCTGTCGCAGCGGTGGCCCCTGGACGAGCGGATGTCCGGCTGAGCATGCCGCACACGAGGCGCCGCCGATGAGCGAGCACGCCATGCGCCCGGTGGACGCGGCCTGGTACCACATGGACGGGCCGGCCAACCGCGCCATCGTGACGGCCGTCGCGCTGACCCACGAGCCGCTGGACTTCAAGAAGGTGCGCGCCGCGTTCAGCCGGCGCCTGCTGCGCTTCGAGCGCTTCCGCCAGCGCGTGGTCGAAAGCGGCGTGCTGATCGCCACCCCGCACTGGGAGGACGTGCCCGAGGTCGATCTCGACTGGCACCTTCGCCTCGCCGCCCTGCCCGCGCCGCACGACGAAGCCGCCCTGCGCTCGCTGGTCGACGAACTCGCGAGCACGCCGCTCGATCGCACGCGGCCGCTCTGGCAAGCGCATGTGGTCGAGCGCGTCGGCAGCGGCAGCGCCCTGGTGCTGCGCTACCACCACTGCATCGGCGACGGCACCGCCATGATGACGGTGGCGGCGCACCTGTTCGAGACCACCCAGCCGCCGCGCCCGCACGGCCACCGCACCGCGCCGCCCGACGCGCCGCCCGATCTCGCCGACCAGGCGGTCGCGCTGCTGCGCGGCGCGGGCTCGCTGGTGTCGGAACTCGTGAAATGGCCGGACCCGGCGTCGCCCTTCAAGGGGCACTTCGGCACCGCCAAGCGCGTGGCCTGGTCGCATCCTGTGGCGCTCGCCGACGTCAAGGCCGTCGGCGAGCCCACCGGCGCCAAGATCAACGACGTCCTGGTGGCAGCGACGGCCGGCGCGCTGCGCGCCTATCTCGCGCAGCGCGACGTCGACGTGGCGCACACCACCCTGCGCGCGATGGTGCCGGTGGATCTTCGCGCGCCGCAGAACGTGGGCGAGCTGGGCAACGAGTTCGGCCTGGTGATCCTCGACCTGCCGGTATCCAGCGCGGACGCGGCGCAGCGCCTGGCGCTGACCAAGGAACGCATGGACGCGCTCAAGCACTCGACCGAGGCGCAGGCCATGCGCCTGCTGTTCGAGATCTTCGGCCGAGGCCCGAAGGCGCTGGAGGACGTCGCCAGCCAGGTCTTCGGCAGCAAGACCAGCCTCGTGATGACGAACGTGGCCGGCCCGCGCGAGCCGGTTCGGCTGGCCGGCGCCACCATCGATCGGATGATGTTCTGCGTGCCGCATCCCGGCGAGCAGCTCGGCCTGGGCGTGAGCATCTTCAGCTACCGCGGCGCGGCCACGCTCACCGTGGTCGCCGACGCTCGCCTCGTGCCCGACCCTCAGGCCATCACCCAGCTCTTCGACCGCGAGTTCGCCGCCATGCTGCGCGCGGCAAGCAAGCCGGCGGCCCCCGCGGCGCGGCGCGCGCCGCCGCGCTGACGCTCACTCGTGCCGCAAGGCCTCGATCGGATCGAGGCGCGCCGCACGCCGCGCCGGGAAGTAGCCGAAGACCACGCCGATCGCCGCCGAGAAGGCGAACGACACGACGTTGATCGCGGCGCCGAACAGCAGCGGCACGCCCATCAGCGAGGCCAGCAGCGCCGACGCGATCGCCGCCAGCAGCACGCCGATCAGCCCGCCGATGCAGGCCAGCACCACCGCCTCGATCAGGAACTGCAGCAGCACCTCGCGCTCGCGCGCGCCAATCGCCAGGCGCACGCCGATCTCGCGGGTGCGCTCGGTGACGCTCACCAGCATGATGTTCATGATGCCGATGCCGCCCACCAGCAGGGCGATGGAGACCATGCCGCCCGCCACGGCGGTGATGGTTCCGGTGATGCCGCTGATGATGCC
>DATFAY010000489.1:0-5002 GCA_035254085.1 Piscinibacter sp.
GCGAGTTCCTGCTCGCTGATCACCTCGAACACCCGCACGACCTTGGTCACGCCGCCGACGCCGCGCGCGATGTCCACGGCACGGGTCGCCTCCCGCTCGGTGACGCGGCCCATCAGGTAGACCGTGCCACGTTCGGTGACGACCTTGAACGCGTTGGCCATGAGGTCCTTTGCGTCGATGAACGAAGCCTTCACCTTGCTGGAGATGATCGCGTCGTTGGAGCGGCTGGTGAGCGAAGGCGTGCCCATCACCTCGACCTCGTTGACCGTGGTGCGCACGTTCTCGACCTTCTGCACCGCCTGCTCGACGGCCGCCTTGTCGGCCTCGCTGGGAACCTCGCCGGTGATCAGCACCAGGCGGTTGTAGCTGGTGGTGCTGACGTGGCCGCGATCTCCCAGCACGTCGCGGATGCGGTTCATCGATTTGAGCTCGATCGCCTGGTCCTCGATCTGGGTGCCCGAGGTGCGGCGGTCCGTGACCATCAGCGTGCCGCCCAGCATCGCGCCGCCGACCACCAGCGGAGCGCAGGCGGTGAGCGCGGACGATGCCGCGATGGCGGCGAGCAGGAGGGTCGTGCGCAAGGAGCGGGCCGTCATGTGTTGTCCTGTTCTCCCAGGAGCTGCAGGTCCACCGCGTCGCACAGGCAGTGCAGCACGAGCAGGTGGACTTCCTGGATGCGTGCGGTGCGTTCATGCGGAACGCAGATGTGCACGTCGGTTTCGGTGAGTTGATCGCGCATCTTGCCGCCGCCGCGGCCGGTGAGCGCGATCACGGTCATGTCCTTGGCGTGCGCTGCCTCCACCGCGGCCAGCACGTTGGCCGAGTTGCCGCTGGTGGAGATCGCCAGCAGCACGTCGCCGGGATTGCCCAGCGCCTGCACCTGCTTGGCGAAGATGGCGTCGAAGGAATAGTCGTTGCCGACCGCGGTGAGGATCGAGGTGTCGGTGGTCAGCGCGATGGCGGCCAGGCCGGGCCGCTCGCGCTCGAAGCGGCCGATGAATTCGGCGGCGAAGTGCTGCGCGTCGCTGGCCGATCCACCGTTGCCGCAGGCGAGCACCTTGCCGCCGCCGGTGATGCTGCCGACCACCGCGCTCACCGCGTCGGCGATCGGCTTGGATAGCAGCTCCGCAGCGGCGTACTTGAGGTCGGCGCTGTCGAAGAATTGCTGCTGAATGCGTTGTTCGAGCATGGGCACGGATGATAGAGCACCCTCGCCCCCGGCCGGTTCCGCGAGGCGCCCCCGGCCCGGGGCCGCGCCGCTCATCCGGCGTCGAAGGCGCCCTTGAGCCATTCGACGCGTTCAGCGTCGATGGCCACCACGTCGAAGCGGCAGGGCGGCGGCGACGCGAGACCGCCCAGGAAATGCTGCGCCGCCAGAACGATGCTGCGCTGCTTGCCGGCACCGATGCTGGCGGCCGCGCCGCCGAAGCCGCCGTGGCGGCGGGAGCGCACCTCGACGAACACCAGCGTCCCGTCGCGCTCGCGCAGGATCAGGTCGACCTCGCCGCCGTGCGCGCGCGGCCCGCGGGCCAGTCGATAATTGCGCCGCACCAGCGTGAGCCCGTGGCGCTGCAGGTGCGCCAACGCCCGTGCCTCCCCCTCGTCGCCCAGTCCCTTCGTCGTGACCACCTCGAATGCCTCGCTGCTGTTGCAGGCGGCCGCTGCCGCCGCCGGCGGCCAGCAGTATCCCGCAGGCTGCTTGTACGTCGTCGCCACGCCGATCGGCAACCTGGCGGACCTGAGCCTGCGGGCGATCCACGTGCTGTCGCTGGTCGATGCGGTGGCCTGCGAGGACACGCGCCACAGCGCACCGCTGCTGCGCCACCTGGGTTTGGACAAGCCGCTGCTGGCGGTGCACGAGCACAACGAGCGCGAGGCGGCGCAGGCCGTGCTGTCGCGGCTCGCGCGCGGCGAGCGCGTGGCCTACGTGAGCGACGCGGGCACGCCGGCCGTGAGCGACCCGGGCGCGGCACTCGTCGCTGCGGTGCGCGAAGCGGGGCACCCGGTCGTGCCCGTGCCCGGCGCGAGCAGCGCCGTGGCGGCCATGAGCGTGGCCGGGGACACCGCGGCGGCGGGTTTTCACTTCGTCGGCTTCCTGCCCACGCGCCACACCGAGCGCGCACAGGCGGTCAAGGCCTTGGCCGCGACCCGTGCGGCGCAGGTGCTGTTCGAGGCGCCGCACCGCATCGAGTCGCTGGCGCGCGAGCTGGCCCAGGCGTGCGGGCCGCGGCCGCTGACCTTGTGCCGCGAGCTCACCAAGCAGTTCGAGACCATCGTGACCTTGCCCGCGCAGGGCCTGCCCGATTGGCTCGCGGCGGACACGAACCGCCTGCGCGGCGAGTTCGTTCTGGTGCTGCACGCGCTCGGCACCGAAGACGCCGGCGATGCACCTGCGCAGCACGACGCCCTGCTGCGCCCGTTGCTCGCGGCCCTGCCGCTCAAGCAGGCGGTCGCGCTCGCGGCCGAGCTGAGCGGCGCGCCGCGCAACGCGCTGTACGCGCGCGCTCTCTCGCTCAAGGACGAGGCCGGCGCCTGAGCCCCCGCGGGCGGCCGGGGCTTGCCGGCAGCCGCCCCGCGGCCCGGGGCGACTCCTACAATCGACCACCTCTCGTGAAGGATGCCGGCATGATCTCCCGCGAACCCACTCTCGAACGCCTGGCCATCGCACGCGGCCTGCTGCTGGAACCCTTCGGCTTGAGCGAGGCGACCCTGGCGAAGGCGCTGCAGACGATCGCGACCCACCGTATCGACGACGCCGACCTCTACTTCCAGTACACGCGCAGCGAAGGGTGGAGTCTCGAGGAAGGCATCGTCAAGAGCGGCAGCTTCGGCATCGACCAGGGCGTGGGCGTGCGCGCCGTCGCCGGCGAGAAGACCGCTTTCGCCTATTCGGACGACATCTCCGAGGCCGCGCTGATGGATGCCGCGCAGACGGTGCGCACCATTGCCGCGGCGGGCCAGAGCCGCAAGGTCAAGGTGAGCCCGCGGCAGATCGTGGCCCCCAGCCGCGTGCTCTACGCCCCGATGGACCCGATCGCCACCCTGGACAGCACCCAGAAGGTGGCGCTGCTCGAGAAGGTCGAGAAGCTCGCTCGCGCCAAGGACCCGCGCATCGCCCAGGTGATGGCCGGGCTGGCCGGCGAGTACGACGTGGTGCTGGTCGCGCGCGCGGACGGCACGCTGGCCGCCGACGTGCGCCCGCTGGTGCGCCTGAGCGTGACGGTCATCGCCGAACAGACGGTCGATGGCGAGACGCGGCGCGAGGTGGGCACCGGCGGCGGCGGCGGGCGCTTCGGCTTCGGCTATTTCCACGACAGCGTCATCGAGAGCTATGTCAACGACGCCGTGAACGCCGCGCTAACCAACCTGGAGTCGCGCCCCGCGCCGGCCGGCGAGATGAGCGTGGTGCTCGGCTCTGGCTGGCCCGGCATCCTGCTGCACGAGGCGATCGGCCACGGCCTGGAAGGCGACTTCAACCGCAAGGGCTCGAGCGCGTTCTCGGGCCGGGTCGGCCAGCGCGTGGCGGCCAGGGGCGTGACGGTGCTTGACGACGGCACGCTGCCCGACCGGCGCGGCTCGCTCAACGTCGACGACGAGGGCAACGCCTCGCAGCGCAACGTGCTGATCGAGGACGGCATCCTGCGCGGCTACATCCAGGACGCGATGAACGCGCGGCTGATGAAGGTGCAGCCCACCGGCAACGGCCGGCGCGAAAGCTACGCCGCGGTGCCCATGCCTCGCATGACCAACACCTACATGCTGGGCGGCGACAAGACCAAGGAAGAGATCATCGCCGGCCTCAAGCGCGGCCTGTACGCGAGCAACTTCGGCGGCGGCCAGGTCGACATCACCAGCGGCAAGTTCGTCTTCTCGGCGAGCGAGGCGTTCTGGGTCGAGAACGGCAAGATCCAGTACCCGGTGAAGGGCGCGACCATCATCGGCAACGGCCCGGACGCCCTCACCCGCGTCACCATGGTCGGCAACGACATGAAGCTCGACACCGGCGTGGGCACCTGCGGCAAGGAAGGCCAGAGCGTGCCGGTCGGGGTGGGCCAGCCCACCTTGCGCATCGACGGGCTCACCGTCGGCGGCACCGCGTGACCTGCATCAAGGCTCGCCCACATCGCGGCGGCTGCGCTGTCCGCCGTGCTACAGTCGCGTCCATGCCTTGCAAGCCGTATTTTTTTGCGTTCTTTTGGTTCTCGCACCGCCCGGCGGATGGAGAGGCAAGCGCATAAGCAGGCAAGAGCGCAAACCGAATCCCAAAACCGCCGGGCGACCCCCGGCGGTTTTTTTTCGCCTTCGTTCAACCGATTCACCGACCGCCTCCAGGAGCCTTCGTCATGACCAACAAGACCGCCGCCACGGCCGACGGCTGGTACCAGCGCACCGAGAAGACCAGCCAGACCGACGACGAAAGGATCAAGGACGTGATGCCGCTGCCGCCTCCCGAACACCTGATTCGCTTCTTCCCGATCAGCGGCACGCCCGTGGAGACGCTGGTCGGCGACACCCGCCGGCGCATCAAGCAGATCATGCAGGGCAAGGACGACCGCCTGCTGGTGATCATCGGGCCGTGTTCGATCCACGACCCGATCGCCGCGCTGGAATACGCGCGCAAGCTCCGGGAGCAGCGCGATCGCTACGCCGACACGCTGGAGATCGTGATGCGCGTGTACTTCGAGAAGCCGCGCACCACGGTCGGCTGGAAGGGCTTGATCAACGATCCCTATCTCGACGAGAGCTACCGCATCGACGAAGGCCTGCGCATGGCGCGCCAGCTGCTGCTGGAGATCAACCGCCTGGGCATGCCGGCGGGCAGCGAGTTCCTCGACGTGATCTCCCCGCAGTACATCGGCGACCTCATCTCGTGGGGCGCGATCGGCGCGCGCACCACGGAGAGCCAGGTCCATCGCGAACTGTCCTCGGGCATCTCGGCGCCGATCGGCTTCAAGAACGGCACCGACGGCAACATCCGCATCGCCACCGACGCCATCCAGGC
>DATFAY010000490.1:0-2026 GCA_035254085.1 Piscinibacter sp.
GAAGCGATCCGCGTGCTGCAGACCATCACCACCCGCGATCCGAACGACGAAGACGCCAAGCTGACCCTGGCCCTGGCGCACACGCACCTCGGCAACACCCTGCTGCAGCTGGGCGACCCGGCGGCCAGCTTGAAAGAAGGCGAGCGCGCCGACGAGATCGTGCAGGCGCTGCCCGAAGCGGCGCGCCGCGCCACCGAGGCGCTGGCGGCCCAACGCGACAACTACCACGGCCTGGCCGAAGCCGCACGCGCGCTCACCGCGCGCGGCGTCAAGACGGATGCCTGCATCTACTACCGCCGCGGCCTGCGCGTGGCCGAAGCGCTGGAGCACAGCGTGGGCATCGGCCCCGGCGAGTATTCGCCGCAGGTCTTTCGCGACGGCCTGAGTCACTGCGGCGCCAGCGCCGCCACCATCGCCCGCAGCAAGCGCTGAGCTTGCGCCAGCGTGTGAGCGCTCGCCGCGCGCAGCGGCCGCAGGTGCGTGCTCGGCGTGTGCAAGCGGTTCAGGCGTATCGGTTTGCAAGCGGGTGATCCGCGGCCCGCGCCGTTCTCGCTTTAGGACACAAGAGCGACTCGCGGAGCCCACCACATGATCAGCCTTCAGCCCTGCCCGCCGGCGCGCCAACCGCTAACCCACGGTGCGCGCGCCTGCGATGCCGATCCGCCCCTGCACAATGTGCACGACCTGCAAGAGGCGCTCGTGCCGCGGCGCCTGCCATCGATCCTCGAACGCCTGCTCGATGCACCCAGTGCCGAGGAGTGCCAGCGCCGCGTGGCCGACATCGTGCAATCGATGGGCTTCGACTGGCTCGGCTACGGCCGGGTGCAGGTCAGCGGCGATCGGGTGCTGCCGATCTCGCTGAGCGCGACGCACGGCGACGACGCCTGGCAGCGGCGCTACATCGAGAAGGGATACCTGGCCGTGGACCTGCGGCTGCACGAGGCGCTGCGCACCAGCCTGCCCTGCGTCTGGCACATCGATGAACTGGCACGCGCGTCAGCGCCCGACCAGGCGCTGCTGCGCCGCTTCGTCGCCGACCTGCGCGCCACCGGCATGAGCTGCGGGGTCATGCTGGCGCTGCCCGTGGCGCAGCCGCACGAGCGGGTGCTCATCAGCCTGCTGTCGCATCGCGCCGACATGCCGGCCATCGACGACGACCAGCTTTTCAGCCGCGTGCTCACGCTGGGCCTGTGCCTGCACGAGTATTACACCCACTACGCGGCGCCGGCCGACGACGTGGCGCCGAGCGTCGCCTTGTCGGACACGCAGCGCGCCATCCTGCAGTGCCTGGCCAGCGGGCTGGCGGACAAGCAGATCGCCGACCGGCTCGGCCTCTCGCTGCACGCGGTGGACTACCACATGCGGCAGCTGCGCAAGCGCTTCGGCGCGCGCAACCGGATGCAGTTGCTGCCGCAGGCGCTGCGCGCGGTGCAGCCGATGTAGCGTTGCTTCAGCGGTTGAGCTCGCGCAGCAGCCAGGCGCGCGCCGTCGCCCATTCGCGCTTCACGGTGGCCGGCGAGATGTGCAGCGCCTGCGCGGTCTCGAGCACGCTCAGTCCGCCGAAGAAGCGCAGCTCGACGACCGCGCTCTGCTGCCGGTCCAGGCGCTCCAGGCGCTGCAAGGCGGCATCGAGCGCGAGCAGGTCCGGGCCGTCGTCGGCCGCTGCCGGGTGCGCCATCGGGGCGGCGCCGGTGTCGTGCTCGTCGAGCGCGTCCAGGCTCACGGGCGCGGCGCCGCCGCCGCGCTTGGAGGCACGGTGCGCACGGGCGTGATCGACCAGGATGTGGCGCATCAAGGCCGAGGCCCAGCCGAAGAACTGCGCGCGCGACTCCCACTGCAGCGGCGCGCGCTTGGCCAGCCGCAGATAGGCCTCGTGCACGAGGCCCGTGCCCTGCAAGGTGTGGCTGCCGCGCTCCTGCCGCAAGTGGCGATAGGCGAGCTTGCGCAGCTCGCCGTAGACCAGCGGCAGCATGCGCTCGAGCGCCGCCGGGTCGCCTTGCGACCAGCGGTTGAGCAACTGGGTGAC
>DATFAY010000491.1:0-3671 GCA_035254085.1 Piscinibacter sp.
GTCGACGTTCTGCGCAGCGGCCTGCTCGATCAGGCGCGCCATGTCGGCCAGGTCGCCGCTGGGCGGGTTGCGGTACTCGACCTGCACGCCATAGTCCTCGCCGGCCTGCTTGATGGCGTTCTTGATGGTGTTCCACCAGGAGTCGGAATCGGGGGCGTGGCTGATCAGAACGTACTTGTCGGCATGGGCCGCGCCGGCCGTCATCAGCGCCGCGAGCGCGACCGCCTTCACGAACCGCTTGATCGGGGAGGGATTCATGGTCTTGTCTCCAGAGATGTCGTTCGGAACCCGTGCCCGAGCCGTGAACGCGTGCTCGCGTCCCGGGACCGAGCGAAGTCTAGGAGTCGTTCACCCTCAATGCAAATGCTTTTCTATTTTTTATCGTAGTGGAAAACCCGTTTCTAATTCGTGAAGCCCGTTCCTATACTTGCCGCCATCGCTCCTGCCCCTGACGACGCCATGGCCGCCGCCGCTCCACCGAAGACCATCGACCGCCTGATCAAGGACATCTCCTCGGAGTTCGAGGGCTTGAGCAAGCAGCTCAAGGTGATCGCGCGCTACGTCGAGCAGCACCGCGACCATCTCGGGCTCGAGGGCATCCAGGACGTGGCGGAGCACTGCGGCGTGCAGCCCTCGGCGGTCATCCGCTTCGCCAAGCACTTCGGCTTCTCCGGCTTTTCCGAAATGCAGCGCCTGTTCCGCGAGGGCATCTCGCGGCAGATCGCGCCCAGCCGCAATTACCAGTCGCGCATCCGCGAGGTCATCGCTTCCGGTCAGGGTGGCCTCAGCCCGGCCGACATCGCGCGCGAGTTCCTCGGCGGCTCGATCGCCGGCATGCAGGAACTGCAGCGCTCGCTGCATGCACCCACCTTCGTGAAGGCGGTCGAGCTGCTCGTCGCGACCGACTCGATCTGGATCGCCGGCTCGCGCCGCTCGTTCTCGGTCGCGGCCTACCTCGACTACGCACTGCAGCACACCGACAAGCGCATCCAGCTCGTCACGGCGCTGGGCAGCATGCACGAAGGGCAGTTGCGCTCGGTGCGGCGCGGCGACGTGCTGATCGCCATCTCGTTCGCACCCTACGCCGAGGAGACGCAGGTCGCCGCCGAGGCTGCGCTGCAGCGTGGCGCGAAGCTCATCGCCATCACCGACAGCCGCATGAGCCCGCTCGCGCGCGATGCGGCCGCCGTGCTGCTGGTGCAAGACAACAGCACCTTCGGCTTTCGCTCGCTCACCAGCACGATGGGACTGGCGCAAAGCCTGTTCATCGCGCTGGCCTACCGGCTGGAGCTCGACTACCAGCCCACCCGCCAAATCGTCACCGCCAACCCATGAAGCACGTTGCCCTCTTCGGCGCCGGCCGCATCGGCCGCATCCACGCCGCCAACCTCGCCGCACTCCCCGGGGTGAAGCTCTCCTACGTGTGCGATCCGATCGCCGACAGCGCCGCCGCGCTCGCGCAACAGGTGGGCGCGCAGCCGGCGAGCATCGAGCAGGCCTTCGCCGATCCACGCATCGAGGTGGTGGCGATCGCCTCGCCCACCGACACCCACAGCGAGCTCATCGGCCGCGCCGCCGCATCGGGCAGGCACATCTTCTGCGAGAAGCCTGTCGACCTCTCGGTGCCACGCGCCGTCGCGTGCGCCGAGGCCGTGCGCGCGGCCGGCGTGGCCTGCATGATCGGCTTCCAGCGCCGTTTCGACCCGACCTTCAACGCCGCCAAGGAGCGCCTGGCGCGCGGCGAGATCGGCGAGCCCGAGGTGCTCGTCATCACCAGCCGCGATCCGGGTGCCCCGCCCGTGTCCTACCTCAAGGCCTCAGGCGGCATCTTCCGCGACATGCTGATCCACGACTTCGACGTGTTCCGCTGGATCCTCGGCGACGAAGCGGCATGGATCTCGGCCACCGGCTCGTGCCTGGTCGATCCGGCCATCGCCGAGGCCGGCGACATCGACACCACCGCCGTCACGCTGCGCACGCGACGCGGCCGGCTGTGCCAGATCAACACCTCGCGCCGCGCCGCCTACGGCTACGACCAGCGCTTCGAGGTGCTCGGCTCGCAGGGGCTGCTCGCCTGCGGCAACCATCGGCCGACCGAGCTCACGCGCCTGGATGCCCACGGCGTGCACAGCGACCTGCCCGAGCACTTCTTCCTGCAGCGCTACCGCGAGGCCTACCGGCTCGAAGTGACGCACTTCTTCGAATGCCTGCAGTCGGGCGCGCCGTTTCGCACCACCATCGATGACGGCGTGGCCGCGCAGAAGCTCGCCGATGCCGCCGCCGAGTCGCTGCGCAGCGGCCAGCCGGTGCTGCTGTGACGCGCTCGAGCGCGCGCCGATTGCGGGTCGGCATCGCCGGCCTGGGGCGCCTCGGCTGGCGACACGCCGAGCAGCTCGCGCGGTACACGCCGGGCTGCGATCTGGTGGCTGCATGCAGCCCGGTGCCAGCCGAGCTCGACGCTGCCCATGCGCAGTTCGGCGTCACGCGCCTGCATGCGCAGGTCGACGCGCTGCTGGCCGACCGCGAGATCGACGCGGTCGTGCTCGCCACGCCGACGACCTTGCACGCCGAGCAGGTCATCGCGGCCCTGCGCTCGGGCAAGCACGTCTTCGTCGAGAAGCCGCTTGCGCTGAACGTCGAGGACTGCGAACGGGTGCAGGCCGTGTCGCGCGAGCACCCCCAGCTCGTCGCCATGGTGGGCTTCGTGCGCCGCTTCGACCCGAGCTACCGGCATGCCCAGCAGGCGATCGCCGCGGGCACCATCGGCCGGCCGGTGATCGTGCGGTCGCAGACCGCGGACATGAACGACGAGTCGGGCGCGTTCATCCGCTTCGCCCGCAGTTCGGGCGGCATCTTCATGGATTGCAGCGTGCACGACATCGACCTCGCCCGCTGGCTGCTCGGCAGCCCCCGTGCCACACGGGTGTTCGCGAGCGGCACCATCGCGATCCACGAGGGCCTGCGCGAGATGGGCGACGTGGACAACGCCTTCGCGCTGATCGAATTCGAGCACGGGCAGCGCGCCCTGCTCTATGCGTCGCGCACCTTCGCGCACGGCCACGAGACGCAGACCGAGATCATCGGCACGGCGGGCAACCTGCTGGTCGGCCATGGCGCCCCGCGCGACCGCGTGGTGCTGAGCGACGCGAACGGCGTGCGCCACCAGGCCACGGTCGACTTCTACGAGCGCTTCGCCGAGGCCTTCGGGCGCGAGATGACCGGCTTCGTGGCGTGCTGCCGCGGCGACGAGCCGCCCGCGTTGTCGCTGGCCGACGCCACCGAAGCGACGCGCATCGGCCTGGCGATCACGCGGTCGCTGCGCAGCGGGCAGCCGCAGGAGATCGTCGCCGCCGGGCCTTGAGTCAGTGCATGTGGCCGTCGGTGGTCTTGAGCTGTGCAATCAGCGCGGCAACGTCCGTCGTCGACAAGCCCGACTTGTTGGCGCTCGAGTCGATGAAAGTCGCCATCGCCGCGGCAAGGCCCGCGGTGCCGACATCCGGCCTCATGCTGCTGCCCATCATGCCGCTGCCCATGCCGACCTGAACGCCCGCCGCCATGCCGTCCATGATCCCGTCGGAGGCGTCGCTCATCATGGCCGTGACGATGCCCGAAGACGTCAGCATGCCGATGTCCTTCGCATACTGCGACATCCCGGCCAGCACCATGCCGTA
>DATFAY010000492.1:0-8472 GCA_035254085.1 Piscinibacter sp.
GCCCTCGGCCACCACGTCGAGCCGCAGCGCCCGGGCCAGGTCGACGATGGCGTGCACGATGCCGGCATCGCTCGCGTCGCCGGGCAGGCCGCGCACGAAGCT
This sequence comes from Piscinibacter sp., assembly GCA_035254085.1. Lineage (GTDB taxonomy): Bacteria > Pseudomonadota > Gammaproteobacteria > Burkholderiales > Burkholderiaceae_C > Albitalea. The sequence goes on from DATFAY010000492.1 coordinate 103, forward strand.
GCGGTCGATCTTCAGGCGATGGATCGGAAAGCGCTTGAGGTAGCCGAGGCTCGAGTAGCCGGTGCCGAAGTCGTCGATCGCGAGCTTCACGCCCAGCTGCGACAGCGCCTGCAAGCGCACCAGCGCCTCCTGCGCGTCCTGGATCAGGATGGACTCGGTGAGCTCGAGTTCGAGCAGCGGCGGCGGCAGCTGCGCCTGCTGCAGCGCCTGCGCCACCCGCTCGACGAAGCCGGCGCGATGGAACTGCACCGCAGACACGTTGATCGAGACGATCAGCCCGCGGCCCTGCGCATGCCACTGGGCCGCCTGCGCGACCGCCTGGCGCAGCACCCAGTCGCCGATGACGACGATGAAGCCGCTTTGCTCGGCCACCGGGATGAATTCGCCGGGTGATACGTTGCCCAGCTCCGGGTCGTGCCATCGGATCAGCGCCTCGGCGCCGCGCACGCGCCCGCTGCCCAGGTCGACCTGCGGCTGGTAATGCAGGCGGAAGTGCCCGCAGCGCAGCGCCTGGCGCATGGACGTGTCCAGCCGCAGGCGGCTGCGCGCCTCGTCGTCGGCGTGGGCGCTGGAGCGGTGGAAGCGGAACGCCGCGCGGCCGGCCGCCTTCACCTCGTGCATCGCGGCGTCGGCATGGCGAACCAGCTCGTCGAGATCGGCTCCGTGGTGCGGATACAGCGCGATGCCGATGCTGCACGTGAGCGTGAAGCTCATGCCGCCGTGCGAGAACGGCCGCTGCATCGCCTCGATCATGCGTCGCGCGGCCACTTCGGCGCCGTACTCGTCGGCCTGGTGCACGAGCACCACGAACTCGTCGCCGCCCAGCCGCGTGACGATGTCGACCTGCCTCAGGCTCGCCTTCAGCCGCTCGGCGACGTCCACCAGCACCCGGTCGCCGAACTCGCGGCCGAGCGTGTCGTTGATGTGCTTGAAGCGATCGAGATTGACGAACTGCAGCGCGAACGACGTGCCTTCGCGCTGGGCCAGCGCGATCGAGAACTCGACCCGATCGCCCAGCACGCTGCGATTGGGCAGCCCGGTCAGCGCGTCGCTGTGCGACAAGGTGTCCAGGCGCTGCAGCGCGTCCATCCGCTCGGTGATGTCGCGAAACGAATAGACCCGCCCGATCGTGCTTCCCTGGCTGCGCTGCGCGAACGTGACCCGCTGCAGCACGCGTCCGCACTGCAGGACGACGGTGTCGACGGCTTCGCGCAGCTCGCCGTTCTCGATGGCGGCGAGGCGGTGCATGTACGCCGCCGGATCGGCCACGCTGCGCCGCATGAAGGCGAGCAGCGCATCGTCGTCGCGGCGACGCAGCAGCGGCGCAGGCAGCTTCCACAGCGCCGCGAAGGCGTGGTTGAAGTGGCGGATGTTCCCGGCGAGATCGGTCACCAGCAGGCCATCGGCGCAGGACTCCAACGTGGCCGCCAGCTCGGCGACGCGCTCGTGCAGACCCTGCTCGATGCGCCGCCGCTCGCTGTCGTCGCGCAGCACCACCATGAACAGCGGCTGCGCGTCGTCGTCCAGCCGGCTCACGCGGCGGCTCACCGGCACGGCCGCCGCGTCGGCGCGGCGCAGCCAGGTCGGCGAGTCGATGTGTTGCATCCCGCCCGATGCGGCCTCCGCCCAGAACGCCCGGTCCTCGGGGGTGTCGCACAGCGCGAGCACCTCGCGTCCGACGAGATCGGACGCGTCCACGCCGATCAGCTCGCCCGCCGCCCGGTTGGCAGCGACCAGGCGCAGGCTGCCGGCATCGACCAGCCAGACGGCATCGGACATGCCCTCGATCAGGCCGGCCAGCAACGGAGCGGCCGCCAGGGCGCGGCTTTCCGGCGGGGTGGGTGTCTTCATCCCTCAGGCTCCTGGGAGGCCGGCTCGAAGAAATAGGCGATGCGCGGCCTGGGCGCGAGCGCCGCGAGGGCATCGGCCGGCAGCGTCTGCGGCCGCACGCTTCGCCGGATGCCGAGGTTCGGCGTGGTTTCCAGGTCGAGGATGGCCGCCTCGTCCGGCGGCACCTTGGGGTCGTGCACGACCACTCGCGGCTTGAGCGGACGCGATGAATTCACCCCGACGACGATCGCGAAACGGTCGTCCGTGAGCTGCACGACCGAGCCGAGCGGATACACGCCCATCATCTTGATGAAGGCGCCGAGGATCGCGGTGTCGTACTTGGTCTTGCCCTGCGCGAACAGCAGCGACAGCGACTCGTGCGGCGTGAGCGCGCGCGCCGGCAGGTGCGGATTGCACAGGTTGTCGTAGCGGTTGACGAGCGCGACGATGCGCGACATCGGACTCATGCGCTCGGTGCCCAGCTTGAGCGGAAAGCCGCTTCCGTCCGCGTGCTCGTGGTGCTGGGCGATGACCATCGTGGCGCCCGGCGACAGGCCCATCTTCAATGCGTGGGCCACCCCGTGGCCGACGTGTTCCTCGTAGAACTTGGCCTCGCTGGCAGTGAAGTGCTCTTCGCGGTGGCGCACGCGCGGCGGCAAGTCTGCCTTGCCGATGTCGTGCAGCAAGGCGCCCACCCCGAGGTCGAGCATCTCCGGCTGCGCGAGGCCGAAGCAGCGCCCCATCAGCAGCGAGATCAGCGTCACGTTGACCGCATGGCTGGAGGCACGGTCGCCGGCGGCTTCGGTGAGCAGCCGGATGCACACATCGTGCGCGCCCAGCATCTTGTCGACGAAGGCCTGGGTCAAGGCCTGCGCCTTGTCGCGCGCGGCATGCGGCTCGGCGACCGCCTGATCCGTGAGCACCTTGCATTCTCGCGTGGCCTCGGCGAACTGGCGCTCGCACAGCGCCAGCGCCGAGCGCTGCGCGGCGACCGCAGCGCGACGCTGCCGGCGCGCGGCCAACTCGGGCGGCTCTTCGGCATTCGCCGCGGCGTCGCCCCGCGCTGCACCCGCGGCGGCGCCGGACGACTGGGCGGCCGCTTCGATCGCGCGCGCAGCCTCGTCCTGCGCCTCCATCAGCGCGCTTTGCTCCGGGCTCCAGCGCAGTTGCTTGATGCCGAGCGAACGGATGATGCCGATCTGCTCTGCCGAGCTCAGGCGAAAGCTGCTCAGCGGAAACGGATGCGACATCCAGCCGACGTCGAGATGGATGAACATCCCGACGCGCAGCGAATCGACATCGATCTGGATGGTGGAAGCAGCGCTTTTCATTCCCTGGGGGCGCGCGCACCTCGGAGCGCGCAGCCTCTGAAGGGTTGTCGGCAGGCCGCGCCCAAGCTTGAGGGCGCTCAAGTCGGTGAGCGCCAACCGCGGTCTCAGCGTTCGATGCGAGTCGACAGCACGATGGCCGAGGTGGTGCGCTCCACGCCGTCCAAGGCGCCGATCCGGTCGATCAAGGCGTCGAGCTCGCCGATCGACGTGGCCGCCACGACCGCGATCAGGTCGAAGGGGCCGCTCACCGAGTGCAGCACCCTCACTTCCGCAATCTTGCGCAAGGCCTGCTCGATGGCGGCGCTTTGCTTGGGCACCAGGGTGATCATCACGTGGGCACGCACCAGCGACGCCTCGAGCTCGTCGGGGACGGTGATCGTGTAGCCGGCGATCACACGCTGGCGCTGCAGCCGCTCGATGCGGCTTTGCACGGTGGTGCGCGACAGCTGCAGCTTGCGCGCCAGTTCGGCGGTCGACGCGCGCGCGTTCTCGCGCAGCAACGCGATGAGCTGGCGGTCGATCGGGTCCAGGGGCGTGTTCAGCATTTCGCGTAAATATAGCCTTCATTTCGACGAAGCGGCCACTCCGTTTCGTCGAACAGGGTGCTGCGTTTTGTGCTGCGCGGCACGAGAATTGCCCGACTTTCTTACCTACGGAGGCAAAGCATGAAGAACGTCCTGGTGATCGGTGGCGGCAAGATCGGCTCGGTCGTGGCGGACCTGCTGGTCCAGACGCCGCCTGAAAGCGGCTATCGGGTGACGGTCGCGGACCGGTCGCAAAGCCTCCTGGCCGAGATCGAGGCCGACGCACGCAAGTCGCCCCGGCTGTCGACGCTGTGCCTGGACGTGGCCGACGCGGGCGCGCTGCGCGCTGCCATGCGCGACTGCTATGCGGTGCTGAGCGCGGCGCCCTATCACCTCACGGTCAAGGTGGCGGAGGCGGCGCGCGAACTGGGCGTCCACTACCTCGACCTGACGGAAGACGTGGCCAGCACCCGCCGCATCCGCGAACTGGCCGAGGGCGCGCGCACCGCGCTCATCCCCCAGTGCGGCCTGGCGCCCGGATTCATCTCCATCGTCGCCGCCGACCTGGCACGCCAGTTCGACACGCTGGACTCGGTGCGCATGCGCGTGGGCGCGCTCCCCGCGTACCCGAGCAACGCCCTCAACTACAACCTCACGTGGAGCACCGAAGGCGTCATCAACGAGTATTGCGAACCCTGCGAGGCGATCGTCGACGGCCATCCGCGCGAGGTGCCTGCCCTCGAGGAGCGCGAGGAGTTCTCGCTCGACGGCGTGCTCTACGAAGCCTTCAACACCTCGGGCGGCCTGGGCACCTTGTGCGAGACGCTCCAAGGCAAGGTGCGCACGCTCAACTACCGCACCATCCGCTACCCGGGGCATGCGGCGATCATGAAGGCCTTGCTGCACGACCTGCGCCTGAAGGATCGTCGCGACGTGCTCAAGGACATCCTCGAACAGGCGGTCCCGGCCACCATGCAGGACGTCGTCATCGTGTTCGTCACCGTGGCCGGCATCAAGGACGGCAAGCTGCTGCAGGACACCTACGCCCGCAAGATCTACAGCCACGCGCTGGCCGGCAAGATGCGCAGCGCCATCCAGATCACCACGGCGAGCAGCCTGTGCGCCATGCTCGACATGCTGGCCGCCGGCCGGCTGCCGCAGCGCGGCTTCGTGAAGCAGGAAGACGTGCCGCTGTCCGAATTCCTCTCGAATCGCTTCGGCCGCGTCTACGCCATGGAAGAACTGTCCAAGGCGGCCTGAACCCCATCGACGCCGGCGTGCGAATGCCCGGCGCGGAAGACGGACACCCCTTGGCGCGCGGGCGCTTCTCCGCTACAGTGTTCCTTAATCGAACACATGTTCGTATAAAGAACTACTGGACCCGCCCGACGTGATCGACAAGATCGTCCCCAGCATCGAAGCCGCCCTGCAGGACGTGCGTGACGGCGCCACCGTGATGATCGGAGGCTTCGGCGGCGCCGGCCAGCCGACGGAGCTCATCGAGGGCCTGATCGCGCAGGGCGCGCGCGACCTCACCATCGTGAACAACAACGCCGGCAACGGCGAGGTCGGGCTGGCCGCGCTGCTCAAGGCCGGCCGCGTGCGCAGGATCATCTGCAGCTTTCCCCGCCAGGCCGACTCACAGGTCTTCGACGCCCTGTACCGGTCCGGCCGGATCGAGCTGGAGCTCGTGCCGCAGGGCAACCTGGCCGAACGCATTCGCGCCGCCGGCGCCGGCATCGGCGGGTTCTTCACACCCACCGGCTACGGCACGGAGTTGGCCCGGGGCAAGGAGACGCGCGAGATCGATGGCCGGATGTACGTGCTCGAGTCCCCGATCCACGCCGACCTGGCGCTGATCAAGGCCGAGCGCGGCGACCGCTGGGGCAACCTGACCTACCGCATGACGGCGCGCAACTTCGGCCCCTCCATGGCCATGGCCTGCCGACAGACGATTGCCAGCGTGCACGACATCGTGGAGCTGGGCGGTCTCGATCCCGAGGCCATCGTGACGCCGGCCATCTTCGTCAGCAAGATCGTGAAGATCGAACGCCAGGCCACCCAGGCTGGCGGCTTCAAGAAAGCGGCATGAGCATGAGCTATCAAAAACGAACTAAAGACCAGCTCGCCGCGCGCGTGGCGCAAGACATTCCCGAAGGCGCGGTGGTCAACCTCGGCATCGGCCAACCCACGCTGGTGGCCAACCACATTCCCAAAGAGCGCGAGGTGCTGCTGCACAGCGAGAACGGCCTGCTCGGCATGGGGCCGGCGCCGGCGCCGGGCCAGGAAGACTATGACCTGATCAATGCCGGCAAGCAGCCGGTGACACTGCTGCCGGGCGGCTCCTATTTCCACCACACCGACAGCTTCGCCATGATGCGCGGCGGCCATCTGGACATCTGCGTGCTGGGCGCCTTCCAGGTCTCCGCCACCGGCGACCTGGCCAACTGGCACACCGGCGAGAAGGACGCCATTCCTGCGGTAGGTGGTGCCATGGACCTGGCCGTCGGCGCCCGGCAGACCTGGGTCATGATGGATTTGCTGACCAAGCAGGGCGAGAGCAAGGTGGTGAAGGATTGCACCTACCCGCTGACCGGCATCGCCTGCGTCAAGCGCATCTACTCCGACCTGGCCACGCTCGACTGCACGCCGCAGGGCCTCAAGCTCGTCGACCTCGTCGATGGCCTGACCCACGCCGAACTGGAAAAGATGATCGGCCTGCCGATCCAAGCCTGAACCCCGACATCACCAAGACAAGGACACACACCATGAGCCAAGCCGTGACACAAGCCTTCATCTGCGACGCCATCCGCACCCCCATCGGCCGTTACGGCGGTGCCCTGAGCAGCGTGCGCACCGACGACCTCGGCGCCATTCCCCTCAAGGCCCTGATGGCCCGCAACCCGAAGGTGGACTGGGCCGCCCTGACGGACGTGCTCTACGGCTGCGCCAACCAGGCCGGCGAAGACAACCGCAACGTGGCCCACATGGCCAGCCTGCTGGCCGGCCTGCCGGTAGAGGTGCCGGGTGCCACCATCAACCGCCTGTGCGGTTCGGGGCTGGACGCCGTCGGCACCGCCGCACGCGCCATCAAGTCGGGCGAAGCCGGGCTGATGATTGCCGGCGGTGTGGAAAGCATGAGCCGCGCGCCTTTTGTGATGCCCAAGGCGGAGAGCGCCTTCAGCCGCAACAACGCGGTGTACGACACCACCATCGGCTGGCGCTTCGTCAACAAGCTGATGAAGGAAAAGTACGGCGTCGACTCCATGCCGGAGACGGCCGAGAACGTGGCCACCGATTTCAAGATCGAGCGCGAAGCGCAGGACCGCATGGCCCTGGCCAGCCAGCTCAACGCGGTGGCGGCGCAGAAGGCCGGCCACCTGGCGCGTGAGATCACGCCTGTCACCATTCCCCAGAAAAAAGGTGACGCCATCGTCGTCGACACCGACGAGCATCCGCGTGCCACCAGCCTGGAAGCACTGGCCAAGCTCAAGGGCGTGGTGCGGCCCGACGGCACCGTCACGGCGGGCAACGCCTCGGGCGTGAACGACGGCGCCTGCGCGTTGCTGCTGGCCAACGAAGCCAACGCCGCCAAGTACGGCCTCACGCCGCGCGCCCGCGTGGTGGGTATGGCCACCGCCGGCGTGGCGCCGCGCATCATGGGTTTCGGTCCCACGCCGGCCACACTCAAGGTGCTGGCCCAGACCGGCATCACGTTGGAGCAGCTCGATGTGATCGAGCTCAACGAAGCCTTTGCCGCGCAAGGCCTGGCCGTACTGCGTGCGCTGGGCCTGAAGGACGACGACGCCCGCGTGAACGCCTGGGGCGGCGCCATTGCGCTGGGCCATCCGCTGGGTGCCAGTGGCGCCCGTCTGGCCACCACGGCGGTCAATCGCCTGCATGCCACCGGTGGCCGTTATGCCCTGTGCACCATGTGCATCGGCGTCGGCCAGGGCATTGCCGTGATCCTGGAGCGCGTGTGAGCATGAGCGCTGCATCGACCGAAGTCACCGTCGTCACCGGTGCCAGCAACGGCATCGGCCGCGCGATTGCCGAAGCCCTGCTGGCCGAAGGCCGCGCCGTGGTCAACCTCGACTACGTGCTGCCCGATTGGCGGCACCCCCTGTTCACCTCCTACCAGGCCGACCTGACCAACGAAGCGGCCACGCGCGAGCGTGCGGCCGAAATCGCCGCCAAACACAATGTGACGGCGCTGGTGAACAACGCCGGCGCTACGCGACCCGGCACCATCAACACTGCCAGCACCGCGCAGCTGGATGACGTGGTGGGTCTGCACCTGCGTGCGCCCATGCTGCTGGTGCAGGCCTTTCTGCCCACGCTGCGCGCCAGTGGGCAGGGGCGCATCGTCAACATGTCGTCGCGTGCGGCACTGGGCAAGCCGGAGCGGGTGGTCTATTCGGCCACCAAGGCGGGTCTGATCGGCATGACCCGCACGCTGGCCATGGAACTGGGCGGCGACGGCATTACCGTCAACGCCATCGGCCCGGGGCCGATCGCCACCGAGCTGTTTCGCAACAGCAACCCGGAGGGCGCGCCGCAGACGCAACGCATCATCGACAGCATCGTCGTCAAGCGCATCGGCACGCCGCAGGACGTGGCACGCGCTGCGCTGTTCTTCCTCTCGCCCGATAACGGCTTCGTGACCGGGCAGGTGCTCTACGTCT
>DATFAY010000493.1:0-2529 GCA_035254085.1 Piscinibacter sp.
TGCGTGCAGGGCGCGAGCGCATCGCGCAGCGGCTGCAGGCTCTCGGCCGTGAGCTGCGGCGAATCGACTCCCACCACCAGCGAGGGCCGCGCCATGCCGGGCTTCATCTGGCTCAGCTGCTGCAGTGCCTGCTGCGGCGAAGCGAAGGTCGACGTCGCCCAGCCCAGGCGCTGCAGCCGGCGCACCAGCGACTGGCAGATGCCGGCCGTTTCGCTGATCAGCCAGGCGCGTGCACCTTCGGCATTGGGCGCGGGCTCGGCGTCGAGCAGCGAGGCGGGGGCCGTCATGTCGAAGGCCAGCAGGATGCCGTCGCTGCGATTGGCGGCGAAAGACACCGTCGACCCGGTCAGCGGGCAGATGCCGGCGGCCACGCGGGTGCCTTCGGGGTTGTCGACCTCGCGCGGCCGCTCGGTCAGGCGCAGGCGCTCGATCGCTTCGCCCAGGCGCTGGTCGCCGGCGCGCTGGCCGGTGCCGGCAATGCTGATGGCAAGATCGGCCAGGCCGGCGTCGCTCCAGTCGGCCTGCGCGCTCAGGAAGATGAAGCCATCGTCGAGCAGGTCGAGCGCCGCGTTGGACAGCCGCTCCAGGGCCGCGCGCATGGCGTCTTCATCGGCATCGACGTCGACGAAGGGACCTCGGTAGTCGAACAGGAAGAGCAGTCCCCTGCGCCGGGCCAGCGGCGCCACGCCGCGGGCGTGGTCGGTGAAGAACTCGGCGAAATCCACGCGGACATCCTGGTTGCGTTGTCCTCAACCATGCCACCACGAGACGGCATCAATTCGCAACAATGAGCAAAGGCTGTGCCCGCCTCCGGGGAGCTTGCGAGGTGCGGCAGGCTCAGGGATGGATTCCCGAGGCTCCGGTGCTTGGGCGGATGCCGGCGCCGAACAAGCGGCCGCGGTGGCGCGGCGCGAGCTCGACGGCGGCCGGTGGCGCCACCTCGGGCACCAGCTCGATGGACTCCACGGGCGTGGCCCGGAAGACGGTGGCCGTCGCCATCGGCACGCCGTCGTCCGCGGCCTGCGCCTTGGGCGGCGCGGGCTTCGGATGAGGATCACAGCCGGCCAGCCACGCGAGCGCGGTGGCGGTTCCCCAGCGGGCAAGACGGTCGAACTTCATGACGTCTCCTGCGCGCGGCCGGTGCTGCGCGCACCGATGCGCGGCATACCGCGTGCCCGGGCACGCGGTATGCCGCAGCGCGTGGCGCGCAGACCGTCGCCTGCGCCGCGGGAGCCGCCATGAAAGATCCACACGCGCGCCAGAAGGAAGCCAAGCGCCTCGATGGGGGGTCGCCGGGAGCCGAGAAGCTTCCCACCTACCAGGAGTTGCTCGACGAGTCGCTCGACGAGACGTTTCCCGCCAGCGATCCGATTTCTCCGAGTGCGGCCATGCATGCCGAGCGCAGGGTCGCCACCGCAAAGGACGAGGTGGATTGGACCCTCAGGCCGGGCGCTGACGCGCCGCCGGGCGCGCGCCGGGGCGGCGCCAGGCACCGTTGAGGCGTGCTGCCGGGCCGCCGCGGCAGGCGAGATTGCCCGCGACGGCCGCGCGGGTCGTCAGCGCTTCGGTCCGCTGGCCGGGCTGCTGGCGGCCGAGGTGCTGCTGTTCATCGAACCGCTGCTCGTCGTGTCGGTGCTGGTGCCGGTTCCCGACGTATTGGCAGACGGCGACATCGTGCCGGCCGCGCCGCCGGTCGTTCCGCTTTGCGAGGGGTTGGTCGTGTCGGGGTTGCCGCTGGCGGTCGTGGTGCTGCTGGTGGTGCTGCTGGTCGAGCCGGTGGTGGTGCCTTCTTCCCGGCGCTGGCATGCAGTGAGGGTGAGCGATGCCGCCGCGATCAACGTGATGACGCCGAACTGAGCGAGCTTGAGCGAATTCATGAGGCCGCCTCCTTGTAGAAAAGGTTGACTGTGAAAAAAAGGGTGTCGCCATTCCACGGAGGCACGCCACGCGGGCGGGCCTCCGGGCCGCAAGGGCGACTGCGGCACACCGCGTGCCCGACGCGGCCGTGCCGTTACGAAGTGTTCGCGACGCGGGCCGCTTCAGTGCCCGTGAAGCTGGCGCGGCTCGCCCTCGTGTTCGCCGAGGGAGCTGGGCGCGTTGACGTTGGCGCGCTCGTACACGCCCACGCCCAGGCGCGCCACCAGCTCGCCGCCCAGCCAGGCGGTGAACATCGCCAATGCCGCCCCCGCGAAAGACAGCGCGAGCGCCGCGGCCGCCGGCGGCTCGTCGGCGCTGCCGCGCAGCCACCAGCTGACGGCGAACAGCGCCAGCATGACGACGTTGCCGAGGCCGTGCACCTTGCCGATCCGCCGGGCGCGCGTGCCGGGCTCGATGGCCAGCCAGTCGACGAGGCCGAAGGGCGCGGCCACCAGGCCGCCGATCAGCCCTGCCGCCATCACCCAGTACGACACGGCCGCCATCAGCTCCCTGCCGCTGGCGAGGTAAGCCACGTCGAACAGCACGGCGGTTGCCAGCAGCCCGACCGGAAACACGATGAGCATCTGGTGAACCGAGTGCCCGAGGAGTCTG
>DATFAY010000494.1:0-3200 GCA_035254085.1 Piscinibacter sp.
CGCGCCGACCGCGAGGAAGGCCGCGTCGAAGCCGCCTTCCTTCATGGTCGCGAGGATGTTGTCGACCTTGCGCCCGTACTCGATGTGCACGCCCAGCTCGACGATGCGCTGCACCTCGGCGTCGAGCACCTCGCGCGGCAGCCGGTACTTGGGGATGCCGAAGCGCATCATGCCGCCCGGCAGCGGGCCGGCCTCGTGGATCGTCACCTGGTGGCCCAGGCGCGCCAGGTGGTAGGCGGCCGACAGGCCCGAGGGCCCGGCACCGACCACCAGCACCCTCTTGCCCGAGGCGATGCCCGGCTTCTCGAAGGCCCAGCCGCGCTTGATCGCCTCGTCGCCGAGGAAGTGCTCGACTGAATTGATGCCCACCGGCGCGTCGAGCTGACCGCGGTTGCACTGGCTCTCGCAGGTGTGATAGCACACGCGCCCCATCACCGCGGGGAACGGGTTGTGCGCGACCAGGTGGCGCCACGCCGCCTCGTAGTCGCCCGACTCGGCATGGAACAGCCAGCCCTGGATGTCTTCGCCGGCGGGGCACTGCTGGTTGCACGGCGGCAGGCGGTGCACGTACACCGGCCGCTCGGTGCGCCATGAGCCGGTGCGGTTGGCCAGCGAAGATCCAACGTCGAGCGTGATCGCAAAAGGCTTCTGCATGGTCATGCTGCGGTCTCCAACAACCCGTAGCGCTCGATGTTGCGATCGGCCAGCGCCTGCAACCTCGCGATCGTCTCGGTATCCGGCTCCTTGCCGAACAAGTGCGCGAAGCGCCGCTGCGGCCGCAGGTAGTCTTCGACCGGCACCGGGCGGCGGATCTTGCTCACGCGGGTGACCTCGCCGTACACCGCCTCGAAGACCGGGAAGAAGCCGCTCTCGTGGGCCAGGCGGGCGAGCATGACGGTGTCCTTGGAGGCCGCGCCCCAGCCCAGCGGGCAGGGCACGAGGATGTGGATGTAGCGCGCGCCGCGCAGCGCCATGGCGGTGCGCACCTTGCGCTCGAGGTCGTGCAGGTCGGCCACCGTGGCCGTGGCGACGTAGGGGATCTCGTGCGCCATCGCGATGCGCGGCAGGTTCTTGCCCTGGCCGAACACATTGCCCGGATGCGGGCCGCTGGCGGTGGTGGTGGCGGTGCGGGCCGCGGCCGGCGTGGCCGAGGATCGCTGCACGCCGGTGTTCATGTAGGCCTCGTTGTCGTAGCAGATGTAGAGCACGTCGTCGTTGCGCTCGAACATGCCCGACAGGCAGCCGAAGCCGATGTCGGTGGTGCCGCCGTCGCCGCCTTGCGCGACCACGCGCACATCCTCGCGGCCCTTCACCCGCAAGGCGGCGGCGATGCCGGTGCCCACCGCCGCGGCGTTGCCGAACAGCGAGTGCACCCAGGGGATCTGCCACGAGGTCTCGGGGTAGGGCGTGGAGAACACCTCCAGGCAGCCGGTCGCGTTGGCCGCGATCAGATTGCCCTCGGTCGCGTTCATGGCCGCGTCGATCGCGTAGCGCGCGCCCAGCGCCTCGCCGCAGCCCTGGCAGGCGCGGTGTCCCGAGTTCAGCGAGTTGCTGCGCTGCATGTGGGCCTGCACCGCGCGCTGCTGCGGCGTGAGCAGCCGGTTGCCGACCGTGAAGGTGCCGGTCTGGTAGAACTTGACCACCGTCTCTTGCGAACTGGTTTCCATCACCCGATCCTCGAAGCCACGGTGCCGATGTCGCGCAGGATGCCCTCGGCCACCGGCCCGGAGCGGCGGCGCAACTTCTCGCGATCGAGCACCCGGTTGACCAGGTTCCAGTCCAGGTCGAGGAAGGTCAGCGGCTCCAGCGTGTCGCGCATCGCCTGAATGAACAGGCGGTGCAGCGAATCCTTGGTGATGGCGCGCCCGCCGAGTCCCGCGACCACGGTGAACACCGGCTGCGGCCGGTCGCGCAAGGCCATGCGCACGTCGCGCGAGACGATGCCGCCGATGCCGACTGCGAAGCATTTCTCCACCACCACGATGCGCTTGGCGTGCAGCAGCGCGGCGCGCAGCGCGGTGATGGGGAACGGGCGGAACGAGGTGATGCCGATCACGCCGATGCGGTCGCCCAGCGCACGCAGCTCGTCGATGGTGTCCTTGATCGTGCCCAGCACCGAGCCCAGCGCGACCACGATGGTGTCGGCATCCTCGGCGTGGTAGCTGGAGACCAGCCCGCCCGCGTCGCGGCCGAACACGCTCTTGAACTCGCCGGCCACCAGCGGCATGTACTGCAGCGCCTGCATCTGCTTGGCGTGCGCGAGGTAGCGCACCTCGGTGAAGGCCTCGGGCCCGACCATGGCGCCGATGCTCACCGGCTCGGCGGGGTCGAGCACCTGGCGCGGCTCGTAGGCCGGCAGGAAGCGGTCGACCTGCGCCTGCTCGGGCAGGTCGACCTGCTCGTAGGCATGGGTGAGGATGAAGCCGTCCATGCACACCATCACCGGCAGCGACAGCTCCTCGGCGATGCGAAACGCCTGGATGTGCAGGTCGAGCGCGTCCTGGTTGGTCTCGGCGAAGAGCTGGATCCAGCCGGCGTCGCGCATCGCCATGCTGTCGGTGTGATCGTTCCAGATGTTGATCGGCGCGCCGATCGCGCGATTGGCCACCGTCATCACGATCGGAAGGCCCAGGCCCGACGCGTTGTAGACCGCCTCGGCCATGAACAGCAGGCCCTGGCTGGCGGTCGCGGTGTACGAGCGCGCCCCGGCGGCCGAGGCGCCGATGGCCACGCTCATCGCGGCGAACTCGCTCTCCACGTTGATGAACTCGCAGCGCTCGAGCGCGCCGGACTTCACCATCTCGCCCAGGCCTTCGACGATGTGCGTCTGCGGCGAGATCGGGTAGGCGCAGATGACTTCGGGACGGCACAGGGCAACCGCCTGCGCGACGGCGTGCGAGCCTTCGCACTGTTCAAGCATGGTGGGACTCCGCCAGGGCTTCCTGTTCGAGCACGATGCGATGGGCCTCCTGCGCCGCGGCGATGTTGCCCAGCGCGACGGCGCCGCTGAACTTGTCCGAGATGGCCGACGCCACGGCCTCGATGGAGATCTGCCCGCCCAGCGCCGCGAAGGCGCCCAGCAGCGCTGCGTTGGGCACCGGCCGCCCGACATGCTTGAGCGCCAGCTCGGTGGCCGGCACGGTGAGCAGCCGCTCGGGCCGGAAGCCCTTGGCGAAATCGCCCAGCCCGAGCTGGTCGAA
>DATFAY010000495.1:0-4441 GCA_035254085.1 Piscinibacter sp.
GTGCCGGTGCTGCCGCTGGAGCCGCACAAGATCGAGACGCTGCGCGGCATCTCGACCGCGACGCTCACCACCGTGCTGCTGAAGAAGGGCCTGCGCAACGTGTGGATGCGCGGCACGCGGCCGCTGCGGCCGGGTCAGCCGCGCCTGGTGGGTCGGGCTTTCACGCTGCGCTTCGTGCCGGCGCGCGAAGACCTCGCGACGCCGGCCTCGTGGGCCTCGCCCATCTCGACGCGCGCGGCCATCGAGGCCATGCCGCCCGGCGTGATCGCGGTGGTCGGTGCGATGGGCGTGGTCGATGCCGGCATCTTCGGCGACATCCTGTGCGCCCGCATGGCCAGGCGCCAGGTCGCCGCGCTCGTGTCCGACGGCGTCGTGCGCGACGTCGAGGGCGTGCTGGGCACCGGCCTGCCGGTGTGGTGCCAGGGGGCGGCCTCGCCGCCGTCGGTGGCGGGGCTCACCTTCGTCGGCTGGCAGGAACCCATCGGCTGCGGCGGGGTGGCGGTGTTCCCGAACGACGTGGTGGTGGTCGACGCGGACGGCGCGGTGCTGGTTCCGGCCGCGCTGCTCGACGAGGTGATCGAGGCCTGCGTCGAGCAGGAGCGGCTCGAGGGCTGGATCATGCAGCAGGTGCAGGCGGGCGAGGCCCTGCCCGGCCTGTACCCGCCCAACGAGGCCAACAAGGCGCGCTACGAGGCGTTCAAGCGCGGCACGTCCTGAACGGCGCCGCCGTTCAGAAATCGGTCTTGATGAAGCGCGCGCCTTCGAGGCTCAGGTTGGCCATCAGCCCGACGTTGGTCAGCACGAACCCGATGACCGGCTGCTGCAAGGTCTTCGTGTCGATCTGACCGTTGACGCCCACTGTGGCGACGGCCACCGAGGCATCGACCCCCGCGGTCCAGCCGCTGCTCGCGCGGAACCTGTCGAGCGCGGGCTGGGTCATGAACAGCACGAACATGGCGCGTGACTGGGCGCCCGCGATGAGGCCCACCGACGCCGACGCGAGCTTGTAGTAGCCGGCCGAGCCGCCACCCACGCGCAAGGCGCCTTCGCCGTAGGAGCCGCCGATGCCCAGGCCGGCGGAGATGACGCTGGGCATGACCAGCACGCCCTTGGCCTTGCCGACCAGGTCGCGCGCGCTGGGCACCTGCGCGTACAGCCGCGCCAGCGCGGACTCCACGTCGGCATCGATCGAGCGTCGCTTCGCCGAGGGATCCTGCGCGGCGCGCTCGGTGGTGGTGGTGCAGCCGGCGGCCAGCCACACGAGGGCAGCCGAGGCGGTGGTGGCGAGAAGCTGGCGTTTGTCCATGGTGACTCCTTTCGATCGAGGGGCGCGGCACCGCGGGTGCGGCAAGCGCGATGCCTGCATGGCTTGGATCGGGCGCCGCGATTGTGGCTTTCGGGGCGCGGTTTTCCCTCGCAAACGGACATCTCCCTGCATGTCCGAACGAACAGGTTTCGCGCCTGCGTCCGATCGATATTCTGCGCGCCACCCGCCTCGGAACCTGCCATGAACGCCGTCCTGCTCGAATCCGTCGAAAAGACCTACCACCTGGATGCGGTGGGCGTGGCCGCGCTGAGCCAGATCGACCTGCAGGTGCGCAGCGGCCGCCTGACCGTGATCTCCGGCGCCTCGGGCAGCGGCAAGACCACGTTGCTCAACCTGATCGGCTGCGTCGACCGGCCCGACCGCGGTCGCATCGTCATCGACGGGCAGGCGGTGGACGAACTCGACGACGATGCGCTGTCGGACTTTCGCGCGCGCCACCTCGGCTTCGTGTTCCAGAACTTCAACCTGCTGCCCGTGCTCACCGCGCTCGAGAACGTCGAGTACCCGCTGCTGATGATCGGCACGCCGCGCGCCGAGCGCACGCGCCGCGCACGCGCGCTGCTCGAGGCGGTGGGCCTGGCCGACAAGGCGCAGCACCGCCCGGGCCAGCTCTCGGGCGGCCAGCGCCAGCGCGTGGCGATCGCCCGTGCGCTGGCGGCGTCGCCGCGCATCGTGCTGGCCGACGAGCCCACCGCCAACCTCGACAGCCGCACCGGCGCGTCGATCATCGCCCTGATGCGCCGGCTGCAGCGCGAGCAGAAGGTGTCCTTCATCATCTCCTCGCACGACCCGCAACTGCTGGCCGAGGCCGACGACGCGGTGAAGATCCGCGACGGGCGCATCGTCGAGGTGCTGCGCGCCACCGAGGGTCGGGAATGAACACGCTCGCACTCGCGCTGCGCAACCTGCTGCGCAACCGCCGCCGCTCGGTCACCACGCTGCTGGCGATGATCGTGGGCGCCCACGCGGTGCTGCTGTTCGGAGGCTACAGCCGCAACATCACCTACGGCCTGCAGACCGACTACGTGAAGGTCGGCGGCCACCTGCAGATCCAGCGCGCCGGCTACTACCGCTACGGCAGCGGCGACCCCGCGGCCTATGGCATCGCCGACTACCGCGCCATCATCGACGCCGCCAAGGCCGACCCGGTGTTGGCGCCGATGCTGCGGGTGGCCACGCCGACGCTGCAGCTGCAGGGCATCGCGGGCAACTTCGGCGCCGGCGTGTCGCGCACCGCGCTCGGCCTGGGCATGGTGGTCGAGGACCAGAACCGCATGCGCGCCTGGAACGATTACGACTTCCCGGTGCAGGTGCCGCCGCTGGCCCTGAGCGGCACCGGGCCCGACGCGGCCATCGTCGGCACCGGCCTCGCCAGGGTGCTGCAGCTGTGCGGGCCGGTGCAGGTGCGCGACTGCGAGCCCCCCGCCGCGACGCTGGCCAAGGTCGCGGCCGACCTGCCGGCCGACGTCGCCGCGTTGGCGGCTGCCGGCACGGCCCGCGACGACGCGCAGCCGGCGCGCATCGAGCTGCTGGCCGCCACCGCTCACGGCGCGCCCAATGTGGCGCAGCTGCACGTGGTCAAGGCCGAGGAGCAGGGGATCAAGGAATACGACGATGTCTACGTCGGCCTGCATCTCGCGCAGGCGCAGCGCCTGGTGTTCGGCAACGGCCGTCCCAAGGCCACGGCGATCGTCGTGCAGCTGGAGCACACCGCGCAGCTGCCGGCCGCCAAGGCACGGCTGGAGCAACTGCTGGCGACGCGCTTCAAGGACGAGCCGACCGAGGTCCTCGACTACGCGACGCTGAATCCGTTCTACGGGCAGGCGCTGGCGATGTTCGCCACGCTCTTCGGCTTCGTGGCGCTGCTGATCGGCGCGATCGTGCTCTTCACGGTCGGCAACACCATGAGCATGGCCGTGGTCGAGCGCACGGTCGAGATCGGCACCTTGCGCGCGATGGGCCTGCGCCGCGCCGGCATCCGCAGGCTCTTCATGTGCGAGGGCCTGCTGCTCGGCCTGGCCGGCGCGCTGCTCGGCGTGGTGAGCGCGGCGGCGCTGGCCGGCGTCATCAATCACAGCGGCCTCACCTGGACGCCGCCAGGACGTTCGCCGGTGCCGCTGATCATTCGCGTGTGGGGCGAGGACGGCCTGATCGCCGGCACCACGCTGGGCCTGATGCTGGTGGCCGTGCTCTCCGCCTGGCTGCCGGCGCGCCGCGCCTCGCGCATGAACGTCGTCGATGCGCTGCGCCATGTCTGAACGTTGCATCGTCCCTGCCGAATCCCTGTTGCTTCAAACCGAGGTGAGCCCCATGAACCGAGCCACGACACGCCGAGCCGCCGCACGCCTGCTGGCCGTCCTTGCGCTGGCAGGGCCCGCGCTGGCGGCCTGCATGCCGCAGAGCAACCCGCCCGCGACGCTGGACCTGTCGCTGTCGCGTCCCACGCTGTCGGGCAAGTACGTGGTCGAACTGCAACCGCCGGCCGGGCCGCTGCCGGTCAACCGCATCCACACCTGGCGCATCGCGCTGCGCACCGCCGCCGGCGAACCGGTGCAGGGGGCGACCATCGAGGTGAGCGGCGGCATGCCCGAGCACGGCCACGGTTTTCCGACGCAGCCGCGCGTCTCGCCGCAGCCCGAGCCGGGGCGCTATCTGCTCGAAGGCATGAAGTTCAGCATGACCGGCTGGTGGGAGATCAAGCTCAGCGTGCGCTCGCCGCTGGGCACGGACGAAGTCACCTTCAACGCCGTGCTGCCCGCGTCGGCATCGTGAAAGCCGACGCAGCCATGCACCGGCAACCGCGCCGCCACGCCTTCGAGAAAAGCATGCGCCGACACCTGATGCTGTGGATCGTGCTGCTGGGCTGCGTCGCCTGCAGCGGCACCGCCGCCACGGTCGAACCGGCTGAGCCCGCCGAGACGGCGCACGCCTCGGCCGACCCGCTGCCCGCGTACCAGCCGCGCTTCGGGCGCTCGCGCCCGCTGGTGGTGGTGGTGGCGGAGAACTACTACACCGAGCTCACCGACTACGTCGTGCCCTACGGCATCCTCGCCGCCTCGGGCGCCGCCGACGTGATGGCGCTGGCCACGCAGCCGGGCCCGATCCGCATGTTCC
>DATFAY010000496.1:0-2589 GCA_035254085.1 Piscinibacter sp.
TGTACGCCGCCAAGCTCGCGTGGCTCAAGTCGACGCGGCATCAGTGACCGCGCCGGCTCACTCCTGCGTCTGCACGCCCACCACCTTGCCGCTGGCCGTCTCGAAGTCGCAGCGGTAGCTGAACGGCATCGAGGGCATGCCAGGGGCGCGCACCATCGCGCCGCGGCCTTCCAGGCGGGTATGTTGCGTCGAGCCCGGGCGCAGCTGGCGCGTGCCCGAATCGAACGCGATGCCGCCCACGCGCGGGTACTTGTCCTTGAGCGAGGCGGCGGTGGCCGCTTCGCAGGCGTCGGGGCTGAAATGGCTGAGGTCGGGCTGCCAGTTCGCCGCGGCGTCGCCGGCCGCCGCGCCCGCGTCGCGGAACAGCACGCCCGAGGTGGCGCCGGTGCGCGTATTGAAGGCGCAGCTGTAGCTGAAGGCGACCGCCGGCCCGCCCGCGCCGCGGTAGCGGCCCTCGCCTTTCACGCCCAGGTCTTCTTCCGGCGTCGGCGCGATCGCGCGCTTGGCGCCGATGAACTCCACCTCCTGCGCGTCGCGCCCGCGCATACGTCGGATCGTCTCGGCGACGGCCGCCTCGCAGCGGTCGCCGGCACGCGCATGCTCGGCGCTCGCCGCGGGTGGCACCGGCAGCGCTGCCAGCACGCTGGCGCAGAAGGACGATGTGAGGCTGGCGGCGAGCAGGCTGGTGGCGGTTTTCATGCGGGGACTGCGGGCGATGGCTGACGGGTGTGCAAGGCAGGTGCCGCCCTGATGGTGTCGCCTTTCGGCCCTCGCCGCAAGGGCTCAGCGCCCCGCGTGCCGGCGCTCGCCGTCGCCGAACCAGTCCGCCACGTGGGCCTGCGCGTCGTGCAGCGAGGCGAGCACCGCCAGGCTGCGCTCGCGTGCGTCATCGCTGGGGTGGACCAGGTCGGGCACGATCACCACCGACATGCCCGCCGCGATGGCGCCGCGCGCGCCGTGCTCGGAATCTTCGAAGACCAGGCAATGGTCCGGCGCATGCTGCAGCCGCCGGGCCGCCAGGAGAAACAGGTCGGGATGCGGCTTGCCGCGCGCGACCTCGTCGCCGCCGTTGAAGCCGTCGAAGAAGTCGGCCAGTCCGGCCTGGCGCAGCCGCGCCTCGACCTCTTCGCGATGCGTCGACGAGGCCACCGCGCAGGGCACGCCGCGCGAGCGCAGGGTGTCCAGCAAGGCGACCACCCCGGCCTTGACGGCATAGCCATCGGCGCCGAGCGCCTCGTCGAGCAAGGCGGCGGCGCGAGCGCGGGCCGCGTCGTAGGAGCAGGCCGGCCCGAGCCAGGTTTCCAGCATCCGGCGGCTGTCGGCCTCGTTGCGGCCCACGAGTTGCAGGTAGCGCGCCTCGTCCAGGGCCACCCCCGCCTCGCCGATCGCGCGCAGCCAGGCGCTGCGCACCGGGCGCTCCGAGTCGAGCAGCAGCCCGTCCATGTCGAAGATCGCGGCGCGAAAAGGGGCGAGAGGCATGCGGGCGAAGGCGGTGGGCTGGACCCGCCAGTATGCCCAGGCTCGTCGGCGCGTTCAGGACAGCAGCTGCTTGCGCGCGCGGTGCAGCCGCACGAAGAGGTTCTGCTCGCTGATGGCGAGCGCCGCGCAGACCTCCTCGGTCGGCTGCTCCTGCAGCACGCGGCGCTGCATGACGTCGCGCAGCCCGGCCGGCAGCGCGTCGATGCGCGCCAGGGCGTGGGCAAGCAACTGGCGCTGCTCGGCGAGCTCGTCGGGGCCGGCGTGCGGGCACGCGACGGCCGCGGCGCCGCCGTGCCCGTCGCCGCCCTCGTCATCGCCCTCGTCCAGGCTCTCGTAGACGGCGCGCTGGCGCACCAGGTCGACGATCTTGTTCTTCAGGATCGCGGTCAGCCAGGAGCGCAGCGACGATCGCCCCGCGAAGCTGGCCCGCCCGCCGAGCACCGCCTCAAAGACGTCGTGCACCACGTCCTCGGCCAGCATCGGGTCGTGCAGCCGCCGCTGCGCGAAGCGCACCAGCGCGCCGCGGTGGGCCACCATCTCCTGCCAACCGACGGCGTCCGCGGCCAGGGAACCGACCAAGGCGGGATGGAAGCTGCTGCGGGGGGTGGCTTGCGGGTTCATCGAGAGGCTCCGGCATGGCAGATGCGATGGATGAACTCTCGTCGCCGCCCCTCGCGCCAGGCTCTCCGAAGCTCACGGGAAGATCACATTTGCGTAAGAAGCGCGGCCGCCGACGCGACAATGGCGCATGGCTTCTTCCATCCTCGTCGCCGAAGACCAGGCCGACATCCGCGACCTGATCGTGATGAACCTGCGCAATGCCGGCTACGAGGTGTCGCCGGTGGGCGACGGCAATGCGGCGCTGGCCAGCCAGAACGAGCAGGCGAGCGACCTGCTGATCCTCGACCTCATGATGCCGGGCCTGGACGGGCTGGAGGTCTGCAAGGCGCTGCGCGCGCGCGGGCGCAGCACGCCCATCCTCATGCTCACCGCCAAGTCGACCGAGCTCGATCGCGTGCTCGGCCTGGAGCTGGGCGCGGACGACTACCTCACCAAGCCCTTCTCGCTGGCCGAGCTGCTGGCGCGGGTGAAGGCGCTGCTGCGGCGCGC
>DATFAY010000497.1:0-21435 GCA_035254085.1 Piscinibacter sp.
GCGGCGGCCAGCAGCAGCGCCGCGGCCACGCCGGCGGGCTTCATTCAGGCGAGAAGCGCGGCAGGAAATCGCGCTGGAACCAGCTCTCGGGGATGTCGCGCGCCGCGAAGTCGGCGTAGCGCATGATCGTCACGAGCTGCGGATCGAGCCCATCGATGATGACGATCTCGGTCGGCCGCAGGGCGCCCAGCTGCTCTTGGTAGCGGCGGTAGTAGGCGGTCTTCATCAGGCGATCGCTCTCGCTGAAGAAGCGCGCCTTGATCGGGCGGTGGTTCACCGCGTCGACCCACATCTGCACCGAGTGATAGGTCACGTCGGGGGCACTCGCCGCCAGCGCCAGCCGGTACGCGTGGTGCATCTGGCGCTCGCCGTCGGCCACGTCCTCCTCCTGCTCGATGCGGGCCTTGTAGGCCTGCGCGAAGTTGACCGTCACCACGTCGCCGTTGGCCGCCTGGCCGAGCAGGCGCTGCTGCGGCGAGATGCGGATGCTGGCCTTGCTCGCCGGGTCGAAGAACCAGAGGTCGTTGCCGGTCTTGAGCATCAGCTTGTCGGCATCGCGCGCCGGGGCGGTGAAGCGCACCAGGCTGCGGAACTGGCCGCCTTGGGCATCGGCACGCGACCACGCCTGCAGGGCGTTGCTGTCGGTCTGCTGGCCGTGGGTGTATTCGGTCAGCGTCACCGTGATCGAGAACGGCCGGCTCGGATTGCGCACCGCGTCGCTCGCGGCCAGGATCGCCTGCGCATCGGGCGCAACGGCCTGGGCGGCGGCGCAACAACAGGCGGCCAGCACGGCAAGGCCGGCTCGTCGCCAGGTGGACAAGGGGGTCGACATGGGCGTGCTCCCTGGGACTCGTGCGACGGGCAGGATAGCCAGCGCGAGCGCGCCGCGACACTGTTCGTTCGGACAAGCCGCGCGCGGCTGCGTCTACTTGGCAGGCGGCGCCCACGCGTCGAGCAGTTCCTGCGCAGGCGGCCCGGCGCGCATCAGGGGCGCAGTGCCCGGCCCGAGCAGCACGATGTAGGGCGTGACCCCGCGCCAGCGCGGATCGACGCCGTAGCGCAGCGATGCCGCCTGACCCGCGAAGACGAACAGCCGATCGACCTGCCTGTAATGGACGTCGTGCAGCAATGCGTCATCGCCCGAATCGACGGGGTCCATCACCACGGCGACGATCGACGCCTTCATGCCGCGCCGCGCGATCTCGCGCGACAACCGGTCGATGGCGCCGGGACAGTGCACGCAATCGGTGGTCGTGAACACGACCGCGCTGGGCTCGGGCGACTGCTTCAGCCGCGACCATGTCGAGGCGTCGAAGCGTTCCATCTCTCGTGGCGCGGCCGAGGCCGGTGCGTTGACGAGGACCGCGGCCAGCAGCAGCGCTGCCATGCTAGGGCGTGAGGCGTTCAACCTGGACTCCTTTCGTGGTGCGCCAGAGGGCGACGATGCGCTGGCCTCGGACGGCCAGGCGCGGGTGATCGTTGTCGTCGGCGCTGTGGCCGAGTTCGCGCAGGGCGAAGTGCGCGCCGTGGTCGTGCGAGACCCAGGCACGCCACTGCGTCTCCTGCCCGTCGAAGCTTCGCCAGACGATGGCCACGTGCGGCCCGGCGCTTTGCACGTCGGCGTGCTCGGCGCGTTCGTCGGGCAGCGCCACCGGCTCGCCCACGGGCGTGCCGTCCGCCGCAAGGCGGCCGTAACGCACGCGCGCCTGCCCCTCGCGTTCGCCGAACCACACGGCGTGATAGCCGCCCTGTGCGTCAGCCGCGAGGCCGGGGCCGTGGTGCGGACAGCCGTCGAGCGCCCAGCGGTCGTAGGTGGCGCGCACCGGCTCGCCGCCCGCAAGCGCCGTGCCGCCGATCAGCATGAAGGCATGGTCGCGCTCGTTGGGCTCGAACACATGGCGCCACATCGCGGCCAGGCCGCCGCCCGGCGCCGTGGCGAGCGCGAGGCGGCAGCATTCGCAGGAATGCTCCGCGACCCGAATGTCCGGGCCGAAGCTCGCGCCGCCGTCGCTCGACTCGCTTCGGTACACCGCAGCGCCGCGGTAGCTCGGCTCGACCCCTTCGGCAGCGGCGGACTGCTTGTGCGCCTCCAAGTCGCGCTTGTCGATCCAGAAGACATGCAAGCGGCCGTGTTCGTCGAAGGCCACTGACTCGAAGCGGTGCGTGATGACCTGGCGGTCGCGATGCACCGTCACCGGCCCGAAGAAGTGGCGGCCGCCATCGATGGATCGCAGCAGCCGGATCTCGCCGGTGTATGGCTGCGCCAGCGGGCGGGTGTAGGTGATGACGACCTGGCCGCGCCGCCCGAACGCGATCTTCGGGCGGTTCTCGCCGTCGGCCGACACCGTGTCGCCGCCGATCGCCAGCACGCGCGCTGCGTCCCAGTGGCGGCCTTCGTCGCGGCTGGTCTGCGTGGCGAGTCTGCCCGCGGCATCGACGCTCACCACCCACAGCACGCCGTTCGGAGAGAACGCCGCACCGATCGCGAGCGGCGCCGCCCGGGCCTTCGCCGGTATGCCGCTGCCATGGTGCATGTGCTGCCCGGAATCGGCCGCCGGCGCGTTCGCCGCGGCGACGATCCAGGCGATGGCCGCCAGTGCCTGAAGACACCATCGTTGCATCGTCTGCTCCCTCAGTAGGTGGCGCGCAGTTCGGTGAAGAACGTGCGCCCGGGATAGGGATGGGCCTGGTAGCCGCGGCTGTCGCCGGCGTTGTCGACGCCCACGGCCAGCTCCAGCTGCCGGCTGAAGCGCCAGCTCGCGCGCAGGTCCACGAAGGTGAACGACGACACGCCGCCGTACACGTCCGGGTTGACGTCCAGGTTGTAGGTGTCGTTGTAGGCACGCCCCGAGTGCCGCACGCCCAGGCTCGTCATCCAGCTGGCGTTCGGCCGGTAGGCCACCAGCAGGTTGGCGCGCATCTTGGGCACGCGCAGCCAGGTCTTGCCGACCGACTGCGGATCGCGCGCGTTGGCCGTGACCTTCGAGCGCGCGAAAGCCGCGTTGGCGTCGATGCTCAAGCCATGCAGCAGCCAGTCCTGCGTCTGCCACACGAGCTCGATGCCGCTGGTCTTCACGCGGTCGACGTTGGACACCCGCGTCACGCTGGGCGTCACGCTGTTGTCGCTCTGGCGCAGGATCGCATCGCGCACGTCGTCGTGGAAGAGCGAGACGCGCAGGTGATGCCGTTCCCAGTCCTTCTCGGCGCCCAGTTCCAGCGCATCGGAGCGTTCCGGCGCGAGGTTCGGATCGCTCAGCGTCTGCGAGGCTGCGGTGACCGTGCCGTTGTAGAGCTCCTCCACGTTGGGAAAGCGCACGCCGCGGCCGTAGCTCGCCTTGAGCAGCCATTCGCTGGGCAGCGTCCACGCGAGCGATGCCTTGGGCGAGCTGCCGCTCAGGTCGCGTCGCGCGTAGGGCACGAGCTTGCCGAAGCTGCCGTCGCCGTTGTCCACGCACACCACGGCGGCCGATGGTGTGCACGCCGCGACGCGCAGCAGTTGCTGGCCATCGAAGGTGCTGAAGCGCTCTTCGCGCCAACCGAGCGTGAGCACCAGGTCGTCGCGCAGCCGCCCTGCGTCCTGCGCGTAGAGCGCGGTGACCCGCGACTCGCCGTCGTAGCGCTGCGACAGCGTCGTCTCGGTGCTGCGCCAATCACTCGCGCTGGTCGTCGGGCTGTGCAGCGTGTAGCCGTTGCGATGCACGCCCATCGTGATGGCATGCCGGCCGCCGGTGAAGTCGCCCTCGAACGGCGTGTAGGCGGCCTGCACCTCGAAGGTGTTCCAGCCGGTGCCGTCGCGCCGCGTGAAGCTGCCGGTCCCGCCGTTGTCCGCCTGGTCCTGCGGCAGGTCGGCCTGGCGCGCGACGTCCTCGAGGATGCGGTAGTTCGAGTAGACGACCGAGCCGTTCCAGCCCTTCTCGTGGCGCGTCTTGAGCGTGAAGCCGCCGTGGCGGTGCAGTTCGTCACGATTGGAAGGCGCGAAGGCGCTGGCCGGAATGTTGAAGGTGTTGACGCCGTCGGTGACCCTGCCGCTCCACACGGTGCGTCCCGCCGCGTCGAGCAGGAACGAGCGGTTGCTGTTGACCGTGCGGTTGGTCCAGTAGCCGAGCATCGCGCTGGCCAGCAGTTCGGGCCGGATGCTCACACCGACCTTGAACTTGACGGTGTCTTGCACCGTGTGGTCGATGGCGCCGGCGCTGGCCCCGAACACGGCCCGCCGGGCGCCCTTGGGGTCGATGTCGTACTGGATGCCGGTGACCGGCACCGCCGCGCCCGACACCGCCGGGAACTGGCCGGCGGCATTGGCCGTGACGGTGTAGTAGTTCATCGGCTGCGACGTCGAGTTCTGGTGATTGATCGCCGCCGTGTACCAGAGGCCGGAGTCCAGCCTGTTGCCGAGGTAGGCCGAGACCTGATGGCCGTCGTAGTTGCTCGTCTGCCCGTAG
Organism: Piscinibacter sp.; assembly: GCA_035254085.1. Classification (GTDB taxonomy): domain Bacteria; phylum Pseudomonadota; class Gammaproteobacteria; order Burkholderiales; family Burkholderiaceae_C; genus Albitalea. The sequence goes on from DATFAY010000497.1 coordinate 4,443, forward strand.
AGCCCGAAGCGCTGCCGATAGCCGGTGACGCGCGCCGACGCCTCGAAGGCGCGCGGCTGGCGTTCGGTGGTCACCACCGTCGTGCCGATCGAGTTGCCGGGGTAGATGGCCGAGAACGGGCCGTACAGCACGTCCACCCGCGCGATCGCCTCGGGCGTGATCATGTTCCAGCGCGGTCCGTCGAAGCGGCCGAGGAAGTTGGAGATGAGATAGCCGTCGACGTAGGCCAGGCCGCGCGAGGGCTGCAGCGTGCCGAAGCTGCGGCCGCCGATCATGGCGTTGCGGTCGCCGATGTAGCGCTTGCGCATGCTGGTGTTGGGCACGTACTTGAGCGCGTCCTCCGGGTTGAAGAGGTTCTGCTCGCGCAACTCGTCGGCCGTCTTGCTGGCGCTGTTGCTGGGCAGGTCGGCCGCCAGGCCGCTGCGCGCGGCGACGCCTGCGACGGTGACGGGCGCGAGCTGCACGTCGGTGGCAACGCCTTGGGCGTGCGCCTTGCCGGCCAGCGCGGCCAGCGCGGCGACCGCCACGGCGGCGTGGCGCCCAGGGGCGCGGTGTGTGAATGTCATGGGTTGGAGCGATGGACTGCGCAGCCGCCGGCGCGGCGGCGCTTGCGTCGCCGTCGCGCCCGTGCGCAGCTGCAGGGATCGAGGACAGGGCGGCCCTGCCCGGCCGCGCATGGCGCGGCCTCGGCAGGGTTCGTCGATGAACGATCGCGGCGGCCTCAGGCCGTCGCGAGCACGAGCATGCTCAGGCCGCGGGCGGCGCGCGCGGCTGCGCGGTCGTCCATGCGCCCTGCGTCGGGGCGGCGGCGAGGATCCTCGGCGGCACCTCGTGCGAGGGCACGGCGCCGGCCACCGGCAGCGCCGGCAGCAGAGGCAGCGCCAGCGCCGTGAAGTGCATCGAGCAGTAGTGGCACGGCGACGGCAGTTGCAGCTGCGACGGCGCCTCGTGCTGGTCGTCGTGCCCGGTGGGCAAGGCATGCGAGACGCAATCGGGCTCGGGCGAACCCAGGCCGGCGTGCGCCAGCGACTGCGAGACGGCCGGCGCGACCGAGATCATCGCGATCGCGAGGATCGCGATCCACGTGGACGCTCGTCGGGCCATGCTGCTCAATCGCATGCCGTCATCTTAGACGGTGCGTCCGCGCGCAGACATGAACCAAGCCAAGTTTGTCCGTTCGGACAGGCCGAAATCCGTGCGCATTGCGTGTTCCCTTGGGCATAGTCACGCGCCTTCGTCGACTCGGGAACAGCGACATGAAATCACTGGCCGTCTGCGTCATCGGTGCGACCGACCCCGTGTCGCGTGACGTCTCCTTCGTCGTTGACAAACTGCTCACGCCGCCGGGCGTGCGTGCGGTGAGCGCATCGTCCGCGGCTCGTGCCACGGCAGCGCGCTCCACCGCCGCCTGCCTCGACAGCGACCAGGTTTTCGCCAGCCTGCTGTGCCAGGCGCAGCGCTACCTGGCGCGGCGTCCACGCACCCATGAACTGCGCGTGTTCTGCTTCGACTCGCTGGCCGCCTTCCATGCCGCCGCCGCCGAAGCGGGCCACCCGCTGCGCGACGGCAGCATCTCGCTGGAACTGCTGTTCGTCGACGTCTCGTCTCTGGACGGCGCCGACGCCGCGCCGCACTGGGCGGCGGACCTCAAGCAGCGGTTGATGCAGGCCTGCGAGGCGCATGCGGTGCCGGCGCGCTTCTCGCCGCATTCGTTCACGTTCTACCTGGCCGACGATGATCCGCGACGGCGCTTCATGCACGGCCACGGCGCGGTCCATCCGCGGCTGCGCGGCAACGATGCCGCGGCGCGCCGTGCCGACATGCTGCGCATCGTGCTGGACCATCTCGACCATGCGCACTTCAACCGCATGCTCGCGCGTTCGGTGGACGCCGCCTTCCGCCCGGTCGCCTTGGCCGGCGCCATCGATGGCTTCATGCGAGGCCAGTGGGGCGAACGCTGGGACTTCCACGCCTTCACCGGCTCCGTGGTCGCGGCCTTCATCGACTCCATGCATGCGCTCGACACGGGCAGCAACGTGCGCCAGCTCACCGGCGTCAACGAGCACGCGCTCGCCTGCGGCGCGCTCGCCGGCTGGCAGCTCTTCGGGCGGGCCTACGTGATCGCCATCACTTCGGGCATGATCGACGAGTTCAAGGGCACCTTGTCCAACCTGAGCCGCGCCCGCGCACCCGGCCTCATCGTCTGCGCCGACAGCCCGAGCAGCGGCTGGTTCGCCTTCCAGGGCACGATCAACCAGGACGGCGACGGCCGCGAGGTGGTGCGCGCACGCGGCCTGCCGCACGTCTACATCGACAGCGTCGACGACATCGCGGCCTCGCTGGGCCAGGCCTTCGACGCGCTGCTGCGCACCGGTGGGCCGGTGGTCGTGTTCGCCACGCCCGCGGTGCTCGAAAGCTGCGCCGCGCTGCCCGTGGCGGCCACGCTGCCGGCCGTGCCGCGGGATCCCGAGGCCGATGGCAGCGGCTTCGACGACGCACTGCAGCTGGTCAATCACAAGGACGGCCACCTGCTGTGGCAATGCGGCCGCCTGGACGGCGACGAGCGCGCACTCGCGGTGGCGCTGTCGCGCCGGGCCGGCATCGCGCTCGCCGACTCGCTCGCGCACCCGGGCAGCGTGTGCGGCTGGCACCAGGGCCGCGCTGTCGAGACCTACCTCGGCACGCTGGGCCTGTATGCCTTCAGCCGCCGCGTGCATCGCTTCCTGCACGATGGCGACGAGCTCAATCCGCCGCAGCAGCAAAGCCTGTTCTTCCTCAAGAGCAAGGCCGACCAGCTGTGCACGCCCTTCTCCGAAGGCAGGCTCGCGCGCCACTTGCACGTCGTGCAGGTCAACCGCCACGCGCGCGACTTCGCACCCTTCGCCGACGTGAGGGTGCACATGACGGCGCGTCGCTTCCTCGAGCGCATGCTCGCGCAAGCCGAGGTGGCGCCGGCGCTCTTGGAGAAGCGCCGGCGCAAGATCGCCGCCTTGCAGGCGCTGACGCCGACCTTGCCGGTCGACTGGATCGAGACGGTGCCGATGACGGCGAACTACTTCTTCCATCGCCTGTCGGCACTCGTGCAGCGGCTGATCGAGCAGGAAGGCTACCGCTACGTCGGCGTGTTCGACGTCGGTCGCTGCGGCGTCTCGGCCGTGCGCAACATGCCGCGCACCGATCCGGGCTTTTCGGGCTGGTACGGACGCGCGCTCATGGGCGACGCCCTGATGGCCCTGCCCTGCATCGCGCTCAACGCGCCGCACCATGTCCTCGCCTTCGTGGGCGACGGCGCACGCGCCATCGTCCCCGACATCGAGGCGCAGCTGGTCGCGATGCAGTCGCAGTCGCCGCACGCGCGGCGCCAGAACGTCACCGTCTTCTACCTGGCCAACGGCGTGCTCTCGATCATCCAGAGCTACCTCGACTTCCGCTTCGCTCGCCACGGCGGCGCGCAGGTCACGGTGCCCTCGCGCGCGCCGCGCGAGGGCGTGGAGTCGCGCGGCGCACTGGCGATCCACCGGCGCGTGATCGAGCGCTTCGACGAGGGTTGGCTCCATGGCGCGCTCAGTGAACCGGGGCGAATCAACTTCCTGGACGTGCATCTCGCGCACAACTCCAGCGGCGACGGCATGAGCCTCGCGTCCGAAAGCACCTGGAGCCGCGCCACGCCGCTGGAGGAGTCGCTGCCATGAAGTTCGGATTCATCGCGCACCCCACCTCGCCGGCGCTCAAGCGTCACGTCAAGATGGTCGACCTGCTCGGCCACGCGACCCGCGAGGCGGAGCACGGCCCCGCAGAGGGGTCCGCGCCGCAGCGGCTGCTGGTGCCCTTTGCCGACTTCGGCCGCATCCGCAGCGCAAGCGGCGCGAGTTGCGAAGGCGTGCTGCAGTACCTGCCGATGACCGCCGAGGAGATGCTCGGCCAGCCGCGCCTGGTCGCCGAGCGCGTGGTGGCCGCTGCCGCCGAACTGGCGCACGCAGGTGCGCAACTGGTGGGCCTGGGCGGCTTCACCGGCATCGTCGGCCAGCGAGGCCTCAACACGCTGGAAAAGGCCGGCGTGCCGGTCACCACGGGCAACTCGCTCACCGCCTTCGCGAGCTGGCAGAACGTTCTCCAGGTGCTGGCCTTGCTCGATCTCGCGCCCGAACGACAGGAAGTGGCGGTCGTCGGCTATCCGGGATCGATCGCGCTGGTGGTGGCCAAGCTGCTGGCGCGCGCGGGGTGCCGCCTGCTGCTGGTTCACCGCCGCGGCGCGGCCTCGCCGCTGCAGTACCTGCCGCTCGAGCTGCATGCGCAGGTGCGCACGAGCGACGACGTCGCCGCATGCTACGAGCAGGCCTGCGTGATCGTCGCGGCGACCTCCAGCGGCGGCCTGATCGATCCGCGCCGGCTCGCACCCGGCTCGGTGGTGATCGACGCCGCCTTGCCGCGCGACGTGATGCCCGTGGCGCACGGCCGGCACGACATCGTCGTCCTGGACGGCGGTCTCGTCTCGGCCGACGACGCCTTCATGCTCGGCGCGGACACCATGGGCCTCACGCCCAAGAAGATGATGAACGGCTGCCTCGCCGAAACCATGGTGCTCGCGCTGGAGCGGCGCGCCGAGGCGTTCTCGATCGGTCGCGAGCTGCCCGAGGACAAGGTGGTCGAGATCGGCCGCCTGGCCGCACGCCACGGCATCGAGCCGGGGCGTCTCGCTTCGTATGGCGAGCGCGTTCGCGACGCGGACCTGCGCGCGTTGCGGCGCTTTCATGGCGGGTCGCACCGCGCTGCCGCCGCCCCGCAGCCGCACGATGCCGGCGTCGTCGACAAGGACGAGGTGCTGCGCTGCTTCGGCGAGCACGTCAACCCGGTGATGCGCGAATTCTTCGAGCTCAACCACGTCGACCGGGTGTTCGTTCGCGGCCAGGGCTGCACGCTCGTCGACGAGCGCGGGCGCGAGTTCCTCGACTTCGTCGCGGGCTACGGCTGCCTCAACATGGGCCACAACCATCCGCGCACCGTGGGCGCGCTGCGGCGCTACCTCGACAGCGGCGCCCCCACCTTCGTGCAGTACGTCTCGGCGCCGGCGCACACCAGCCGGCTCGCCGAGCGCCTGGCCCAGATCGCGCCGGGCGCGCTGTCGCGGGTGTTCTTCAGCAATTCCGGCACCGAAGCGGTGGAAGCAGCGATCAAGCTCGCGCGCGCCGCCACCGGCCGGCCGCGCTTGCTCTACTGCGACAACGGCTACCACGGCAAGACGCTGGGCGCCTTGTCGCTCACCGGGCGCGACAAGCATCGCGCCCCCTTCGCGCCGCTGTTGCCCCACTGCGATTCGATCCCCTTCGCGGACATCGCCGCCTTGCGCCGCGAGCTCGAACGCGGCGACGTGGGCGCGTTCATCGTCGAGCCGATCCAGGGCGAAGGCGGTGTCATCGTGCCGCCCGAGGGCTACCTGCGTGCGGTGCGCGAGGCCTGCGACCAGCACGGCTGCATCCTGATCCTCGACGAGATCCAGACCGGCCTGGGCCGCACCGGCAAGCTCTTCGCCTGCGAATGGGAGCAGGTGGAGCCCGACATCCTGGTCCTCGCCAAGTCGCTCTCAGGCGGCCTCGTGCCCATCGGCGCCACGCTCGCGCGTGCGCCGCTGTGGGACCGGGCCTACGGCAGCCGCGACCGCTTCAGCCTGCACAGTTCCACCTTCGGCGGCGGCAACCTTGCAGCCGCGGTGGCGCTGGAGACACTCGACCTGCTGCACGACGAGGACCTCGCCGGCCGTGCGCTGGCCGTCGGCGCGGCGCTCAAGGGCGGGCTGCAGGAGGTGGCGCGGGCGCATCCCTTCATCAAGGAGGTGCGCGGACGCGGGCTGATGATCGCGATCGAATTCGACACCTCGTTCGCCGGCGCGGTAACGGCCTTCGCGCGCGAGTTCGCCGGCCGCTTTCCGGGCGATGCGCTGCGCATGCACCGCTTCCTGTCGGACAAGGCGCGCGCGCACCTGGCCGCGGCCGCCGAGGAAGTGGAGCGCAGCCTGGAGGAGATGTTCGTGCTGCGCATCGTGACCCGGCTGTCGCAGGACCACGGCATCCTCACCTTCGTCACGGCCAACAACTCGCGCGTGATGCGCATCCAGCCGCCGCTCACGCTGAGCGACGCGCAGGCGCTGCGCTTCGTCGAATGCTTCGCCAAGGTGTGCGCGCAGGTGGGCGCGGTCGGCGAGTGAGGGCGTCGCTCAGGCGGCCAGCGCCACGAATTCGCCGTTGAACCGGCCGGCCACCTCGCCTGCGCACTCGAGCACCGACGACACCCGCGCGCGCGCCTTGCCCTTGCGCGAAAGCATGCGCAGGAACTGCGGCCAGGCCTCGGGCTCGGCCAACGACGAACGCGCGGTGAAGGTGCCGGCCATCGGCAGTTCGTAGTCCATGCTGTTGCGCTGGATCACGACGCGGCTGGGCGCGCCCGCGTCGAGCAGCCGCACGTGCAAGAGCGACCAGGCGGCGAGGATGGCCAGCGCCGAGGCGCTCCCGCCGAACACCGTCTCGCGGTGGTTGATGTTGGGCGCCAGCGGCGCGGCCAGCAGCACGCCGCCCTGGTCGAGAGAGACGACAGAGACCTGCATCGCCCGCGACAGCGGGATGTGCTCGTGCAGGTAGTGCTCCAGTTCCTTCGGGTGCATGGACCGGCCCTATCGGTTCGCCTGCAGCATCTCGGCCATCTTCTGGTGGATGAGGTTGACCGCCTTGAGCGGGCGCAGCATCACCTTGAAGTCGACGATGCGACCTGCATCGTCCCAGCGCATCATGTCGACGCCATTGACGCTGATGCCATCGATCTGGACCTGGAACTCGAGCACCGCATCGTGCGGACCGGCGAGCTCGCGCACGTAGCGAAAACTCTCGTTGAAGAACACGCGGAACGCGGCCGCGAGGTACTGCGTGGTGATCGCCTTGCCGACCTGCGGCGTGTGCACCACCGGCGAGTGGAAGACGACCTCGTCGGCGAGCAGCGCGTCGAGGGCGCGCACGTCGCGTTGCGTGACCGCGCGGTGCCACTGGGCGAGGGGATCGATGCTCATGTGCTTCTCCAGCTGCTCGATGCAGCGCGCCATTCTGCACGCTGTCCGCCCACGGACCGACGCCGCCCCTCAGAAGAAGCGCTGATAGCGAAGAAAGACGAGGTTCGGGGCGCGCCCGTACTCGCTCGTGCCTCGTCCGAAGAAGAACTGCGCGCCGCCGCTGAGCACGCTGTCGTCGCCCAGCGACCAGGCCAGCGCGGGATAGGCCATCCCGCTGCGGTCGCCCAGGTTGGCGAGCAGCACCATCGAGGCCTTCAGCGGCGGAGCCAGGTCGCGGCTGGCGGTGATGCCCGCATAGGCGCGCCCCGATGGCTGGACCCGCACCAGTTGCGGATTGGATCGACGCTGGGCGGCACGGTCGACCGCACGCTGGTCGCTCAGGTAGATCTCGCCGCCGAGGGTGAGCGTGCTGGCGAACGCGACGTCGGCGCCGACGAGCAGCTTGCGATACGGGGAGCCGACCTGCGGCGCGGTGAACGTGAACTCGCCGCGCAGCCCCGCATCGCCCCACTGCGTCGCCACATCGATGGCGGCCACGCGGTCCTGCCAGTAGCGGCCCAGGGTCAGCGTGAGGTCGCTCTCGTGCAGGTGGCGGCGCCACTGCCCTGCCCAGCGGTCGTGGCGATGAGCGGGGTCGGGCGCGAACACCAGGCTCGCCCGCGACAGCGCGCCGGCGCCGCGCTCGATCAGGAGCGCATCGACGCCCACGAACTCGTCGCGCTCGATCTGCTGCGGATTGACCGGGTTGAGCATGTCCAGCGTGCTCCACAGGCGCCCGACACCCATCGGGATGCGCTGGCGGCCGAGCGTCGCCGTGAGCTGCTCGCCGCTGAACTGGGCATAGGCGCGAAAGAGGCGTTGCGTGAGGCGCGCTTCGCCTTGGCTGCCGAGGGCGAGCTCGGTGTCGTGCTCCAGCTTGAACGACAGCGCCGGCGACGCGCTGCCCGCGAGCCTAAGCCGCAGGCGGTTGGCGAGTTGCCCATTCGAGCCGCCGCTCGCGGGCGACTCGGCATCCGCCGCGACCAGCAGCGTGCGCAGGCTGCCCCCGAACTCGAGCGCTCGCCCGGGCGGCGCCGCGTCGACAGCGCCCGCCTGCACGCCGGCGCCCAGGCCGACGCCCAGCAGCGCGACACACGCGGCGCGCCGCACCCTCACCGCGGCGCGGCAGGCATCACGGTCACGCTGCCCACCATGCCGCCTTCCCGGTGACCCGGCGTCACGCAGGCGAACTGGAACGTGCCGACGCGATTGAATGTCCAGACCACCTCTTCCGTCTGCCCCGGGTCGACGTGCAGCGCATGGACCTGCTCGGGCAGTGCGGCAGCATTCGCCCGCCGCGCGGCGGCCTGGCGTTCGATCTCCGCCCGGTCGCCGAGCACCCATTCGTGCCGCACGCGATCGCTGTTGTGCAGCACGAAGCGCAGGGTGTCGCCTTGCTTCACGCGCACCGTGTCGGGCGCGAAACGCAGGTCCTCGCGCATGTCCACCAGCACGGTGCGGCTGAGCTTCCTCGGATGGCCTGCGATGCCGAAGTCGGTCTGCGCGACCGGGTACGGGCCGAGCGCGTGATGCAGGCCATGGCCGTGCACGCCATGGGCCGACGCGGCGCCCAGCGCCACCCACAGGGCGACGAACGCGGCAGCCGAAAGTACTCTCACGGCCGCGCTCCTTCACACCCGCCGCAGGGCGGCGATCGGGTCGAGCCGCGCGATCTTGCGCGCCGGCACCAGCGACACGACGAGCACCAGCGCCCACAGCAGCGCGCCCGCGCCGGCCAGCAGCGGCGCGCTGAGCACCGGATGCACCACGTCGCTCACGCCCAGCGCATCGGCGCCGTGGGCCTTCAGTGCGAGCCCGGCGCCCGCGTAGTGCCAGGCGAGCAACGCACCGGCGACCCCACCGGCGGCGACGCCGGCGGTGCCCAGCACACCCGCCTCGCTTCCGACCAGGCCCAGGATGGCGCGCAGGTCGGCGCCGATCGCCATCAGGGTGCCGAACTCCCTGCCCCGCTCCAGCACCGACATCAGCAAGGTGTTCATGACGATCATCGCCACCATCGCGAAGATGATCGCCAGCACCAGCAACACGCCGTGATGCAGCAGGCCGGCCGTCTGTGCCACCTCGGGCACCAGGGTCTGCCAGGACAGGGCCTGCAGCGAGCCGTCCGCGGGCAGCACTCCGCGCAGCTGCGCCAGGGCCGCCTCCATCTGGTCGCGATCGTGCAGGCGCAGCGTCACGCCGCTCACCTTGCCCTCGGCGGCGAACAGCCGTTGCGCGGTTGCCAGCGGCACGTAGGCGATGGCGCTGTCCGGCCCGTGCGCGCCGGTGTCGAGGATGCCGGCGACGATGAAGGCATCGGACGCGAGATTGCCGCCGGCGTCCTGCACCATCGCGACGATCTTCTCGCCCACGCGGGCGTCCAGCCGCTGGGCGAGCTTGCGCCCGATCAGCACCTCGCGCGGACCGCCCAGCGACCGACCCTCGCGCAACGCGAGGTGCAGGCGCGACACGAGCAGTTCCTGCGCCGCGTCGATGCCGACCAGCGTGACGGCCTCGGCAGCGTGCGGCGTGCTCACCGACGCGTTGCCCTGCAGCCGCAGGCTGGCGGCCTGCACCTGCGGCAACGCGCGCACGCGGGCCAGCCATTCGGGGTTCGCGCGAAAGGTCCAGGCCGGCCGCATGTCGAAGCGGAATTGCGGGTGCTGGATCTGCACGTCGCCGGTAACGTAGCCGGTAGTGTTGTCGACCATCTGCGCGAGAAATCCCTGCGCCACGGCGGCCACGAAGATGAAGGCGCCGAGCCCGAATGCCAGCGCTGCGGCGCCCAGGCTGGAGCGCCATGGCGCGCGCAGCAGGTTGCGCAACGCAAGCGCCATCGTCGGCCAGCGTCCCTCGCCTTGCCGCAGCCCTGGGCCGCTGCGGCGCACGCGCCCGGCGCCCCACGCGCCGCGCAAGGCGGCCAATGGCGTGAGGCAGGCCGCACGCGCCGCCGGCACGATGGTCGCGAGCAGCGCGACCACGCTCATCGCCGCGGCCAGCACGCCGATGCGCGACGGATCGAGGTACGGATGGATGCGCTCGCCGATGCCTTGCATGGCCTGCAGCGCCGCGGCATGCTGCTTGAGCGCGATGCCGTCCCGCGCAAGCTTCATCACCGCCGCGGCGGCGATCCCGTAGCCGATGGCGAAGCCGGCGCCGGCAAGCAGCAGGCCCTCGTACACGATGGTGCGCACCAGCTGCCACGGCGACGTGCCGAGCGCCATCTGGGTGCCGAACTCGCGCAGCCGCTCGGCCACCGACATCTGCAGCACGCCCGCCACGCCGATCGTGACGATGGCCAGCAGGATCGTCATCACCAGGTGCGCCATGCCTTCATGGAACTCGACCGCCTGCCGAACCGAAGGCAGCAGGCTGCGCCAGCCCTGCACGCTGAAGCCCTGCGGCAGCCTGGCCTGCAGGTGCTCCACCGCGTGCCGCGAATCCGGCAGCGACTTGAGGCGGATCGCCAGCGCGGTGATGCGTCCGTCGGTGCCGAACAGCTCGAAGGCGTCCGGCAGCGCGATGAAGGCCTGCATGCCGTCGACCACCGAGTTGCCGGTGTCGAAGATGCCCTGCACCCGAAGCCGCTGCGCGCCGATCGAGGCATGCATGCCCTCGGCCAGCACGGCCACCTCGTCGCCCAGGCGTACGCCCAGCCCGCGTGCCAGCGCGCGGCCGAGCAGCATGCCGCCGCGCTGCCCGGCGGCGAAGTAGCGGCCCTCGACGACCTGTCGGTGCAGCAGCGTGACCCGCGGCTCCGCCACCGCGTCCACGCCCACGAGCAGCACGCCGCGGGTGTTGGCGCCTGCGCTCAGCAGCGCGGTGCCCGAGACGCGCGGCGCGGCGGCCGCGACCTCGGGGTCGTGCGCCAGCACCGCCGCCTGCTGCGAGGCGAAGGCGAGATCGAAGCTGGGGCCGTCGATGAAGCCCGTGCGCTGCAGCTGCGCATGCCCGGTGAAGGTCTCGGTCATGTTGCGCACCATCTGCGCGTTCTGCCCGTCGAGCACCGCCCATGCGAACACCAGCGCGGCCACGCCCAGCGCGACCACCGCCAGCGCGAGCAGCGAGCGGCGACGGTGGCGCGCGACGTTACGCGCGGCGAGTTTCAGGAACTGCATGCTGCGTGTCCTCCATCACCTTGCCGTCCTTGAGCCGCACCACCCGATGCGCCTGCTTCACCACGGCCGGGTCGTGTGTCGCGAAGACGAAGGTGGTGCCGGTGCGGTCGTGCAGGCCGCGCATCAGCGCCAGCAGCCAGGCGCCGGTCTCGGAATCGAGGTTGGCGGTGGGCTCGTCGGCCAGCACCAGCAGCGGCTTGCCGACGATCGCGCGCGCCACCGCGACCCGCTGCTGCTGGCCGCCGGAGAGCTGGTCGGGGCGGCGGTGCAGCAGCGCGCTCAGGCCCACCGCCTCCAGCGCCTCGGTGGCGCGGCGGCGCCGCTCGGCCGCGCCCACCCCTTGCAGCACCAGCACGTACTCGACGTTCTCCAGCGCCGACAGGACCGGGATCAGGCTGTAGTGCTGGAACACGAAGCCAAGCTTGTGCAGGCGCAGCGCCGCCCGCTGCGCACGCTTGAGCCGGCCGAGGTCGTCGTCGCCGATGAGGACCTGCCCTGCGTCGGGCGTGTCCAGCGCGCCCATCAGGTTGAGCAGCGAGGTCTTGCCCGAGCCCGACGGGCCGACCAGCGCCACGAACTCGCCCGCGTCGATCTGCAAGTCGACGTCGGCGAGCGCGCGCACGGTGGCGCCGCCTTGCTGGTAGGAGCGCGACACGCCGCGCAGGTCGATGAGGGTCTTCGACGCCATGGCTCAATGCCTCCGGCTGAGGTTTTGCAGCGAGAACACCTCGCCGGCGATGGGGGCGTCGTAGGACGCCTGCTTGACGACGATGGTGGTGGACTTTCCGGGCTGGCCTTCGGGGCGCATCTCCCAGCGGGTGGGGATGGCGCGGCCGCCGAGCTCGCGCACCATCGAGTAGGTCAGCGTGCGCACCAGCCGGCCGCGCTCGTCGAAGAAGCGCTCGTTGAGCGGCACGCCATCGGCCTTGCGAACGACGGTCAGCAGGCGGCCCCACACCACGGCAGCGTCCGGCTTGGGCAGCGACTCGATCTCCACCACCTCGACGCCGTCCTCCACGCGCTCGCCGGCGATGCGGTGCACGTAGTCGCCGACGATGCTGCTTTCCTTCACCATGTCGTCGTTGGTGAAGTCCGAGCCCAGCCACGGCTGCAGCATCATCGACGGCGGGATCTTCACCGTGCGCTCGATGCCCGGCAGGTAGTTCCACATCTCCGAGCCGACGCGCAGCGAGAGGATGCCCGCGTCGCGCGCGGGCGCGCTGATGCGCACGAACGACCGCGCGGGCCGCTGCGACCACAGCTCCATGCTCAGGCTGCGCGACCAGCTGGGGGTGGTGATCACCATCTCGAACTGGCCCTGCAAGGTGCGGCCCCACAGCAGGCGGTCGAACTGCTCCATCAACTCGGCCGCCGTCGGCGCCGACCGGGCCGGCAGGCTCATCGCCAGCAGGGGCAGCGCCCAGTGCCAGCGTGCGCGTGGTTTCACCACAGGATCTCCTCGCCAAGTTGGTGCTTGATCTCGTCGATCAGCGCGGCCGACTGCAGCACCGAGAAGTGATCGCCGGCCAGGCTCACGGTGCGCGCCTCGCGGCTCGTGTGGCGCTGCCAGGCCCACACCTCCTGCGGCGCGATGTCGTCGCGTGCCGCGGCCAGCAGCGTGAAGTCGCAGTCCAGCTGGCGCGTCCGGTCCGCGACTGCGCCCTCGTAGGCGGCGAAGTCCGCACGCAGGATCGGCAGGAAGAACGCCATCAGCTCCGGGTGCTCCAGCACTTCGGGCCGCGTGCCCGAGAGTGCGCGGATCTCTGCGAGCAGCGCGGCATCGCTCATCGCCGAACGCGCCTTTCTCGGCAGGTGCGGCGGCAGGCCGGCGGCGAAGAAGCAGTGCAGAGGCGGCCGACGCAGCCGCTCGGCCAGGCGCGCGCACACGCCGAAGGCGAAGCTCGCCCCGGCGCTGTGGCCGAAGGCGGCGTAGTGCAGCGGCTCGTCGCGGTGCTGCCGCGCGGCGATCTCTACGGCGAGTTCGTCCGCCAGCGCGTCGACCATGGCGGTGTAGTCGTGCTGCAGCGGCTCGCGGCCGCGCCGGCCGCGCCCGGGAAGTTCGACCGTGTGAACCTGCACGCCTTCGGGCATCTGCGCCTGCCAGCCGCGAAACACCTGGGCGCTGCCGCCGGCATGCGCGAAGCACAGCAGCAGCACTTCGAGCGGCCTGGCGTTCATCGGGCCGCCCTCGCCTCGCCGACGCCATGCGCGAGCGCGTGGCCCTCGCCGGCACGCGCCCAGCGCAGGGCCTGCAGCATCGTCACCAGGCCGGCGAGGTGATGCGTCGCGTCGACCGCGCCGCTCCAGCCGTAGCGCACGCCCTCGTGCATGTGGCCGAGCTGGTGAAGCAGCATGACGAGCGTCGCCGCAGCCAGCAGGCCCGCATTGGCCCAGCGAAACCAGCGCTGGTCCAGCTGCAGGCAACCCAGGGCGAGCATGACGTAGGCGAAGAACTGCACGCACATGAGCGACCAGCCCTGCGGACCGGGGTGGTGCACGAACTCGCTGAAGTCGGTCTCGATCGCCGCCTTCACCAGCAGCGACACCGACATCATCACCAGCGACAGCGCCATCGCCAGCCAGCCGAAGGCCACGTTGAGCTGCAGCCGGCGCGAGGTTTCGGGATCGTCCATGGTCAGCTCCTTTCGACGCATTCGAGCGAATCGATCTCGGCCGCGACGCACGCCAGTTGCGGCGGCGCGAGCAGCGAGTAGTGGTCGCCGTCGACGAGGCGCCCCTGGGCGCGGCCGCGGGTGAACGGTCGCCAGCCCCACTCGGCGTCGCGCGCCGCGGGGTGCCCGATGAACTCGCCCACCGCGCCGTCGCGCGCCTTGAGCACCAGCAGGTCGGCGGCGATCGCGCTCGGCCGGTAGCTGCGCGTGGCCTGAACGGTCGCGCGGAACACGTCGAACACCGGCTGCAGCGATGCGGCGTCGACCGGCGCTTCGATGCCGCGCTCGCGCAGCGTGCGCAAGGCGCCCTCGAGCGTGCGCGGCAGGTGTGCCGCGTCGGGGCTCATCGGGTCGAAGCCGATGTCCAGGTCCTGCAGGAACCAGCGCAGCAGGTCGGCCTCGTCGATCAGCTCCTGCTGCATCGGCGCCGGCGTGTCGATCAGCACGACCGCCTCGACCGTCTCGCCCTCGCGCTCGAGCTGGCGGGCCATCTCGAAGGCGATCACGCCGCCGGAAGACCAGCCGCCCAGGAGGTAGGGGCCGTGCGGCTGCGCGTGCCGCAACGCGCGCAGGTACAGCGCGGCCATGGCCTCGACGCGCACGAGGGGCGCCTGCTCGCCCTGCAAGCCGGCCGCCTGCAGCGCGTGGAATGGGCGCTGCAGGGCCTGGGCCAGGCCCTGGTAGCACAGCACGTTGCCGCCGGCGGGATGCACGAACGCGCAAGGCATGCCGGGGCCGTCGCGGCGCAGCGTGACCAGCGGCGACCAGGCATGCCGCGCCTGCAGCGCCTCGGCCAGCGCGGCGATGGTGCGGCCTTCGAGCAGCGTGCCCAGCGGCAGCCGCACGCCCAGCAGTTGCTCGACGCGCGTCATCACCCGCACGGCGGCGAAGGACTGCCCGCCCAGCTCGAAGAAGTCGTCGTGCACGCCGATCTGCTCGCGCCCGAGGATCTCGCGCCAGATGCCGGCCAAGGTCTGCTCGGTCGGCGTGCGCGGCGCGAGGGTCGGCGCTCGCTCTTCGCCGGTGGCCGCCAGGCCGGCGAGCGCAGCGCGGTCGAGCTTGCCGTTGGCGGTGAGCGGCAGCTGCGCCAGGCGGACGATCTGGCCGGGCACCATGTAGGCGGGCAGCTTGCCGCGCAGCCAGGCCGGCAGCTCGCCCGCATCGAAAGCCTCGTCGGCGACGACGAAGGCCAGCAACTGCCGGCCGGCCGCGCTGCCGCTGGCGATGACGGCCGCAGCGCGCACCGCGTGGTGCGCCAAGAGCGCATGCTCGATCTCGCCCAGCTCGACGCGAAAGCCCTGGATCTTCACCTGGAAGTCGGCCCGACCCAGGAACTCGATGTTGCCGTCGGGCAGGTAGCGGCCAAGATCGCCGGTACGGTACAAGCGCTCGCCGCTGCGCGGGTGCACCGCGAACGCCGCGGCTGTCTTGGCCTCGTCGCCCCAGTAGCCTTGCGCCAAGCCAATGCCGCCGATGTGCAGTGCGCCGGGCACCCAGGTCGGCGCATCGAAGCCTGCGTCGTCCAGCACGCGCCAGCTCTGGTTGGCCAGCGGCTTGCCGTAGGGGATGCTGGCCCAGCGCGGATCGACCTCGTCGATCGGGTGCACGATGGACCAGATCGAGGCCTCGGTCGCGCCGCCCAGGCTCACGATGCACGCGTGCGGCGCGACGCGTCGCAGCTGCTCGGGCAGCGTCACCGGGATCCAGTCGCCGCTCATCATCACCAGCCGCAGCGAAGGCAGCGTGGTGCCCGCCGCGAGCGCCGCATCCACCAGCAGCTGAACCAGGGCCGGCACCGAGTTCCAGACAGTCACGCCGTGGGCGCGCACCTGCGCGATCCAATCGGCCGGCTGCGTCGCCGCCGCCGGCGAGGGCAGCACCAGGCTCGCGCCCGCGTGCATGGCGCCGAAGATGTCGTACACCGACAGATCGAAGTGCAGCGAGGAGATGCCGAACAGCACGTCGTCCGCACCGACGCCGAAGCGGCGGTTGATGTCGGCCACGGTGTTGAGCGCGCCGCGGTGATCGATCATCACGCCCTTGGGCATGCCGGTCGAGCCCGAGGTGAAGATGACGTAGGCGAGCTCGTCCGGCCGCGCCACCGGGCTCAACTCGTCGGCCGGCTCGCGCTGCAGCTGTGCGGGGTTCAAGTCCACCGCGCTCACGTGCGTGGGCAGCGTTCGCTGCGCGAGGCCGCGCGCGGGCGTGACCGCGAAGCGCGCGTGCGTTGCCTGCAGCAGCAGGTCGATGCGCTCCTGCGGCCATTGCGGATCGATCGGCACGTAGGCGCCGCCGGCCGCCTGGATGCCATGCGCCGCGACCACCTGCTCCCACCCCTTGGCCAGCACGATGGCCACCGGCTCGCCGGGGCGCACGCCGGCCGAGCGCAGGCGTCGACCCAGCCGGTTGGACAACGCATGCAGTTCGCCGTAGTCGAGGCTGCGCCGCGGCGTGATCAACGCCGGCTTGTGCGGCGTGCGCTCGGCCGACCGGGCGAGCTGTTGGTGCAGCAGGCCCTCGGGCACCGGCTGCGCGGTGGCGTTGAGCGCGCGCCGGCGCGCCCGCTCGGCACCGCTGAGCAGGTCGAAGCCGTCGGCCAGCCATGCCGAATCGTCCTGCGCGAGGCGGTGCAGCAGCTCGCGATAGGCCTGCCACATGGCGTCGACCAGCCCTGGCGGGAACACCTCCTCGAAGACGTCCCAGGTGATCCAGATGCCGCCGTCCTCGAGGCCGAAGAACTGGTTGTCCAGCAGCACCTGCGGCGTTTCCAGGCAGCCGTGCACGGCGCGGGTGAAAGGCTTCATCGCCAAGCCGTTGCCGACCACGAAGGGGCACGGTGCGCGGCCCGGCTGCCGGTGCACCTGGTTGAGCGCTTGCAGCACCTTCACGCCGCTCCAGTGGATGTGGCGCTGGTCGGCAACGATGCGCTCCTGGAGCGTGCGCGCGCGCGCCGCGAAGCTGCCGCCCGCACGCCAGTCGACTTCCAGCGGATACAGCGCCGAGAAGTTGCCGACGATCTCGTACATCTGCGGATGCATCGGCAGCCGGTGCGTCAGCATGTTGTTGAGCAGGAAGTGGCGCGAGCCGCTCCAGGTCGCGAGGATCTGCGC
>DATFAY010000498.1:0-3609 GCA_035254085.1 Piscinibacter sp.
GCACCCCTTGCCCGGCGGATTCGTCGACAGCGGCTTCGGCCAGCCCGACAGCCGCTTCGGCGCGCTGGGCGTGGCCGAATTCAAGCCGCTGTCGGCCCTGCCGGCCGGGGCGCATCACGTCGATGCGGCACGCGAAAGCGACGGCGTCGACGACGACATCGACGCGGTCGACGCGGTCGATCCGGACCTGTTCCCGATCTTCGAGGAAGAAGCCCAGGAGCTGCTGCCCAAGCTGGAGTCGCAGCTGCGCGACTGGGCGCGCCATCCAGGCGAGACCGGGCATGCCTCGGCGTGCATGCGAACGCTGCACACCTTGAAGGGCGGGGCACGCCTGGCCGGCGCCATGCGCCTGGGCGAAATGGCACACCGCCTCGAGTCGGCGATCGAGGAACTGCTGCGCCAGGAATCGCAGACCACCGAAGAGGTCGAGGCGCTGCACAACCGCTCGGACGCGCTGTCGCACACCTTCGAGGCGCTGCGCTCGCGCGACGCCGCGGCGTACGCGCAGGCCGCCGCAACGGTCGAGCATGCCGTGAGCCAGATGGGCGAGCTCGAGCCGCTGGCCGGCCTGGCCCCGCCGATGGTCGAGGAAGCCAGGGTGCCGCCTGCCGCCGCTGTCGCTGCCGAGTTGCCGCCGCAAGCCGAACCGACCCCGCACGAGCCCGCCGAGGTGCCTGCGCCAGCCGTCGCCCAGCCCGCGGCGCCCGTGCCCGCGACTCCCGCGGCCGCGACCACCGTGCCGGCCGCTGCGGCGCCGCTGGCGCCGAACGCGGCAGCCGAAATCGACTGGACCCGCTTCGCCGGCCACGGCGCGGTGGCCAAGCAGGCGCCGGCAGAGCGCGCGAGCGCATCGCAGTCGGCGGTGCGGGTGCGCGCGCCCTTGCTCGACCGCCTGGTGAACCAGGCCGGCGAGGTCTCGATCACGCGCTCGCGCATCGAGGTCGAGGTGAACCAGATCAAGGGCTCGCTCACCGACCTGACCGACAACCTGGAGCGCTTGCGCCAGCAACTGCGCGACATCGAGCTGCAGGCCGAGACGCAGATGAGCTCGCGGCTGGAAGCCGCCAAGGCAGCGGCGCAGTCCTTCGATCCGCTGGAGTTCGACCGCTTCACGCGCTTCCAGGAACTCACGCGCATGATGGCCGAGTCGGTGAACGACGTGGCCACCGTGCAGCGCACCCTGCAGCGCACGCTGGAGAGCACCGAAGACGAACTGGCCTCGCAGGCGCGCCTCACGCGCGACCTGCAGGACGACCTGCTGCGCACCCGCATGGTGGAGTTCGAAGGCCTGTCCGACCGCCTGTACCGCGTCGTGCGCCAGGCCGCCAAGGAGACCGGCAAGCAGGTGCGCCTGGACATCGTCGGCGGCTCGATCGAAGTCGACCGCGGCGTACTGGACCGCATGACCGGCGCCTTCGAGCACCTGCTGCGCAACAGCGTGACGCACGGCATCGAATCGCCGGCGGCCCGCACGGCGGCCGGCAAGGACGCGACCGGGTCGATCGTGGTGTCGCTCACCCAGGAAGGCAATGAAGTCGGCGTGGAGTTCCGCGACGACGGTGCGGGCCTGAACCTGCAGCGCATCCGCGAGAAGGGCCTTGCCATGGGCCTGCTCGAGCCCGGCCAGCGGCCCTCCGACGCCGAACTGGCGAACCTGATCTTCACCTCGGGCTTCTCGACGGCGGACAAGATCACCGAGCTGGCCGGCCGCGGCGTCGGCATGGACGTGGTGCGTGCCGAAGTCAATGCGATGGGCGGCCGCATCGAGACCGCGACCGCGACGGGGCAGGGCACGAGCTTCAAGCTGGTGCTGCCGCTCACGACCGCGGTGACGCAGGTGGTGATGCTGCGCGTGGGCGACACGACGGTGGCGGTGCCCTCGACCCTGGTGGAGATCGTCCGCCGTGCCAAGCCGGAAGAGATCGAACAGGCCTACAAGAGCGGCCACTACACGCTGGCCGATCGTGCGCTGCCGTTCTTCTGGCTCGGCTCGCTGCTGCAGCTGAGCCCGCGCAGCGGCGAGGCGGCTGGGCGCACGCGCCAGGTCGTCATCATCCGAAGCGCGCAACAACGCATCGCGGTGCACGTCGATGAAGTGCTCGGCAACCATGAAGTGGTGGTGAAGAACCTCGGCCCGCAGCTGTCGCGCATGCCTGGCCTGGCCGGCATGACGCTGCTGGCGTCGGGCGCGGTCGCGCTGATCTACAACCCGGTGGCGCTGGCCACCTTGTACGGTGCCGAGGCGCGCGCCGCCACGGTGGCGGCGCTGAACGCGCCGGTGCCGGCGGTGGCGCAGCCGGTGGTGGCCGAGCCCGCCCAGCGGCAGGCGCCGCTGGTGCTGGTGGTCGACGACTCGCTCACGGTGCGCCGGGTCACGCAACGCCTGCTGGTGCGCGAAGGCTATCGGGTGTCGCTGGCCAAGGACGGCCTGGACGCGCTCGAGCGGCTGGCCGAGGAAAAGCCGGCGATGGTGCTGTCCGACATCGAGATGCCGCGCATGGACGGCTTCGACCTCGTGCGCAACATCCGCGGCGACGCCCGACTGCGCGACCTGCCGGTGATCATGATCACCTCGCGCATCGCGCAGAAGCACCGCGACTACGCCGCTGAACTGGGCGTCGACCACTACCTGGGCAAGCCGTACTCCGAAGAGGACCTGCTGGCGCTGATCGGCCGCTACACCGCCGACACCACCGCGGCCTGAGGCCCGCGATGCGTCGAGCCGGCTCACGCGATCATGTCGGAACTGGTCGAGCACCTCGCTGAACTCACGGGATTCCGTGATCGCGACGTGCTGGACGTGACACTGGCGGGCGCCTTCCGGGACCTGCTGCGGCCGCGCTCGGTGGCCATCTACCGCGTGGTGGGCGACGGCGAAAACCTGCGCTGGCTCACGCGCGCGCGCCTCGAGGAGAGCGACGTGGTGGCGACGGCCGACTCGGCCTGGGTCGACCTCGACCACCTGCCCGCCGCTGCCGACCATCCGGAACGCCTGCTGGCGCTGTCCGGGCAGACGGTGATCACCTCCCGTGAGGACGGCGCGGGCCTGAGCGTGTTTCCGCTTGCCACCGACCGCGAGGTCGTCGGCGTGCTGGAACTGGTGACCGACGGCATGCTCGGCCCGGAGGCGCAGCGCATGGTGTGCAGCATCCTGCGCATCTACCGCAACTTCCAGGGACTGCTCGACTACAGCGAACGCGACACGCTGACCGGGCTGCTCAACCGCAAGACCTTCGACGAGAGCTTCCTCAAGATCTCGTCCGCGTTGCCGGGGGTGGGCAACAGCCGCGACGCCCGCCGCAGCAGCGGTGCGGGCAGCCGCTACTGGCTGGGCATGATCGACATCGATCACTTCAAGGCCGTCAACGACACGTATGGCCACCTGATCGGCGACGAGGTGCTGCTGCTGTTGTCGCGCCTGATGCGCAGCAGCTTTCGCTTCCACGATCGCCTCTACCGCTTCGGCGGCGAGGAATTCGTCGTGCTGATGCGCTGCGAGAGCGAGGCCGACGCGCTGGGCGCCTTCGAGCGCCTGCGCCACAACACGCTCGCGTATGCCTTTCCGCAGATCGGCCACATCACGGTCAGCGTCGGCTTCTGCGAGCTGAA
>DATFAY010000499.1:0-2474 GCA_035254085.1 Piscinibacter sp.
GGAACGCGACCGGGCGATCGTGCGAGGCGTGGTGCGCGCCGCCGTCGAGAGCGAGCGGCCCACCCCCGACAGTGAAGCCATCCTGGGCACGCTCGCGCACGACTTGCGCAACCCGCTCGCGCCCTTGCGTACCGCGGTGGAACTGCTGAGCCGGCCGGCGGTCGGCGAAGAGTCCAGGCAGCGCGCGCGCGCCATCATGTCGCGGCAGATCACGGAAATGGCCCGCCTGATCGACGAGATGTCCGAGTTCTCGCGCCTGGGCAGCGGCAAGGTTGCCCTGCAGCGCAGCACCTTGGACCTGGGCGATGTCGTTCGGGCGGCGCTCGACCAGGCACGTGCCGCGATCGACGAAAAGCAACTCGTGCTGTCGGTCGAATTGCCGCCCGATCCTTGTGTGCTGAACGCTGACCGCGCGCGGCTGGTCCAGGCTTTGTCGATGCTGCTCGGCGACGCGGCGCGGCGCAGCGAGCGCGGGCGGCGCCTGTGGGTGCGCGCGGTGAGCGCCGATGAAGGCGTCGCGATCGGCCTGCGTGACGAGGAACTGGGGCTTTCGGGCGACTCGCCCGCGGCGCCGTTCACGCTGTTGCCGCTGCCGGGCCGGCCCCTGGTCGGGGATGCGCGCGGCGCGGCGCGGTTTCAGTCGCGGATCGGGCTCGGGTTCATGCTCGCACAGCGTCTGGTCGAACTGCACGGCGGGTGGCTGCAAAGTCGCAGCGACGTGCCGGGAGAGGGGCGCGAGGTCGTCCTTGTCCTGCCTGGGCAGGTGCCGGCGCGCTGAGGCGCCGCATGCGCGCTCGCCTCAGCGGCGGCGACGGTACGAACGATACGAGACGCGCTTCACCGGGGCCAGGGCAGCCAGCGGGGGTTCGCCGCCGACGAGGCGCTGGATGTTGTAGGCGTCCAGGGCGCGCTGCGGGCCGGCGACCGCGCCCATCAGGACGACCAGCAGCTTGCGGCCGGCCGATTCGAGCCGCATGCTGAGGCAGCGGCCCGCTTCATTCGTGAAACCGGTCTTGGACACGCTGATGTCCCAACCGGGCTTGCCGACCAGGCCATTCGTGTTGTGGAACACCCGGCCGCGGCCGTTGACCTCGATCTTGCTGCTGGCCTGGCTGGTGGCCTCGCTGATCTCGGGGTAGGCCGAAGCGGCCTTCAGGATCTTCACCATGTCCTTGGCAGACGCGTGGTTCTGCGGCGACAGGCCGGTGGGCTCGACCAGGTTGGTGTTCTCCAGCTGGAGCTGCGCGATCTTGCGCTGCGTGGCCGCGAGGAACGCATCCATGCCGCCGGGATAGGTGCGCGCAAGCGCTGCCGCCGCATGGTTGTCCGAGGCCATGAGCGCGATCTCGATCAGGGTGCTGCGCGGGAAGCTCGAGCCCACCGGGACGCCCGAGCGGGTGTGCTTGAGGGTGTCAAGGTCGGCCCGGTCGATGCGGACCACCTCGTCGCCCGGCAGGTGCGCGTCGAGCACGACCATCGCGGTCATGAGCTTGGTCATGGACGCGATGGGCGCGGCGGTGTCGGCGTCTTTTTCGAGCAGCACTTCGCCGCTGTCCTCGTCGACCACCAGCGCATGCGCGGAGCGCAACGGGACGTCAGCCCTGGCACCGAAGGACACCAGGAGCAGCAGGGCGAGGGCGAAGGTCTTGAACATCGAAGTGGCTGGCGCAGATTGAAAGAACGACAAAGCTTCACGCACGTCTGGACATAGTCAACGTGGTTATCGGCAGATCCGACTACAGCTGGTTGCCCTTGTTCCGCGATCCGCGAAAAAAACGTGGGGTGTTTCGCGAGCCGCACGATCACGTGCGCCGTCGCGGCCGAGTGCGCAAGCCTAACCGATGACGTCACCGGCCTGCGCTTGGAACAGCCCAGGGTTTCTCCGGCAGTTCACAGGGCGTGGAACCGGACTGTGCGGGCGCGACGCCCGCTCAGTCGAGCGCCGGCGGGTGTGCGCCCGCCCAGCGCTGCAGCATGCGCTCCAGTTCGCCGAGTACGAAGGGCTTCACCAGCACGTCGTCCATGCCGGCCGCAAGGCACTGATCGCGCTCGCTGGACATGGCGCTCGCGGTGATCGCGATGATCGGCGTGCGGGGGCGCCCGGCCGACGCCTCGGCCCTGCGGATCGCCTGCGTCGCACGCAGCCCGTCCATCACCGGCATGTGGTAATCCATGAAGATGACGTCGAATTGATGCTCGGCGGCAGCGTTCACCGCGGCGGCGCCGTCGCCCACCACCTGCACGTCGCAGTGGAAATGGCGCAAGGCGACGTCGGCGAGCAGGGCGTTGCTGGCATTGTCCTCTGCAAGGAGCACGCGATAGGTTGGCTTGGACGAAGCCGGGCTGGGCGTGGCGGGTACGGACATCCGGACAGCGGGTGGGTCGTGCAGATCGCGAAGGCGTTGATTAGACGCCACGGTATGAAGCCGGGTTCCTGACCCGGGTGGGGGGACTCTCGCATCGGGTGCAGCACG
>DATFAY010000500.1:0-18424 GCA_035254085.1 Piscinibacter sp.
CGTAGGCCTTGACCTGCTTGCCGGTCACGTGCGGCGGCAGCGGCGGCACGTTCGGGTCGGTGACCATCTCCAGCACCGTCGGCCGGTCGGCGCTCAAGGCCTCGTCCCACGCCGCGCCGATGCGCCGCGGCTGCTCGACGCGGATGCCGTTGAGGCCCAGCATGCGCGCGTATTCCGCGTACGGGAATCGCGGCAGCACCTGCGAGGTGTCGAACTTCGGGTCGCCCGCCTCGACGCGCTGTTCCCAGGTCACCATGTTCAGGTCGCTGTTGTTGAGCACCATCACCACCAGCCGCGGGTCGGCCCATTGCTTGTAGCGGTCGGCGATGGTGATGAGGCCGTTGATGCCGAGCATCTGCATCGCGCCGTCGCCCAGCATGGCGATCACCGGCCGCTGCGGATGCGCGTACTTGGCCGCGATCGCGTAGGGCACCGCCGGCCCCATGGTCGCGAGGCCGCCGGACAGCGAGGCCATCATGCCGCGCCGGATCTTCAGGTCGCGCGCATACCAGGCCGCGGCGGTGCCGGAGTCGCAAGTGAGGATGCAGTCGTCGGGCAGGCGCGGCGACAGCTCCCAGAACACCCGCTGCGGGTTGATCGGCGCGGCTTCGTTCATCGCGCGCGCCTCGAGCACGCTCCACCACTTGCGCACGTTGCGCTCGATCTCCTCGCGCCAGCGCCGGTCGTCCTTGCGCTGCAGCAGCGGCAGCAGGGCCTGCAAGGTGAGCTTGCTGTCGCCGGTGAGGTTGATCTCCATCGGATAGCGCAGGCCGAGCCGGCGGCCGTCCAGGTCGATCTGCACGCCCCGGGCCTGCCCTTCCTTGGGCAGGTACTCCGAGTACGGGAAGCTGGAGCCGACCATCAGCAAGGTGTCGCAGCCGCTCATCAGCTCCCAGCTCGGCTGCGTGCCGAGCAGGCCGATCGCACCGGTGACGAAGGGCAGCTCGTCGGGCACGGCCGCCTTGCCGAGCAGCGCCTTGGCGACGCCTGCGCCCAGGCGCTCGGCCACATCGATCAGTTCTTCGGTGGCGTGGAGCGCGCCGGCGCCGGCGAGGATGGCGACCTTGCGTCCTGCGTTGAGCAGCGCCGCGGCCTCGCGCAGATCGGCCTCCGCCGGCACGACCTGCTTGGCCGTCATGCCGATGCCGCTGTGCACGGTGCCGTGCTCGCGCGGCGGCTGCTCCACGGCCGGCATCTCCTGCAGGTCGTTGGGCACGATGAGGCAGGTGACGGTGCGCTGGTCACGCGCGATGCGCATCGCGCGGTCCACCAGGTGGCGGATCTGCGCCGGCACCGTCGCCATCTGCACGTACTCGTGCGCCACGTCCTTGAACAGGCTCGTGAGGTCGACCTCCTGCTGGTAGTCGCCGCCCAGCGCGGCGCGCGATTGCTGGCCGACGATGGCGAGCACCGGCTGGTGGTCGGCCTTGGCGTCGTACAGCCCGTTGAGCAAATGGATCGCGCCCGGCCCCGAGGTCGCCATGCACACGCCCACCTCGCCGGTGAACTTGGCGTGGGCACAGGCGGCGAAGGCCGCCAGCTCTTCGTGCCGCACCTGCACGAATTGCATGCGCGCGCCGGCGCGTTGGAACGCGCCCATCAGGCCGTTGATGCCGTCGCCGGGGTAGCCGAACACGCGGCGCACGCCCCACAGATGCAGGCGTTCGAGGATCTGGTCGCTGGTAGTAGAGGACATGAAGAGCTCCTGCCGAGGCGCTGCGCGGCAGCGGCGCGCCGATGTCCGGGTCGGGCAATGCACGTGCCCCGGCAGCGACGCCGCGCGGTGGGCTCGCGCGGGCGCCGAGCCGGCGCGGCCGGTGCATTTGTACAAAGGCGATGGCGTTCTTGCATGGGCGATCGGCGGTGGGCGCTGCCGCGGGCCGCGGGGATCGCTTCTTGCTCCGCCCAGGGCATCGGCACTCCCGCGGCGCCCCGAGTGACACCGGCCCCCTTCATCGACCCGCTGCCCGATCCCCGCATCGGCGACTACGCAGCCATAGGCGACTGCCGCACGCTCGCACTGGTGTCGCGCTTCGGCTCGATCGACTGGTACTGCCTGCCGCATTTCTCGGGGCCGTCGGTCTTCGCGGCCCTGCTGGACCGGCGCCGCGGCGGGCGCTTCGCGCTCATCCCCTTGGACATCCAGTCGATCGAGCAGCATTACCTGGAGCAGTCGAATGTGCTGCAAACCCGCTTCATCTGCCGTGACGGCGTGCTGGAGCTGACCGACTTCATGACGATGCGCGACGTGCCGGCCGCGGCCGACGAATGCGGCTCCCACGAGATCGTGCGCATCGCGCGCTGCCTCGCGGGCGAGGTCACGCTGCAGGCGCTGCTGGCGCCGCGCCCCGACTACGCGCGCTGCGTGCCGCGCCTCACGCTCGACGCGCCCGGCCGTTGGCGCTGCAGCGGCGCCGGCGTCGACTTGCAGGTCGACACCACACTGCCCTGCCGGCGCGTCAGCGACGGCACGCTGCAGGGGCTGGCGCGCCTGCGCCAGGGCGAGTCGCACGAGCTGATCCTTGCCTCGCCGGTCCCTGCGAACGCGACCGGCGCGGCGGGCGAGGCACTGCGCGACATCGCGCAGGCCAGCCTCGATGCCACGCTGGCCTGGTGGCGATCGTGGTCCGCGCGCTGCGTCTACGATGGGCCGTACGGCGAAGCGGTGATCCGCAGCTGCCTGGCGCTGAAGCTGCTGAACCACGTGCCCACCGGCGCGGTCGTCGCGGCCGGCACGACCTCCATCCCCGAGGCCGACACCGGCGATCGCAACTGGGACTACCGCTATTGCTGGCTGCGCGACACCTCGCTGGTGCTGCAGGCCTTCATCGACCTCGGCCATGCCGACGAAGGCGACGCCTTCCTGCGATGGCTGCTGCATGCGACGCGGCGTAGCCGCCCCGGGCTGCAGGTGGTGTACGACGTGCACGGCAACACGCTGCTGGACGAGCAGACGCTGCCGCATCTGTCGGGCTACCACGGCATCGGGCCGGTGCGCATCGGCAACGCCGCCTCGCGCCAGTCGCAGCACGACGTCTATGGCGAAGTGATCCTCACGGCCTTCGACCACGTGCAGCGCGGCGGCCGGCTCGACCACCAGGAGATGACGCTGCTCGCCGGTTTCGCCGACGCGGTGTGCCGGGTCTGGCGCGAGCCCGACCACGGCATCTGGGAGATCCGCCTGCCGCCGCGCCACAACACGCATTCGAAGCTGATGTGCTGGGCCGCGCTGGACCGCATGCTGGCATTGCACGAGCGGCTCGGGTTGCCGCTGGATGCGGCTCGCCTTGCGCGCGAGCGCGCCGCGATCCGCGCCGACATCGAGGCGCACGGCTTCAGCCGCGAGGTCAACAGCTACGTCGGCCACTACGGCAGCCGCGCGGCCGACGCCAGCCTGCTGTTGATCCCGCGACTGCGCTATCTGGATGCCAACGACCCGCGCGTGCAGGGCACGGTGTCGCACGTGCTGCGCCAGCTCTCGGTCGATGGTTTGCTCTACCGCTATCCGCCGGGCGAGAAGTACGACGGCGTGGAAGGCGTCGAACACTTGTTCGCGATGTGCAGCTTCTGGTGCGTGGACTGCCTCACCCGCCAGAACCGCATCGACGACGCGCGCGCGATGTACGAGCGCCTGCTGCGCCTGCGCAACCACGCCGGCCTGTACGCCGAGGAGTTCGGCGTGCACGATGGTCGCCCGCTCGGCAATTTTCCGCAGGCCTTCAGCCACGTCGGGCTCATCACCGCGGCATTGACCATGGCGGAGACGCGGCCGCGCCCGGCGGCGGGCGCCGCAACGGCGCGGGCCGGCGAGCTTGCCCGCGCGGCCACCGCCGTGCCGCTGCCGGGAGCGACGCCGCCGTGACCGCGCCCGTGCATCCCGATCGGCCCGCTGCCCGCCTGCACTGGGGCTGCGGCGAACAGCCCACGCCCGGCTGGATCAACTCCGACCGGCGGCGCCTGCCCGGCGTCCAGTTGTGCGGGGACATCCGCGACGGGCTCGCCCTGCCCGATGCGTCGATCGACTACGCGGTCGCCGTCCACGCATTGCAGGACCTGCCGTGGATGGACATCCCGATCGCGCTGGCCGAGTTGCGCCGCGTGCTGCGCCCCGGCGGCGTGCTGCGCCTGGGGCTGCCCGACATGGACCGGGCCATCGCTGCCTTTCAACGCGGCGACGCGCGCTACTTCCATGTCCCAGACCATCACGCCCGGCGCATCGGCGCCAAGCTGGTCACACAGCTGATCTGGTACGGCTCGACGCGCACGCCGTTCAACTGGGACTACGCCTGGGAAGTGCTGGAACGCGCCGGCTTTTCCGACGTACGGCGCTGCGCGTTCCGCGAGACGGCGAGCGCGCACGCGGACATCGTCTCGCTGGACAACCGCGAGCGCGAAAGCCTCTTCGTCGAAGGCACCGCCTGATGCCCAGCCCACCATGCCGGCGATGCTGGTGATCTCTCCCCATCTGGACGACGCGGTGCTCAGCTGCGGACGGCTGCTCGCGGCTCGCCCTGGCAGCACCGTGCTGACCGTCTTCGCGGGCGTGCCGCGCGATGCACGGCGGCTGACCGAATGGGACCGGCGCTGCGGCTTCGCCAGCGCCGCGCAGGCGATCGCCGAACGTCGCCGCGAAGACTGCGCCGCGCTCGCGGAGCTCGAGGCCCGGCCGCGCTGGCTCGATTTCCTCGACAGCCAGTACGGCGAGACGCCCACGGTCGACGCAGTGTGCGAGGCGCTGCGGGCCGCGATCATCGAGTGCGGGCCCGACGTGGTGCTGTACCCGCTGGGACTCTTTCACTCCGACCACCTGCTGGTGCACGAGGCAAGCCGTGCGGCGCTGGAGGCCTTTCCTGCGACCCCGGCCATGGCTTACGAAGACTCGCCCTACCGCGGCATGCCGGGCCTGTTGCAGCAGCGACTCGGCATCTTCCTCGCGCAGGGCCTGTGCGCCACGCCCGCGCGCCTGGAGGCGCAGGACGCCTTCGCCGCGCGCAAGGCGCAGGCGCTGCGCCGCTATGCGAGTCAGCTGGCAGGCCTTGGCAGCGGCGGCGATGCCGATGCGGCACAGCCCGAACGCTTCTGGACGCTGGAGCGGCCAACACTGGAGGACGCTGCCCATGGCGCCTGAGACCCGCGTCGGCGTCGTCGTGCTCACGCACAACCGTCCGACGGAACTGCAGCGCGCGCTGCAGCGCCTGGTGGACCTGCCGGAACGCCCGCCCATTGTCGTGGTCGACAACGCATCGCGGCGCGGCACGGTCGACGCTGTGCTGCGCGAGTTTGCGCAAGTCGAGTCCGTGCGCTGCGAGCAGAACCGCGGCGCGGCCGGCCGCAACGCCGGGGTGGCGCTGCTGCGCACGCCCTATGTCGCCTTCTGCGACGACGATACCTGGTGGGCACCCGGATCGCTCTCGCGGGCGGCCGATCTGCTCGACGCGCATCCGTCCGTTGCGGCCCTGTCAGCACGGGTGCTGGTCGGCGAGGCGCAGCGCGAGGACCCGACCTGCGAGCGCATGGCGCGCAGCCCGCTCGACTCGGCCGGCCTGCCCGGCCCCGCGCTGATCGGCTTCATGGCCGGGGCGACGGTCATGCGTTGCGCGGCCTTCCGCGCGGTCGGCGGCTACGAGCCGCGGCTCTTCCTGGGTGCGGAGGAATGGTTGATGGCCCTGGACTTCGCCGCGCGCGGCTGGCACATGGTCTATGCGCGCGAGGTCGTCACGCACCACCACCCTTCATCCACGGCGCGCGATCCGGCCGCGCGGCGCCTCGCGGTCATCCGCAACAAGATCTGGATCGCCTGGATGCGCCTGCCGCCGGCGAGCGCCTGCCAGGAAAGCCGGCGGGTGCTGCGCGAAGCGGCGCGCACGGGGCTCTTGATGCGCGCGCTCGGCCAGTCGCTGGCCGGCTTGCCCTGGGCGCTGCGCCGCCGCGCCGTGGTGCCGCGGCGCGTCACGGCGATGGTCGAGCAGGTGGCGGGTGCCTATGCGAAAGGCTAGGCCGCGGCCAGCAGTTCGGCAGGGCCGCTCAGCACGCGCTTGAGCGCGGCGCCGCTGATCGTCTCCTGCTCGAGCAGGGTGTCCGCCAGGGCGGTGAGGCGGTCGTGCTTGTCCACGAGAACCTGGCGGCAGGCCGCCTGCGCCTCCTCGAGCAGTTGGCGCGCCTCGTCGAGCAGCGACTTCTGCACGTCGGGACCGATCAGTTCCTTGGGCACCCCTGCCATGCTGAGCAGGCCGAAGGTCTTGCCGAAGCCGTAGCTGCCGATCATCGACGTGGCGAGCTCGGAGGCACGCTTCAGGTCGTCGGCCGCGCCGGAAGACGCGTTGCCGAACGCGATCAGTTCGGCCTCGCGGCCGGCCAGCATCATCGCCAGGCGCGACAGCAGCTCCTGCTCGCCGTGCAGCGGTTCCTCGTTGTGGCGTGCCACGTAGGTCACGCCCAGCGCCGGGCCGCGCGGCTCGATGCTCACCCGCTCCACGCTGCCCGCGTCGAGCACGTGGGCCACCAGCGCGTGTCCGGATTCGTGGAAGGCGATGCGCCGCAGCGTCTCGGGCGTGATGATCGACTTGCTCGACGACACCTCGCCGCCCAGCTGGTGCGTCTCCAGCGACTGGTAGACGCGCTCCTCGCTCACGATCGTCTCGCCCGCCTCGGCGGCGTACGATGCGGCGCGGTTCACGCAGTTGGCGATGTCCGCGGGCGACATGCCGGTGGACGTGCGCGCGATCGAGCCGATGTCCATGCCCGCCTGCGCCTTCACCTTGCCCAGGTACAGGCCGAACAGCGCCTCGCGCTCCGGCGGGGTGGGCAGCGCGGTGCGCACGATCAGGTCGAAGCGGCCCGGGCGGCACATCGCCTCGTCGATGTTGTCGACGTGGTTGGTGGCGCCGATGATCACCACGTTCTCGAGCGCCGAGAAGCCGTCCATCTCGACCAGCAGGCGGTTGATGATGCGGTTCTGCTCCTGCTCGCCGCCATGCGCATCCTTGCCGCTGGAGCGGCGTCCGATGCCGTCGATCTCGTCGATGAAGACGATGCAAGGCGCCGCCGCGCGAGCCCGCTGGAACAGCTCCTTCACCTTGCCGATGCCGGCGCCGTAGAACATGGAGCTGAAGTACGAGCCGTCCACGCTGATGAAGCTCGCGCCGCACTCGCCGGCGAGCGCGCGCGCAAGCAAGGTCTTGCCGGTGCCGGGCGGGCCGTCGAGCAGCACGCCGCGCGGCGCGTGCGCGCCCACCGCGGCGTACTGCGCCGGGTCCTTCATGAAGGCGGCGACGCGACGCAGAGCCTTCTTCGCTTCCTCGGCGCCGATCACGTCGTCGAACTTGGTGCCCGGCTTCTCGGCCAGCCGGGTGCGCCCCATCGAGAGCGAGCCGCGGCTTTGGAAGTACACGACGAGGCCGATGATCAGCGCGATGGGCAGGAGCGAGGCCAGAACCGAGGCCACCTTGTCCAGCGCCTGCGTGGCCTTCTCGCTGCCGGTGCGCGCGTCGATGCTGATGCTCGTGAGTGCGAAGCCGTTCTTCACGCTCAGTTCACCCAGGCGCGACGCCAGCTCGGTCTTGCAGCCCGGCCCGCAGTCGATGAGCCGCGTGCTGAAGTGCCGCGCGCTCTTGTCGGTGTAGAGCACGAGCGGGCCGTCGACCGCCACCGCGCTCACCTCGTGCGCCGCGATGGCTCGCTCGAACTCCGATGCTTCCTTCGGGTTGGCCAGCCAGCTTTCGGGCGCCGCCTCGAAGGCCAGCGCGGTCGGGTTCTTGCGCGCCTGCGCCTCGCTGGCGGCGCGCTGCTGCAGCAGCCCGACCCCCAGCAGCGACAAGGCGAGCAGGAGCACGGCGGCCGCCTTCAGCCAGCGGGCCTTGGTTTCGGTGGAGGGTTGCGTGTTGGCGTTGTCCATCGTCGATCGATTGAGTGTGGGGCGCGGCGCTGTAGAAACTACACACCCTGGCGCGCATGGCGAGTGCCTGAGGGGCAGGCAACGGCACAGCGCTAGGTTACGTGCACAGCCCGCAAAACACAGCCCCGTGCGCGGTGTCCAAGCGTGCGTTTTGCAGCTTTGCGGCCACCATGTGCATGCGCGCTGCCGCCCTGGTCGGCGGTGTGAAGAAACTACACGCTGCGAGAGCCCTTCACCCTGCCACGCCGGCCTCGGCCGCACGATGCATGCGCGCGAAGTATTCCGACTTTCCGGTCTTGTGCAACTGGAACCAGGCCTCGAGCGCCTCCGGCTCGTACACGGCCAACTCCTCGAAGACGGCGCGCGCGAATTCCAGTGGCGCCATGCCGCCGGCAGTGATGAGGCCGCCGTCACGCACCGCCAGCTCGTCGCGATAGCGCGCGGCGCCGGCATAGCCCGTGCCGCGCAGGTACGCCGCAGCATTGCTCGTGTGCTCGCGCTGGTCGAGCAGGCCCGCACGTGCCAGCCCCGCGGTGGCGCCGCAGATCGCGGCCACCGGCACGCCACGCGAGAGGCATTCGGCGGCGCGACCGAGCGCCGCGCGGTGCAGGCGGTCGTCCTCCCAGCCGGCGCCGCCCGGCAGGATGAGCAAGCGGCTCGAGCTAGCGCGAAGATGATCGAAGCCGATGTCGACCAGCACACCGACCCCGCCCATCGAGCGCACGATCGCGCCCTGCTGCTCGCCCACCGTCCTCACGCGCCAGCGCCCGGGCTCGCGCTGGCAGCGCGGGTCCTGGATGCCGGCGACCGCGAAGGCGGCCTCCCAGTCGGCAAGACCGTCGAAGACGTAGAGGTGCACCGTGTCTTGCATTGGCGTGAGCGCGCGTCCGTGTTGGGACCGCTGGGCAGGCGACGTGCCATGCGCGCCGGCGCGCCGCTTGCAAGCGCGGCTCTTGCCTCCATGTACGAACGATGCGTCGCACCCGCGGCGCGGGGAGCGAGACCATGTGGAAACGCCTCACGGCCTGGTGGATGCTGTTGCGCGGCGACGGGCGGCGCCTGTGGTTTGCGCTGCGCCATCCCGACGCGCCGGTCTGGCTCAAGGTCGCCACGGCACTGATGGTGCTGTACGTGCTCTCGCCCATCGACCTCGTGCCCGACACCATCCCGCTGCTCGGCGTCGTCGACGACATCGTGCTCGTGACCTTCGGCATGCGCTGGCTGCTGTCGCGCCTGCCGGCCCACATCCAGGCCGACGTCGCACGGCGCGCCGGCACGCGGCCGGGCCGCTGAAGCACGGGCCGGCACGCGCTGGATCGGGCTACTGCGCGGTCCAGCCGCCGTCCACCGTCCAGGCGGCACCGCGCACCTGCGAGGCCGCGTCGCTGCACAGGAACACCGCGAGCGCCGCGAGCTGTTGCGGCGCCACGAACTGCCCCGATGGCTGCTTCTCGCTCAACAACTGGCGCTGCGCGTCGGGCACGCTGGCGCCGGTCTCCTTTGCGCGTGCGTCCACCTGCTGCTGCACCAGGGGCGTGAGCACCCAGCCGGGGCAGATCGCGTTGCACGTGACGGCACTGTCCGCCGTCTCGAGCGCCACGGCCTTGGTGAGTCCGATCACGCCGTGCTTGGCGGCCACGTAGGCCGACTTGCCGGCACTCGCCACCAGCCCGTGCACCGAGGCGATGTTGACGATGCGACCCCAGCCGCGCGCGCGCATGCCGGGCAAGGCCAGCCGCGTCGTGTGGAACACGGCCGACAGGTTGATCGCGATGATGCGGTCCCATTGCGCGGGATCGAAGTCCTCGACCGGCGCCACATGCTGGATGCCGGCGTTGTTGACGAGCACGTCGACGCTGCCGAAGCGGCGCTGGGCGAAGCCGAGCATGTCGCCGATCGCATCCGGATCGCTCATGTCGGCCGGGTGATAGTCCGCGGCAGCGTCGCCACGGCATGCTCGGCGAACCGCCGCGAGCGCGGCGTCGACGTCGCCGAAGCCGTTGAGCACGACGTTCGCGCCCTGCGCCGCGAGCGCCTCGGCGATCGCCAGGCCGATGCCGCTGGTCGACCCGGTGACCAGGGCCGTCTTGGTGTTCAACATGGGTTCTCCAGTTTCGATGGTGGGTCTGAATCAGTCGCCCGGCGTGTCCAGCGGCGCGGGCTCCGCCGCGCCGGCGCGATGCAGGTGATGCGCGGCCATCTTTCGGTACAGCGTCGCGCGGCCGATCCCCAGCCGCTTGGCGGCCGCGGCCACCGTCGGGCTCTCGGCCAGCGCGCGTTCGATGAGCGCGCGCTCGTATTGGCCCATGGCGTGAGCGTGACGCGCCGGCATGACGGCTGCCGTCTCGTGCATGGCCGGCGAGTGGCCGACAGCCGTCGATCGGCCGGTCGTCGCCGAGGCCGCGATCGACGAACTCAACGCCGCCTGCACGCCGGCCGCGGTGAGCATCGACGAATCCGACAGCACGATGGTGCGCTCGAGCACGTTGCGCAACTCGCGGATGTTGCCCGGCCAGCGCTGGCGCGCCAGCAGCGCGAGCGCCTCGGGATGCAGCTCGTGGGCCTCGCCCGGCTGCGCCTCCGCGAATCCCTCGAGCAGCGACTCGCAGATCAGCTCGAGGTCCTCGATGCGCTCGCGCAAAGGCGGCACCGCGATCGAGAGCACGTCGAGCCGGTAGTACAGGTCGGGGCGGAATTCGCCGTTCTTCACCAGCTCGGGCAGGCTTCGCGAGGTGGCCGCGACGATGCGCACGTCGGCGCGCATCACTTCGTTGGAGCCGAGCGGCTCATATTCCTTTTCCTGCAGCACACGCAGCAGCTTGGCCTGCAGCGGCAGCGGCATGTCGCCGATCTCGTCGAGGAACAGCGTTCCGCCCTGCGCGATCTGCAGCTTGCCCTGGCGGTCGCGCCGGTCGGCGCCGGTGTAGGCGCCTGGCGCCACGCCGAACAGCTCGGCCTCGATCAGCGCATCGGGAATGGCGGCCATGCTCAGCGACACGAAGGGCTTGTGCGCGCGCGGCGACGCCCCGTGGATGGCGTGCGCCAGCAGCTCCTTGCCGGTGCCGGTCTCGCCCTGGAGCAGCACCGGCGACTGGGTGGCGGCCGCCCGACGCGCGGTGCGCTTGAGGTCCAGCGCCACCTGCGACACGCCGACGAAGTTGGAGAAGTTGTACTTGGCCTGGCGCGCCGGCGGGCGCGCCTTGCGCGCGGCGGCCAGTTCTTCCTGCATGCCCAGGAAGCGCGACACCAGCGGCGCAAGCGAGGCCCATTCGTCGAAAAGCGCGAAGCCGACGGCGCCCAGCACCTCGCCGTCCTCGTTCTTGAGCGGCATGCGGATGACCACCAGCGGCTTGGCCGGCGCGTCCAGGATGTCGAGCAGGATCGGCTGCCCGCTGGTCACGACCTCGCGCATGCGGCTGTTCGGGATCACCTCCTCCACCCGGCGGCCCTGTGCCTGGCGCGGGTCGGCCAGGCCGAAGCGGCGCGCGTGCTTCTCGCTGATCCAGACGATGCGTGCATCGCGATCCACGATGAGCGTGCCTTCGCTGGCGCGCTCGAAGGCCTTGAAGACGGACTGCATCGCCGATTGGCGCAGGGCGGAGAAGTCGCCGAGCTGCGCGACCTCGGCCGCGGCCCAGATGTCGGATTCGTCGGTAGGCACGGCGTCCTCCCTGCGTGGATGGGGCAAGCTCAGCCGGCTCGCCGGACGGGCAGCCGATGGATCAGCTCGCCCATGATGCCGCGCCGGAAGGCCAGCACGCAGACGACGAAGATCACCCCGGTCACGGTGGTGACCGATTCGCCGAGAACGTTGAACGCGCCGATGCCGGTGGCCCCGGCCAGCGCCGTGCCGATGTCGCCCAGCTTGTTCTCGAGCGTGACGATGAGCACGGCGCCCACGAGCGGGCCCGCCAGCGTGCCCAGGCCGCCCACCAGCGTCATCAGGATCACCATGCCCGACATCGACCAGTGCACGTCGGTGAGGGTCTCGAAGCCCATCACCAGCACCTTGAGCGAGCCCGCCAGCCCGGCCAGCGCAGCCGACAGCACGAAGGCCAGCAGCTTGAAGCGGTGGGTGTCGTAGCCGAGCGAGATCGCGCGCGGCTCGTTCTCGCGGATCGCGCGCAGGATCTGGCCGAAGGGCGAATGCACGATGCGGACGATGAACGCAAAGGCGCCCGCGACGATGGCGAGAACGACGTAATACAGCACCCGGTCGTCGGCCAGGCTCAGCAGGCCGAAGAGCTTGCCGCGCGGAACGCCCTGCAGGCCGTCTTCGCCGCCGGTAAGCGGCGACTGAAGGCAGAAGAAGAAGAGCATCTGCGCCAAGGCGAGCGTGATCATCGAGAAGTAGATGCCCTCGCGCCGGATGGCCAGCACGCCCATGGCGGCGCCCAAGAGCGCGCCGACGGCGGTGCCGGCCAGCACGCCGAGTTCGGGGCTCAGGCCCCAGACCTTGAGCGCATGGCCGCAGACGTAGCCCGCGCCGCCGAAGAAAGCCGCGTGCCCGAAGGACAGCAGCCCGGTGAAGCCGATCAGCAGGTTGAACGCGCAGGCGAAGAGGCCAAAGCACAGGAGCTTCAGCACGAACACGGGATAGGCGCCGATCCACGGCGCCAGGCACAGCGCCGCCAGCAGCAGGCCGTAGAGCAGCTTGTCGTTTCGCATGGGGTCGCTCCTCAGCGCGTCTTGCCGAACAGGCCGGCCGGTCGGATCAGCAGCACAATGACCATGATCAGGAACACCGCGGTGGTCGAGGCCTCGGGATAGAAGACCTTGGTCAGGCCCTCGATGACGCCCAGCGCCAGGCCGGTGACGATCGAGCCCATGATCGAGCCCATGCCGCCGATCACCACGACGGCGAAGACCACGATGATGAGGTTCTGCCCCATCAGCGGCGTGACCTGCATCACCGGTGCGGCCAGCACGCCGGCAAAGGCGGCGAGCGCGACGCCGAAGCCGTAGGTCAGCGTGACCATCAGCGGCACGTTGACGCCGAAGGCCTCCACCAGCTTGGGGTTCTCGGTGCCGGCGCGCAGGTAGGCGCCGAGCTTGGTGCGCTCGATCACGAACCAGGTCGCAAAGCACGCGACAAGGGACGCGGCCACGACGAAGGCGCGGTAGGTCGGCAGCGTCATGAAGCCGAGGTCGATGCCGCCCATGAGCTGCTCGGGCGGCGAATACGGCAGCCCCGAGACGCCGAACTTCGCGCGGAACACGCCTTCGATCACCAGCGTGATTCCCAGCGTCAGCAGCAGGCCATAGAGCGGATCGAGCTTGTAGATCCACTGCAGCATGGCGCGCTCGATCAGCACGCCGAAGGCGCCCACGACCAGCGGCGCGAGCAGCAACATGGTCCAGTAGTTCAGGCCCAGCGCATCCATGCCCAGCCACGCCAGCAAGGCGCCGAGCATGAACAGGGCGCCATGCGCGAAATTGATGACGCCCAGCAGGCCGAAGATCACAGCGAGGCCCAGACTCAGCACCGCGTAGAACGAGCCGTTGACGAGACCCAGCAGCAGCTGGCTCAGCATCGCAGGCAGGGGAACACCGAAGATTTCCATGACGACAGTCGTTGGGGGCGCGCAAGCGGGTCGCGCGCCGCGCCGCCTTTTGGGCGGGCGCGGCACGCGGTGCGTCGGATCAGGGTTTCATCAACGCGCACTTCGACTCGGCCGGCGTCGTGAACGCCTTGTCGCCGGGAACGGTGGCCACGACCTTCACGAGGTCCCAAGGGCCCTTGGACTCGCTCGGCGCCTTGGCCTGCATCAGGAACATGTCGTGCACATAGCGGCCGTCCTTGCGGATGGTGCCCTTGGCGTAGAAGTCGTTGAGCGAGGTCTTCTTGAGTTGCGCCATCACCTTGTCGGCGTCGTCGCTGCCGGCGGCCTTGACCGCATTCAGGTAGGCCATGGTCGCCGAGTAGTCGGCCGCCTGCAGGCTGCTGGGCATCTTCTTGGTCTTCTCGTAGAAGCGGTTGGCGAACTTGCGCGTCGCGTCGTTCATGTCCCAGTACCAGCTGTCGGTCATGAGCAGGCCCTGCGTGTTCTGCAGGCCGAGGCTGTGCACATCGTTCAGGAACACCAGCAGGCCGGCCATCTTCATCGTCTTGGTGATGCCGAACTCGCGCGCCGCCTTGACCGCGTTGACGAAGTCGCCGCCGGCGTTGGCCAGGCCCAGGATCTGCGCCTTGGACGACTGCGCTTGCAGCAGGAAGGAGGAGAAGTCCGACGCGTTCAGCGGGTGGCGCACCGAGCCGACCACCGTGCCGCCCTTGGCCTTGATGACCGCCGTGGTGTCCGCTTCGAGCGAGTGGCCGAACGCATAGTCGGCGGTCAGGAAGAACCAGGTCTTTCCGCCCTGGTCGAGGATGGCCGAGCCGGTCACCTTGGACAGCGCCACCGTGTCGTAGGCGTAGTGCACCGTGTAGGGCGAGCAGTCCTCGTTGGTCAGGCGCGCTGAGCCGGCGCCGACGTTGAA
Source organism: Piscinibacter sp. (assembly GCA_035254085.1). GTDB lineage: Bacteria > Pseudomonadota > Gammaproteobacteria > Burkholderiales > Burkholderiaceae_C > Albitalea. The sequence goes on from DATFAY010000500.1 coordinate 14,375, forward strand.
GTAGACCTTCTTCTTGTCCTTGGCGATGCCGGCCACCGCCAGCGCCGTGCCGGAGTTGGTGCCGCCGAGGATGAAGTCGACGCCGTTCTGGTCGAACCATTCGCGTGCCTTGGAGGCGGCGATGTCGGCCTTGTTCTGGTGATCCGCGCTGACCAGCTCGATCGGCTTGCCCAGCACCTTGCCGCCGAAGTCGTCGATCGCCATGCGCACGGCCTCGGCGCCGTTCTTGCCGTCGATGTCGGCGTACAGGCTGGACATGTCGGTGATGAAGCCGATCTTGACGGCGTCGCCGGACACCTGTGCCTGCGCCTGGGTGCCCAGCGTCAGTGCGAGGACGGCCGCGGCGGCCACGATGCTTTGTCTCATCTCATTCACTCCTGGTTGAAGAAAACGCTTGTTGTGCCTCGCGTCGTGCGAGCGGTTCGGGAAAAGGCGATTCAGACGCCGAGCAGTTCGTGCAGCACGGGCAGCTTGCGCTCGAGCTCGCTCGCGCCGAAGGACTCCACGATGGTTCCGTGCTCCATCACGTACAGCCGGTCGGCCAGGGGAGCGGCGAAGCGGAAGTTCTGCTCCACCATCACCACCGTGTAGCCCTTGGCCTTGAGCGTGCGGATCATTCGCGCCAAGGCCTGCACGATGACCGGCGCGAGGCCTTCGGAGATCTCGTCGAGCAGCAGGATGTCGGCGCCCGTGCGCAGGATGCGCCCGACCGCCAGCATCTGCTGCTCGCCGCCGGACAGGCGCGTGCCCTGGCTGTGGCGTCGCTCGGCGAGATTGGGAAACATCGCGTAGATCTCGTCGACCGGCATGCCCGCGCCCTTGCCCTTCAGGCGCGGCGGCAGCAGCAGGTTCTCCTCGCACGACAGGCTGGAGAAGATGCCGCGCTCCTCCGGGCAGTAGCCCAGGCCCAGGTGGGCGATGCGATGGGTGCGCATGCCGATGGACTCCGTGCCGTGCACGCGGATGGAGCCCTTGCGTGCGCCCACCAGGCCCATCACGGCCCGCATGGTCGTCGTGCGACCGGCGCCGTTGCGGCCCAGCAGCGTGACGACCTCGCCCTTGTTCACCGTGATGTCGACCCCGTGCAGGATGTGCGACTCGCCGTACCAGGCCTGCAGGCCCTTGATCTCGAGAGCGGGCGTGCTCATCAATGCGCTCCCTGCAGCGCTTCGTCGGTACTGCCCATGTACGCCTCGATCACGCGCGGATCCTTGGAGACCTGCTGGTAGTCGCCCTCGGCCAGGATGGCGCCTCGCTGCAGCACGGTGATGCGGTCGGCGATCGAGGAGACGACGTTCATGTTGTGTTCGACCATGAGGATCGTTCGGCCCGCGCCGACCTTCTTGATCAGCTGGGTGACTCGATCGACGTCCTCGTGGCCCATGCCCTGCGTGGGCTCGTCCAGCAGCATGAGCTCGGGGTCCATCGCGAGCGTGGTGGCGATCTCCAGCGCCCGCTTGCGCCCATAGGGCAGGTTCACGGTCGCGGTGTGCGCGAAATCGGCCAGGCCGACCTCGTCGAGCAGTGCCATCGCCCGTTCGTTCAGCGGCGTGAGCGTCCTCTCGCTGCGCCAGAAATGCATCGCCGTGCCGAGCCGGCGCTGCAGGCCCACGCGCACGTTCTCCAGCACCGACAGATGCGGGAACACGGCCGAGATCTGGAACGAGCGGATCACGCCGCGCCGCGCGATCTGCGCCGGCGCCTCCCGCGTGATGTCCGTGCCCTTGTAGAGGATCGCGCCCGCGGTCGGCTCGAGGAACTTCGTGAGCAGGTTGAAGCAGGTGGTCTTTCCTGCGCCGTTGGGGCCGATCAGTGCGTGGATAGTGCCGCGGCCGACCGCGAGGTTCACGTCGCTGACGGCGGTGAAGCCCTTGAACTCCTTGGTGAGTCCGCGCGCTTCGAGAAGGGTGTCCTGGGGTGTCGTCACTTCAACAACTTTCCTGAACTGCTGATCACCGTGACCTCGACGAAACGCGAGCCGATGCGGTTGTCTTTCGAGAACGCCACCCGGATGCCGCCGAGGTCGAAGGGGTTGAGGCTTTCGAGCGCCTTCACCACGCCGGCGCGCGTGGGCTTGGGTCCGGCGCGGCGCAGCGCCTCGACCAGCACCTTGGCACCGAGGAACTCCTCGAAGTTGGTGTAGTTGACCTGCGCGCCGGGGGCGTACTGCTTCATCAGCCGGTGGAACTCCCGCACCACCGGCAACGCGGGCTGGTACGGGTACGGCACCACCTGGCTGATGCCCAGCCCGCGCACATGCTCGATGCCGGCCAGCTTGACGAGCTCGGCGGGGTCGACCACCGAGATGTTGAACAACTGCCCCCCGCCCCCGCTTTCGCGGTACTGGCGCACGAAGGCCGCGGCGGGCTTGTTGACCGCGATCATGATGACCGCCTGCGCCTGCGCAGCGAGGATCGTGTCCACGGCGGCCTTCACGTCGTCGGTGTTGCGCTCGTAGGGCGCGGCTGCCGCGACCGCCAGCTTGCGGCGCGTCATGGCCGCCTGCACGCCCTGCAGGCCGGCCTGGCCGAAGGCGTCGTTCTGGTAGAGCACCGCCACCCGATGGATGCCTTGCGTGACCAATTGCTGGACCATGTGCTCGGCCTCGTCGGCATAGCCGGCGCGCACGTGGAAGATCCAGGGGTTGAACGGCGTGCGCAGCGGCTCGCCGCCGGTGTAAGGCGCGACCAGCGCGATGCCGGCCTGCTCCAGCACCTTGTCGTCGAGCAGCTTGCCGACGTTGGCGGTGCCCGCAAACCCGAACAGCGCGACCACCTGCTCGTCGGCCACCAGTTCGCGCGTCAGCCGCAGCGTCTGGTCGACCTTGTAGCCGTCGTCCAGCACGATGCTGCGGATCTTCTGGCCGTGCACGCCGCCCTGGGCATTGACCGCATCGAAGCAGACCTTGCCGCCCAGCACCATCTGCTGGCCCGTGCTGGCGAGCACGCCGGACAAGGGCGCGATCTGTCCGACCACGACGTCGGCCGCGGCCGCACCGCAGGCCATGAGCATGCCGAGCGCGGCAAAGACTCGTCGCCGGCGGCGCATCCAATCGTTGGTGATCACGACGTCTCCTTTTGTGTTCGTCTCACCGGCGTTCGCTGCGCGGTGGCCGACCTCTAGCGCAAGGCACGTGCCACCGCGCTCGATCGAGACCAAGTGCTTGTCGCGAAAGAGAAAACGCCCGTGAGACCGGGTTTTTACCGGGTGTCTCACGGGCGGGAATCTGCCCGGTTCTCAGTCAGGGTTGATACCGAGACGGGTCCCGTAATCGGACACTGGCCCCGTGCCGCCGGCGAGCGCGCGGCGCTTCGGTGTCAGAAAGGCCCGGGCAGTGATTTAAGGCCCACCCACACCGCGGCGATGACGGCATTGACCGGCAGGCTCAGGGCACTCGGGACGTAGAAGAAGGCCGACAGCGCCGGCGCATGGAGCATCAGCTCGACGAAGCCGCCGAGGCCATACAGCACGACGCCGCACCACAGCCAGCGACGCATGTATGTCGGCAGCCAGCGCGCTTGTGATTGGTTGTGCCGCCAGGCCGCGGACCGCTCGATCAGGTTGCCGCAGCTGACGTCGCGGAACAGCCAGCCGAAGAAGAAGTACCGGTACAGGAGCGTACGAAAGCTCAGTTCTTCCACGATGCGTTTCACCTCAGGGCAAGGTCGCCTCGCGAGATGAACTCAGGGCGTGCCCGAGAGACCTCGCTGCGGCCGACTCGTTCCTGCGTCAGGATGAGGCAAGGACGATGCCCGCGGCGCAGCCGGGGTCGCGTCGTCCGCTACGCCTGTTCGGGCGGATCGGCCTCGTCGTCCACGCCGTGGTCGAAATCGGCGAGCTCACCCGGAGCGCGCACGCCCGCGGGCTTGTCCAGCGGCTTGCAGATGCGCCGTTGCAGGCGACCGAGCCGATCCGAATGCTCCATGGCGTGAAGCACATCCTCGGGATGCATCATCAGCGCGAAAGGGTTGGAGGCCAGCGTCGACTTTTCCATGGTGAGGTTCTCCTGCACGGCCAGGGCCGGTGCAGACAAACTGTAGACCTCGCCCC
>DATFAY010000501.1:0-2643 GCA_035254085.1 Piscinibacter sp.
GTGCCAGCAGTCCCGCGCCGAGCGCCAGCACGAGCAGGGCCAGGCCCGCCAGGCCGGCAGCCAGCATCTTCAGCACGCGCTTCACAGCGACCCTCCCGTGCCGTCGCCCTGCCAGGGCGTCGCGGTGGTGATGGCCTGCCAGGGTCCGGTGGAGCGGCCCAGCTGCGCGGCCCAGAACCAGCTCGACGCGTCGGTGTAGGCCTGCCCCTGGGCGTCGACGATGCGCTCGCACACCCGCAGGCGTTGTCCTGCGCGATCGGCCGTGAAGCAGCGCCACAGGCGCGCCTGCGCGTCGCGTTCCAGATGCGCCTGGCTGATGCGGTAACCCAAACCGCGGTAGCAGTCGGCGGCCGGGTGCAGCATGCGCGTGGGCCGCTGCACCGCGCGCCACACCAGCACCTGGTCGCCATCGGTGAGGCGCGCGATGCGGCCGGGAAACTGCGACGCGAATCGCTGCTCGACGGCGCTCAGCGCCAGCGGGCGCAAGGCGCGGCCATCCCATTGGCGCGGCATCTCGGTCGCGGTCGACGCGCTGGGGGCGGCCGCCCGCGGCACCGCCAGCGGCACCAGCGCGCACACGGCCAGGAGCATCGCCGCCGAGACCTTCGGCCACGCCGGGGCGGTCGATTCAATGCGCATCGCGACCTCCGCGCATGACTCCCACCACGGCGGCGCAGACCAGCGCCAACACCGCCAGGCCAATGCCCTGATGCACGAGCTCGGACACGGCATGGTGCCCCGCGTCGAGGGCAACGAGCGCGCTGTTGCGCACGACGTTGCCCGTCAGCACGATCAGCCCCACCCAGGGCAGCCGTGCCATGAAGCGGCGATCGGCGAGTCCAGTGAAGGCTGCGACGGCGCAGGCCGCGAAGTAGGCCAGCCATGCCATCTGCACGCCCGAGCAAGGCGCATCGACGATGACCAGCTGGCCGTCGACCAGCATGGCGCTGCCGCTGCGCTCGGCCTGCATGCCCAGCGCCTGCAGGATCCAGGTGCTGGCCTGCGCGGTGAGCACGCGCAGCGGATAGCCGGCATAGAACTGCAGCGACGACAGCACCGGCAGCGACAGCAGCGCGAGCCCCGCCAGCGGCAGCCCGGGCTGGCCGGCCGGCATGAAGGCACGCAGGCCGCAGGCCATCGCCAGCGCGGCGAGCAGTGCGCCGAGCAGGGGCGGCGCCAGCAGGCTCGCCAGCGTTGCCGCCAGCGTGAGACCCAGGGACGCCGTCCCCCAGCGCGGGTGCGGCTCGGCTCGCAGCGCGGGCGCGAGGCGCAACGCGGCCCACAGCAGCGCGGCCAGCGCGGCGAGCCCGAGCGGGTCGTCCGAGCCGTCGAGCAGGCGCGCGGCGGCCCAGCGCCAGTGCGGCCAGAGGGCGGCGGCCTGCGCGGCCAGCCAGGCGAGCGGCGGCACGGCGTCGATGCGGCACTGCCAGCGACCGCGCCAATGGGTGGCGATGACCTGCTGCATGGCGGGCTCCACGGCCGGATTTACGAGCGGCTGCGCCGTGCCGCCACGGTCGCTGCGACGATGGCGAGCACCACGGCGAGCGCGAGCCAGGCCTCGGGCTCGGGTGTGCTCGGCACCTCGGCGCCGATGGCGAGCGGGCTCACGCCCTCGGGCAGCGGCAGGGCCTGGTCGACCGTGGGCGCAAGCGCGGGGTTGGGATTGCGCACCACCCGGTCGACCGCGATGAAGCTCGTGTATTGGGTGAGCAGGCTGTAGCGCAGGCCGAGCGCAGTGATGGCGTCCTTCTGGCCGCTGCCGCCTTCGAGCGCCTCCTGGTCCGACAGCGCGGCGATGCGCTGGCGCGCCCACAGGTAGCGCAGCGCCGCGGTGCCCTGGCTCTCATGGTCGGCGATCGCCAGCTCGCTGCGGTAGGGGCCGTCGGCGCTGCGGCCTTCGACCACCAGCGTGCCGTGGGCGGGCTGCCCGGGCTCGGCGCGCCACTTGCCGAACACCACCACCGGGCGGCCGCCCAGCACATCGGGCAGCTGCGCGGGTTCGACGTCGTACACGTCCAGCCCCTCGAAGCGGGCCTTCACCTGCGTGAGCACCGGCGACTCGATCATGCGGCGCAGGCGCTCGGCCTGCGCGGCGGCCTGGTCGGGCTTGCTGACGATGAAGGCCTCGCCCTGGCCTGCGCGCGCGATGCCCTCGATCAGATGGCGATTGACCGAGCTGCCGATGCCGAAGGCGAACACGTTGGCGTGCCCGAGGTTTCGGCGCACCAGCTGGAACACCTCGTTCTCCACCGTCACGTAGCCGTCGGTGATCACGATCACGCTGCGCGACACGTCGGGGGCCTTGGGCAGCGCCGCGATGCGCTTGAGCGCCGGCACGATCTCGGTGCTGCCGCCGCCGCCCATCTGCTCGATGGTGTTGAGGGCCTGGTTGATGTTGGCGCGCGTGGCCGGCACCGAGTTCGGCGACAGCATCCGGTTGCTGCCGGAGAACAGCATCACGTTGAAGGTGTCGCTGGGGCGCAGGCCGCCGATCAGCTGCTGCAGCAGCACCTTGGCGGTGTCCAGCGGGTAGCCGTGCATCGAGCCGGAGATGTCCACCACGAAGATGTAGTCGCGCGGCAGGATCTGCCGCACCGGCACCGCCTTGGGCGGCTCGACCAGCGCGAGGAAGAAGTTCTCCTC
>DATFAY010000502.1:0-5381 GCA_035254085.1 Piscinibacter sp.
CAGCTCGTACAAGGGCGTGAACACCACATCGCCCATGCCGGCCTGCATCTTCCACATGATCGCGCCGTGGTAGTCGAAGGCCACCCGCATCATCCCGCGCAGCATGGTGCCGGCCTCGATGTTGGGCCTGGCGAAGTCGCCGTCCTCGTAGGCGAAGACGAGGTCATAGAAGCCGCGCACCGGAGCCGAGTCGACGGTCAGCGTCTGGTTCGCGCCATGGCGCGCGAGCCAGGCCCGGAAATCCTCGCCATTGATGACGTCGAAGCCGTGCGTGAACACGCCGTCCTCGTACATGCCGATGAGCGCCGTGAGCGCGAGGTCGGCGCAGATGTACAGGCGGCGCAGTTCGTCGGCCACCCCTTGCGCCTCGGCGCGCGTTCCGAAGCCATGCCGCGCCCACTCGCGCAGGCCCTGCAGCGACGCGGCCTGCAGCCGGTGGTCGCCGTCGCGCCCCAGGTTGCCGGCCAGCTCCTTCGCGCAGGCATGCAGCGCGTCCAGGCAGGCGCTCGCGTCGGCATACAGCACCTCGACCTCGTGCTCCATGCGCTGGGCCAGGCCGTGCAGCCAGCTCCCCGCGCCGCGCTCGGCAGACAACGCCCGCGCCGGCTCGGCCGGATGGGCGTGCTCGGTGCACAGGGTCTCGAGCCACTGCTTGATCCACTCGTAGGCGGTGAGCGCGATGCGCCAGAGGTCGAGCTTTTCGTCGCCCTGCCCCGGCTCGCCCGGCATCGGCGGGGTATCGATGGGCCACAGCCTGCACTCGCCGCCCACGAACTCGGTGAGCGTGATGAAGTGCTGCTCCTTGAAGGCGTCGCGCCAGGTGCGCAGCGGCGCGCCCTCGGGCCGGTCGAGCAGGTCGTAGGCGCGCTGGATCGTCTTGAAGGCGTTGTCGTAGAAGCCGAACCAGATGTGCAGCCCGTGCTCCTCGATGCGCTGCCCCAGCGCCGCGTTGCGCCCGCTCGCGCCCTTGCCGCCCAGGCGCCAACCCATCTGGTAGACGGTGATCTCGCGCTGGTTCTGCCAGCCGGGCTGGTCGGTGAGGTAGAAGGCCGCCGTCATCGCGCCGACGCCGCCCCCCAGGATCGCGATCTTCTCGGGCGCGATGCGCGAGTTGTCGACCAGCTCGCGCCCCGCCGTCACCTCGAAGTCCAGGCTCAGGTGGAAGGGCAGGATCGCCGGCTGCGCGCCCAGCCGCAGGCCCAGGGTGCGGTCCAGCGGGAAGCTGTCGAACGGATGCAGCACGCATTCGTACTCGTCGCCCAGCAAGTGCACGCCGCGCACCGCCGTCACCTTGGCCGGCGCGGTGACCAGCGCCTGGTAGACAGCCTTGATGCCCGACGCATCGGGAAACTGCTTGAGGAAGATCTGCTCGACTTCCATGCCGCGCAGCATCCGGGCGACATGCTCCCAGCCCTGCTTGTCCAGCGCGAGAAAGGCCGGCAGGTTGGCCGCCATCAGCTCGATCGCCTGCTCGACCAGGTCCTCCAGGCTGCCCAGCGCCTGCAGCGGCCCTCCTTCGGTGGTCGCGTCCACCTCCAGCAGCGGATGCATCGCGAGCCGGGTTTCGAGCGAGAACGGCTGGAAGCCCTTGGCCGCGAGCGTGAAGCGACGGGCCGGCTCGCCCTCGGCCGGCATCGTGTACTGGCACTGGTATTTCGGGTAGCCGTACAGCTCGCGCCCGTTGACGAGCGCCATGCAGTCGTCGACCCAGATGTGGCAGGGATGGAAGAACACGTCGTCGATGCCGCCGGCCGCGCCCACCTGCCCCACCATCACCCAGGTGACGATGTCGATCTCCTCGCCCCAGCCCTTGGCGCGGTCGCTGGGCCAGTCGGAATGCGCCTGCTGCACCCGCGTGAAGGTGAGCATCACGAAGGGCGAGAGCACCTTGAAAGCCATCGCCGGGGCGCCCACCGCGCCGAGCGTGCCGTCGACCGTCGCCTGCAGCCGGTCCCAGTCGCCTTGCACGAAGAAGCCATACATCTCGGACTGTTTGAGCTGCAGCGTCGGGTGCATGAGGGGCGAGCCGCCCGGATAGAGGAAGTCGGGGCGAATCCCGGGGCGGCTGTCGGACGGTGTCGGCATCGTTTGTTCTCGTTGTGGTGCCCGGCGGGCGACTCGCGCGCAGTATTGCCGCGCCGTCACGCGCCGGCATCACCCGATGCGGCGCTCGGCCCCGCGACGGGCGCGGTGCCGAGGAAATCGTCACGACCGATGTGTCGCTGGCAGGCGACTCGCGTTCGCGTGGAAGCTGTGACTGCCCTCAGGCAGACCGGGCGGCAGGCACGGCGTGGGCCACCGCTCCAATGCGCGCCAGCGCCAGCGCGCTGAGCCAGGCCAGCACGTACGCCGGCCCCGCGCCGACCGCCGGCAGGGCCGCATAGAGCACCACGAAGAAGCCCACGAAGCCGAACAGCCCCTGCACGAAGCCGCGCAGCAGCTGCACCGTCGCCTCGGGCCCGTGGCGCGGCAGGGTGAAGCACGGCAGCACGTTGCCGGTGATGGGCAGCGCAAGCAGCAAGCCGCTCACGGCGGGTGGATACACCGCTGCGCCGAGCATGATCGACGCGGCCAGAGCGACCGCGGCGGCCACACGCAGCGCCAGTTCGATGCGCGGAATGCTCAGCGCAGGGCGCGCCACGCGATGCGCCGGCATGAGGCGCATGCCGATCACCGGCGACAGCGCGGCCAGCGTGCAGGCGGCCCAGGGCGCGAGCGCCAGCCGCAGCAGCAATGCCCCGGCGGCGAGGAACACGAGATTGGCCAGCACCAGCGCGCCCCACCAGGGCAGCCGCCGGCTCGCATGCCCGAACGCGACCATGTGCAGCACCATGGCCGGGAACGCGACCAGCGTGGCGAGCGCGATGCCGCGGGCCTGCTCGGCCGAGGCCTGCAGCAGCACGAAGCCCATGATCGGCCCGGCGATCATCGGCATGCCCGAGAGGATGCCCGACACGCCGTGGCCGAAGCGCCGCGCCGCCAGCGACGCGGCGAGCACCACCGCCCCCACGAGGCACAGCTTGAGCAGCAGCATCTACGGCGGTGGGCTATGTCCCATAGCCGCCTCCACCCGGGGTTTCGATCACGAACACGTCGCCCGGCTGCATCTCGGTGGAGCCGATGTGATCGAGCTTCTCGACACGCCCGTCGGCCCGCTCGACGCGGTTGAGGCCCGGCATTCCTGCCTGGCCGCCCGCCATCCCGAAGGCGCCGCTGTGACGGCCGTTGGACAGGATCGAGGCCGTCATCGGCTCGAGGAAGCGCAGCTTGCGCACGCCGCCGTCGCCGCCGCGGTGCCGCCCGGCGCCGCCGGAGCCTTTGCGGATCTCGTAGCTTTCGAGCCGCACCGGGAAGCGGAACTCCAGCACCTCGGGGTCGGTGAGCCGCGAATTGGTCATGTGGGTCTGCACCACGCTCGTGCCGTCGAAGTCCGGCCCCGCGCCCGAGCCGCCGGAGATGGTCTCGTAGTACTGGTAGCGCTCGTTGCCGAAGGTGAAGTTGTTCATCGTGCACTGGCCCGAGGCCATCACGCCCAGCGCGCCGTACAGCGCATTGGTGATGCAGGTGGAGGTCTCCACGTTGCCCGCCACCACCGACGCGGGCGGACGCGGATTGAGCATCGAGCCTTCGGGCACCACCACCTTGAGCGGCTTCAGGCAGCCGGCATTGAGCGGGATGTCGTCGTTGACGAGCGTGCGGAACACGTACAGCACGGCGGCCATGCACACCGCCTTGGGCGCGTTGAAGTTGTTGGCCAGCTGCGCCGAGGTGCCGGTGAAGTCGATCACCGCGCTGCGGTCGGCGGCATCGACCGTGATCTTCACGTGGATGCGCGCGCCGTTGTCCAGCGGCAGGGTGAACTCGCCGTCGCGCAGCCTGGTGATGACGCGGCGCACCGATTCCTCGGCGTTGTCCTGCACGTGGCGCATGTAGGCCTGCACCACGTCGAGGCCGAACTGCGCGACCATCTTGCGCAGCTCCTGCACGCCCTTCTCGTTGGCGGCGATCTGCGCCTTGAGGTCCGCGAGGTTCTGCTCCGGGTTGCGCGAGGGGTACGGGCCGCTGCGCAGCAGCGCGAGCATCTCCTTGTCGAGCAGGCGGCCGCGCTCGACCAGCTTCACGTTGTCGATCTGCACGCCCTCTTCCTCGATGCGCGTCGAGAACGGCGGCATCGAGCCCGGCGTGATGCCGCCGATGTCGGCATGGTGGCCGCGCGAGCCGACGTAGAACAGGATGTCGCGGCCGCGCTCGTCGAACACCGGCGTCACGACCGTCACGTCGGGCAGGTGGGTGCCGCCGTGATAAGGGTCGTTGAGCACGAACACGTCGCCCGCCTCGATGCGCCCGGCGTTCTCGTGGATCACCGTCTTGATCGACTCGCTCATCGAGCCCAGGTGCACCGGCATGTGCGGCGCGTTGGCGATGAGGTTGCCCTCGGCGTCGAACAGCGCACAGGAGAAGTCCAGCCGCTCCTTGATGTTCACCGAGTAGGCGGTGTTCTGCAATTGCAGGCCCATCTGCTCGGCGATGTTCATGAACAGGTTGTTGAACACCTCGAGCATCACCGGGTCGACCGTGGTGCCGATGGCCTTGCGCGCCTCGCGCGGCTGCACCCGCTCGAGCACCAGGTGGTCGAGCTCGGTGACGCGGGCGCGCCAGCCCGGCTCCACCACGGTGGTCGCGTTCTTCTCCGCGATGATGGCCGGCCCGTCGATGAACTGGCCGGGCCGGGTCTGCTCGCGCACGATGAGCGCGGCGTCGTGCCAGCGGCCGTGGCTGAAGAGCCGCACGGTCTCGGCCACCGGCGCGCCGGCGGGCGCGAGCACCGCATGGCGCGGCTCGGCCGGCGCGTCGCCCGCGCCCACGGCCTCGACCGAGACGGCCTCGACGATGAGCCGGCGCTCGTGCATCAGGAAGGCGAAGCGCTGTCGGTAGGCCGCCTCGAAGGCCGCCTGGATCTGCCCGGCCGTGCCGAACGGCACCACCAGGGCCGAGTCGGTGCCCTCGTAGCGCACGTGCGCGCGGCGATGCAGCTGCACCTGTCCGCTGCTCACGCCTTGTCGCTGCAATTCGCCCTGCGCGTCGGCGGCCAGCGCATCGAGCTTGGCGGTGACAGCCGCGAGCGAGCCCGCCAGCGGCTGCTCGATGGCCGCCTCGCGCATCACGCTCTGGTCCGCCAGGCCCATGCCGTAGGCCGAGAGCACGCCGGCCAGCGGGTGCGCGAAGACGCGGTTCATGCCGAGCGCATCGGCGACGCGACAGGCGTGCTGGCCGCCGGCGCCGCCGAAGCACTGCAGCGTGTAGCGGGTCACGTCGTAGCCGCGCGCCACCGAGATCTTCTTGATCGCGTTGGCCATCGCGCCCACGGCGATGTCGATGAA
>DATFAY010000503.1:0-4470 GCA_035254085.1 Piscinibacter sp.
CGCGCACACCGCGAGCACGAGCAGCATCTTCAAGCGGCCGCTCGCCGTGCGGCGCACGTTCTCGTCGATGTCCGGCGCGGGCATCGAATGCACGGTGAAGCTCAGCGGCTCAGGCACGGCGTGCGAACCGGGGACGGACGAGTTGGAACCAGACATACAAACCTGCGATCAGCGCACACAGGGCAAACCACTGGAAGGCGTAGCCATAGTGCTTGTCAACGTCGACCGCGGGACGCGGCCATTGGCGCAGCAACCCGTCGTCGGGATCAGCGGGCGCATCCTGCACCACCGACAAGGGCGCCAGCGGCACGCCGATCTCGCGCCCGTACGCCGCCAGGTCGAGATTCTGACGGATCGGCCCGGCCGCATCGGATCCGAACTCGAACAACCGCGATGGCGGCGGCGCGACATGGCCCGCCACCGTCACCTCGCCTGTGGTCGAGGGCAAGACCGGCAGCCGCGTGCGGTCGGCCTGGTCGCGCGGGGCCCAGCCACGCTGGACCAGCACCACGCGCTCGGAGCCGGCCAGGCGCAAGGGGGTGACCACGAAGAAGCCGGGCCGGCCGTTCATCTGGCGGTTGTCCAGGAACACCGTCGCCCGATCGATCCAGCGGCCCTGCAGCCGGATGCGCCGGTAGTGCTGGGCCTGCGCCCGCTGCTCGTCGCCGGCCAGCGCGCTCGCCGCCAGTTCGGGCAAGGCCGCGCGCGACTGCAACTCCTGCTGGAGTGCTTCCTTCTGTGCGGCGCGGCTGAGCTGCCAGACGCCCAGCCGCGCAGTGAGCGCCATGCCGGCCAACGTGGCGAGCAGCACCACCATTGCGCGCACGCCCAGCGCGGTCTTCGCCATCGTGAGCGGCTCAGCGCCGCGCCGCGCGGTCTGCACGGAGATAATCGACTCGCATGAAAGTCCTCATCGTCGTCGCCTTCGTCGCGATCCTGGGTGCTCTCGGCTTCGCCGGCGTGGCCATGGTGCGCGGCAAGGAACGCGAAGACCTGCCCAAGAAGCGCACCATGATGCATGCGCTCGCCTGGCGCGTCGGCCTGTCGGTGGCGCTGTTCCTGTGCATCTTGCTGGGCTACAAGCTCGGATGGATCCAGCCCACCGGGGTTCCCGTGGGCCGTTGACCGGATCCACGAAAAACGCCGCACGAAGCGGCGTTTGCGTCGGGGCGCGGGACGGGGCTCAGAGCCAGTAGACGATCACGTACAGGCCGAGCCAGACGACGTCCACGAAGTGCCAGTACCAGGCGGCGCCTTCGAAGCCGAAATGCCGCTGCGGCGTGAAGTGGCCCTTCATGATGCGGATCGTGATGAACAGCAGCATCAGCATGCCCACGAACACGTGGAAGCCGTGGAAGCCGGTCAGCATGAAGAAGGTCGAGCCGTAGATGCCCGAGCTCAGCTTCAGGTTGAGCTCGGTGTAGGCGTGGAAGTACTCGAAGCCCTGCAGCCCGAGGAAGGTCGCGCCCAGCAGCACGGTGATCCACATCCACGCGATGGTGACCGCGCGCTTGTTGGCGATGAGCGCATGGTGCGCGATCGTCAGGGTCACGCCCGAGCTCAGCAGCAGCGCGGTGTTGATCGTCGGGATCGGCCACGGGCCCATGGTCGTGAAGGGTTCGACGGTGCCGGCCGGCGACGCGGTGATGCCGGCCTGCACGCTGGGCCACACGGCCTTGAAGTCCGGCCAGAGGATGGCGTTCTGCAGGCTGCCCAGGACGGGCACCGAGTACAGGCGCGACCAGAACAGCGCGCCGAAGAAGGCGCCGAAGAACATCACCTCCGAGAAGATGAACCAGCTCATGCTCCAGCGATAGGACACGTCGACGCGGTCGCCGTACAAGCCGCCTTCGCTCTCGCTGATCGACTGGCGGAACCAGCCCTGCATGGTGAAGGCCCAGAACAGCAGGCCCGCCAGCAGCGACCATTTGCCCCACTCGGTGCCGTTGACCCACTGGCTCGCCCCGAGGATGACGAAGAACAGCCCCGCGGAGGCCATCACCGGAAAACGCGATGGCGCCGGGACGAAGTAGTAGGGCGTCTGCCCGTGGTGTGTCGCTGCCGACATGTTTTTCTCCTGATACCGAATCTCTGTCTCGAAACTCACTCGCGGTGCCGCTGCGGATCGGCAGCCCCACCGCTCCCAATTCAACCGGCTACTGCGCCACCCCGCTGGAGAGCACCCAGTGCACCACGCCGATGAGCAGCGCGATCAAGATGACCGCGGCGATGACGCCCGCGATGACCACGTGCACCGGGTTCAGCTGGTTCACGTCCTTCTCGTAATCCGCCGACTTGCGCACGCCGAAGAACGACCACGCCACCGCCCGCATGGTCTGCAGGAACGATCCCTTGCGCCGCACGGCGTCCTTCAACGGCTGTTCCTGGTTCATGAGCGCGCGTCCTTGGCCGGCGCCCGGGCGGACTGCGCCGCGGGCGCGCCCTTGCCGGGCACCTCGAAGAAGGTGTACGAGAGCGTGATCGTCGCCACGTCCCGCGGAATCTTCGGATCGATCACGAACACGACCGGCCACTGCTTGCGCTCACCCGGCTTGAGCGTGTATTCGTTGAAGCAGAAGCACTCGAGCTTGTTGAAATACGGCTGCGCCTGCTTGGGCGCGTAGCTCGGGATCGCCTGGGCGGCCATCGTGCGCGGCTGCGTGTTGGTGAACTCGTACATCACGGTGGTCATCTCGCCGGGGTGCACGTCGATGCTGCGGCGCGCGGGCTTGAAGTCCCACACGCCGCGGGCGTTGGCGTCGAACTCGACCGTGATGGTGCGCGAGCGGTCGACCTGGGTGTTGGCCCCCGTGCGCACCGTGCTGCCGGGCACCGCCTGCTCGGACAGCGAGAGCACGTTGATGCCCAGCGCCGTGCAGATCGAGCGGTAGATCGGCACGAGCGCGTAGCCGAACCCGAACATCAGCGCCGCCACGACGAACAGCTTGCCGACCATGCGCGCGTTGTCGCTGCGCAGGGCGCGGTCGGCGTCTAGAGGGCGCGGGCTCATGACGGATCGCTCAGATGCCGAACAGCGCTGACTTGGCGATGAACCCGACGAACAAAGCCACCGCGACCGACGCCAGGATCAGCGCCAGGCGCAGGTTGTGCTTCTTCTGCTCGGGTGTCATGAGTGCACGCTGCGGGGCCGACATGTCAGGCGATGACCTTGGTCGCCGTGGCATTCAGCTTCGGCGGCGTCTCGAAGGTGTGGAAAGGCGCCGGCGAGGGCACTTCCCATTCGAGGCCCTCGGCCCCCTCCCAGGGGCGTTGCGGGGCGGGCTCGCCCTTGCCGCGCATCATCGGCAGCACCACGGCGAAGAAGAAGTACACCTGCATCAGGCCGAACCACAGGCCGCCGATCGACGCGACCATGTTGAAGTCGGCGAACTGCATCGGATAGTCGGCATAGCGGCGCGGCATGCCCGCCAGGCCCAGGAAGTGCATCGGGAAGAAGGTGACGTTGAAGGCGATCAGCGAGCCCCAGAAGTGGATCTTGCCGCGGGTCTCGTTGTACATGACGCCGGTCCACTTCGGGCCCCAGTAGTAGACGCCCGCGAACAGCGCATACAGCGAGCCCGCCACCAGCACGTAGTGGAAGTGCGCCACGACGTAGTAGGTGTCCTGCAGCTGGATGTCGATCGGCGCCATCGCCAGGATCAGGCCGGTGAAGCCGCCGATCGTGAACACGAAGATGAATCCGACCGCGAAGAGCATCGGCGTCTCGAAGGTCATCGAGCCGCGCCACATCGTGGCCACCCAGTTGAAGATCTTCACGCCCGTGGGCACCGCGATCAGCATGGTCGCGTACATGAAGAACAGCTGGCCCGTCACCGGCATGCCGGTGGTGAACATGTGGTGAGCCCAGACGATGAACGAGAGGATGGCGATCGAGGCGGTCGCGTAGACCATCGACGTGTAGCCGAACAGGCGCTTGCGCGCGAAGGCCGGCACGATGGCGCTGATGATCCCGAAGGCCGGCAGGATCATGATGTAGACCTCGGGGTGGCCGAAGAACCAGAAGATGTGCTGGTACAGCACCGGGTCGCCGCCGCCCGCGGCGTTGAAGAACGTGGTGCCGAAGTGCCGGTCGGTGAGCGTCATGGTCACCGCCCCCGCGAGCACGGGCATCGCCGCCACCAGCAGGTACGCGGTGATCAGCCAGGTCCAGCAGAACAGCGGCATGCGCATCAGCGTCATGCCCGGCGCGCGCATGTTGAGGATCGTGGTGATGATGTTGATCGAGCCCAGGATCGAGCTCATCCCCAGCAGGTGCACGGCGAAGATCGTCAGGTCCATGCCGACGCCCATCTGCACCGTGAGCGGCGCATACAGCGTCCAGCCCACGCCCGGCGCCCCGCCCGGGGTGAAGAACGAGATCACCAAGAGCGACGCCGCGAACGGCAGCAGCCAGAACGACCAGTTGTTCAGGCGCGCGAAGGCCATGTCGGGCGCGCCGATCATCATCGG
>DATFAY010000504.1:0-4599 GCA_035254085.1 Piscinibacter sp.
GCGCGCCACCAGAGCTTCACCCAGGCGGCCGACGAACTGGCCGTGACGCAAAGCGCAGTGTGCCGCCAGATCGCGGCCCTGGAGGAGTTCGTGGGCGTCAAGCTGTTTCGGCGCAGCAAGCGCGGCGTCTTGCTGACCGAAGCCGGGCAGGGCTACAGCCTGAACGTGCGCGCCCGGCTCGACGAGGTCGAGCGCGACACGCTGGCCCTCATGGCCAAGGGCGGCGCGGCGGGCGGCCTCGAGCTGGGCGTGGTGCCGACCTTCGCCACCCGCTGGCTGTTGCCGCGCATGCCGGCGTTCCAGGCGCTGCATCCGGGGATCACGGTGCACATGACGCCTTGCACGCGGCCGGTGCTGTTCGCCGACACGCCGCTGGATGCCGCGCTCTATGCCGGCGACCCGCACTGGCCGGGCACCGAGTCGCGCTTCCTCCTGGACGAGCAACTGGTGGCGGTGGCCAGCCCGAGGCTCGTGGCGCCGCGGCGCACGCCGCGCAGCGCGATGGAGGTCGCGCGCCTGCCGTTGCTGCAGCAAAGCACGCGGCCCTACATGTGGCGCCAGTGGTTCGACGCGCGCGGGCTGAAGGTCGAGCACGACCTCGCGGGGCCGCGCATGGAGCTGTTTTCCATGCTCACCGAGGCGGCCATCCAGGGGCTGGGCGCGGCGCTGATCCCGCGCCTGCTGATCGAGCAGGAGCTCGCCGATGGCCGGCTCTTCGCGCTGACGCACGGCGACTTCGCCAGCGATCGCTGCTATTCGCTGATCTACCCCGAAGCCAAGTCGGACAACCCCGCGCTGGCGGCGTTTCGCGACTGGCTGGAGGGCGAGGCAAGGCGCTGCCGCGCGGCCTGACGGCGCGCTCGGCTCAGCCCAGCGGCGAGGGCGGGAATCGGCCCGCCAGCGCCTGCCACACGCGCTCGGCGCTGAGCGGCATCTGCACGCGCTCGGCGTCGCGGCCCAAGCCGCTGCGCGCGAGCGCATCCACCACCGCGTTGACCACCGTCGGCGTCGCGCCGATGGTGCCCAGCTCGCCCACGCCCTTCACGCCGAGCGTGTTGGTGAGGCATGGCACGGAGGTGTCGAACTGCGTCTTGAAGCCGCGGAACACGTCGACGTGCGGGAGTGCGTAGTCCATGAAGCTGGCGGTCAGCAACTGGCCGGAATCGCCGTCGTAGACCACGCGCTCGCTGAGCGCCTGGCCGATGCCTTGCACCGCGCCGCCCTCGACCTGGCCGCGCACGATGGCCGGGCTGACGACGCGCCCGATGTCGTTGACCGAGGCGTAGGCCACGATCTCGATCGTGCCGGTGGCGGGATCGATCTCGACCTCGCACACATGGCAGGCGTTGGGCCAGCTCGGTGCCGCCGCGCTGGCGCTGGCCTCGACCCGGATGCGCGCCTCGCTTTGCCGCTCGGCGAGCTTGAACAGGTCGATGCCGAGGTCGGTGCCCACGACGCTGAAGCGGCCGTCGCGGTACTCGATGTCGGCGGCCGGTGCCTCCAGCGCGTCGGCCGCCAGCGACTTGGCATGCTCCACCGTGCGCTCCGAGGCCACGCGCACCGCCGAGCCGCCGGTGAACAGCGAGCGCGAGCCGGCGCTGCCGAAGCCGTTGGCGCGGTCGGTGTCGCCTTGCAGCACGCGGATGCGCTCGATCGGCACGCCGAACACGTCGACGGCCAGCTGCGCGTAGCTGGTGGCGATGCCCTGGCCCATGGCCTGCGTCGCGGACGTGAGCTCGATGATGCCTTCGGGCAGCACGTTGACCGTCACCTGCTCGGTGAGCGCGTTGCCGCCGGTCCATTCGAGGAAGGTCGAGACGGCGCGCCCGCGCAGCCGCCCACGCGCCTGCGACGCGGCACGCCGCGCCTCGAAGCCCGGCCAGTCGGCCAGCACCAGCGCCTGCTCGAGCATCTTCTCGAACTGCCCGCAGTCGTAGACCTGGCCCATCGCGTTCGTGTAGGGCATCTGCTGCGGGCGGATCAGGTTGCGCCGGCGCAGTTCCGAAGGATCGAGCTTCATCTCGCGCGCCGCTGCGTCCATCAGGCGCTCGGTGATGTAGATGGCCTCGGGCCGCCCAGCGCCACGGTAGGCGCCCACCGGCATGGTGTTGGTGAGCACCGCGGTGAGGTGCAAGTCGATCGCCGGGATGTCGTAGACGCTCGTGGTGACCCAGGGCCCGATCAGCAGCGGGATGACCACGCCGGTGGGCGTGCCGTAGGCGCCGACATTGGCCACCGAGCGCACCCGCAGCGCCAGCACCTTGCCGCTCGCGTCGAGCGCCATCTCGGCGTGGCTGGTGAGGTCGCGCCCGTGCACCGAGGCCTGGAACTCCTCGATACGCTGCGAGCACCACTTGACGGGCCGCTTCAGCTGCCGTGCGACGTGCGCGACGACGATGTCCTCGGGATAGAGGCCCGTCTTCATGCCGAAGCCCCCGCCCACGTCGCCCACCAGCACGCGCACCTGTTCCTTGGCCAGGCCCAGTGCGGCGGACACGCCGTCGCGCACGGCGGTGGGCATCTGGCTGGACAGGCGGATGACCAGGCGCTGGCTGTCCGCATCGAGCTCCGCCAGCACCACGCGCGGCTCCATGGCGCTGGGTGCCAGGCGCTGATTGACGATGTCCACGGCCACCGTGTGTGCGGCGCGCGCGAAGGCCGCCGCCGTGGCGGCCGCGTCGCCGTGGCGCATCTCGGCGGCGACGTTGTCCGGCGCCTGCGGGCACAGCACCGCGCCGCCACCCTGCATGGCGCGCACCGGGTCGACCACGGCGCTCAGCTCCTCGTAGTCCACCATCACCGCGTCGCAGGCGTTGATCGCCGCCTCGCGGCTTTCGGCGACCACGGCCGCAACGGCTTCGCCGACGTAGCGGACGACCTCGTGCGCCAGCGCGTGGCGCTGCGGCGTGGCGCCGGGACTGCCGTCCGGCCGCGGGAAGGGCACCGGCGCCGACATCGACTTGACGCCCGCGCCTACCAGGTCCGCGCCGGTGTAGACGGCCAGCACGCCGGGCTGCGACAGCGCGCCGCCGGCATCGACCGACACGATGCGCGCGTGCGCGTAGGGCGAGCGCACGAAGGCCAGGTGCGTCTGCCCGGGCAGCGACACGTCGTCGGTGAACTGGCCGCGACCGGCCACCAGGGCAGGGTCTTCCAGGCGGCGAACGGTGTGGCCGCTGCCGAAGCGGGTCGCCGGCGCGGTGGCGCTCATCGGGTCTCTCCTTGCGCAGCCATCGTCGACGCTGCCTGCTGCACGGCCGCGACGATGTTGACGTAGCCGGTGCAGCGGCACAGGTTGCCGTCCAGCGCGTGCACGATGTCCGCCTCGCTCGGGCGCGGGTTGCGCGCGAGCAGCCCGGCCGACGCCATCACCATGCCGGGCGTGCAGTAGCCGCACTGCAGGCCGTGGCAGGCCATGAAGGCTTCCTGAAGCGGGTGCAGCGTGCCCTCGCGCGCGAGGCCTTCGATGGTGGTCACGCGGCCGCCTTGGGCCTGCAGCGCCAGCATGCTGCAACTCTTCACCGGCCGGCCGTCGAGCAGCACGGTGCAGGCGCCGCATTGCGCGGTGTCGCAGCCGACGTGCGTGCCGGTGAGCGCCAGCGGGCCGCGCAACAGGTCGACCAGCAGTGTCGTGGGTTCGATCTCGAGCTCGCGAGCCTGCCCGTTGACTTCGATCCTCAGTGTCGTCATGAATCCTCTTTCAATGCCTCAGTGTCCGGTGGACGCCGGCGCCGCGCTGGCGGCCGGCATCGACGATCCTTGCTTCTTCTGCACCAGCGCCACGCCATTGCGCACCGCGATGATCTCCGCGAGGATGGCGATCGCGATCTCGGCGGGCGTCTTGCCGCCCAGGTCCAGCCCGATGGGCCCGTGCAGGCGCGCGATCTCCTGGGCCGACAGGTCGAACTGCGCGAGCCGCTCCTTGCGCTTGGCGGTGTTGCCGCGCGAGCCGAGCGCCCCGACGTAGAACGCGGGCGACTTCAGCGCTTCCAGCAGCACCATGTCGTCGAGCTTGGGGTCGTGCGTCACGGCCACCACCGCGCTGTGCGGATCGAGCTGCATCTGCGTCACCACGTCGTCGGGCATGTCGGTGCTGAACCGCGTGCCCGGCACGTCCCAGGTGAGGTGGTATTCCTCGCGCGGATCGCAGCAGGTCACTTCGAAATCCAGCGCCAGCGCCATCTGCGCGAGGACGCGCGAGAGCTGGCCCGCGCCGATCACCAGCATGCGCCAGCGCGGCCCGAACACCGAGCGCATGACGCGGCCGTCGAAGCTGAAGGCTTCGCCGCGGTGGGCCGCCTCCAGGCTCATCTCGCCGGTGCGGATGTCGAGCCGGCGCGCCACCAGTTCGTGGCGCGCGGTGCGGGCCAGCAGGTCGGCGATCCAGGCACTGT
Organism: Piscinibacter sp.; assembly: GCA_035254085.1. Classification (GTDB taxonomy): domain Bacteria; phylum Pseudomonadota; class Gammaproteobacteria; order Burkholderiales; family Burkholderiaceae_C; genus Albitalea. The sequence continues at coordinate 4,395 of DATFAY010000504.1, forward strand.
CGCGCAGCGGCTCCTGCACCAGGCGCAGGTTGCCTCCGCAGGGCAGGCCGAAGCGCGCCGCCTCCTCCTTGGTCACGCCGTAGGCCACCAGCGAGGGCGCGTCGACGCGCTCGCCGTGGCGCACGCGGTCGATCAGGTCGTCCTCCACGCAGCCGCCGGAAACCGAGCCCACGACCAGGCCGTCGTCGCGCAGGCACAGCAGCGC
>DATFAY010000505.1:0-10291 GCA_035254085.1 Piscinibacter sp.
ACCTGGACGCAGTTCGCGGCGGCGGGTCTTGAAGCCCGACGACATTGCACTCGTCGATCTGGGCTGGGGCGCGACCTATCGGCTCGTGCCCAGCCGATTCCCGCCCATCGGCCTGTTCGAGCGCGTGGCCGATCCGCGCGACCTCGACGTCGTGTTCGCCATCGAGGCACTGACCAACCCGCGCCTTCGCCAGGAGGCGGGCGAAATTTCGCTGGTGCCGCCGGACGAGCGCATGAGCGGCCCCGGCAGCAGCCCGATCATGGCCGCCTTCACGCACCTCAACCCCAACGGGTCGCGCTTCAGCGACGGCCGCTACGGCGTGTACTACGCGGCGCGTTCGCTCAAGACAGCCGTACGCGAGGTGGGACACCACCAGGCGAGGTTTCTCGCAGCAACCGGCGAGCAAGCGATCTCCGTCGACCTGCGCTGCTACAGGTCTCTCGTGCGCCAGCCGCTGCACGACCTGCGCGGTCTGCGCGATCGCCTGGGAGAGGTCTATGCGAGCGACGACTACAGTGCCTCGCAGCGCTTGGGCGCCGCGCTGCGCGCGGCCCGCAGCTGGGGCGTGGCCTACGACAGCGTGCGTGATGCGGGCGGCGAGTGTGTCGGCATCTTCCGACCACGCGCTCTGGCGCCCGCGGTGCAAGGCCAGCACGTCACGCTGCTGTGGAACGGCCGTCAGATCGAGTCCTGGTACGTCAAGTCGGAACTGCACCGCTGGTAGGACGCGGAGGACACATTGGCTTGCGTCTTGGCGGCCGCCAAGACGGAACCCTTGTAAAGCGCACAGCACGAACGCCACACCCGGCCGGCGGGATCGCCGCTACATCCTGAAGCAGACGGCGCTTGGCCGGGATCGCCGTTTGCCAAGGAGCTTGCCGCTCGCTTCGCCGCATGGAGGCTTCCCTGAATCGCCGTCTCGCCCTCGTTGCTCGCCGCCAGGTCTTGTCGCTCGCCGTGTTGGCCCTTGTGGGCTTCGGCGCCGATGTCGCCGTCGCCCGTTCGCGGCCGGCGGCAGTCAAACCGGCGGCCGCGTTCAGCAGGCATCCCGACTTCCGGGGCCGCTGGGCATCGCGCGACGTCCACGAGGTGGCCGAGTGGGTGCTCGCCTCGGGTGACAACCATGGCGGCTCCTTCATCATCATCGACAAGGTGCAAGCGAGGATCTTCGTGTTCGAGCCGAGCGGCCGGCTGCGCGGCTCGGCGCCCGTGCTGCTCGGCCTGGCCAAGGGCGACGACAGCGCGCCCGGCATCGGCGACAAGCCGCTTGCCGAGATCAAGCCGGAGGAGCGCACGACGCCCGCCGGCCGCTTCGTGGCGGAGCCGGGGGTGAATGCGCATGGGAAGGACGTCGTCTGGGTGGATTACGACGCCGCCGTCTCCATGCACCGCGTCCTCACCAGCAACCCGGCAGAACGGCGGCCGCAGCGGCTGGCCAGCCGCACGCCCAAGGACAATCGCATTTCCTACGGATGCATCAACCTGCCGGTGCCCTTCTACGAGAAGGTCGTGAGCCCTACCGTCAACGGCGGCGAGACCATCATCTACGTGCTGCCCGAGACTCGCCCCGCGAGCGTGGCGTTCGGCTTCCGCGAGAGCAGCCGTTACGCCAGCCGGCGCGGCACGCCCGGCGGCGCGGCGCACACCGGCACCATCCGGCTGCAGCAACTCGACGGCGCCTGAGGCCGCGGGACCTGCGCCTGCCCCACAAGAAAAACCGGGCCGCGCGGGCCCGGTTTGCGTGGAGGCGACCCGGCGTCAGCCGCGGTCCGCACGCGCTGCGCGGCTGCTGCGCGTGCTGCGGCCGGAACTCGTGCTGCTCGAGTAGTCGGTCGACGAATTGGTCGAGCCGGTGGCGCCGGTGTTGTTCGACGTCGTGCCGCTCGTCGTGCTGGAGTTGTCGGTCGAGGTGCTCGTGCCGGAGGTCGTGCCCGAGGTCGACGTGCCGGTATCGGTCGTGGTGCTGGAGCTGTTCGCCCCGGCCGGTCCGAAGTTCGAGCTGTTGCTCGTCGACGGCGTGCTGGTGCCCGACTGCGTGGTCGTGCCCGGCGACTGCGTCATGTTGTTCGGGCCGCTGCCGGTCGACGAAGACGACGTGCCGGTGGACGACCCTTGGTCGCCACTCGTTTGCGCGTACGCCACGCCGATGGCCGCGACCAGCGAAGCGGCGGCAGCAATCGTCAAGCTCTTGGCCAGTTTGCTCATTTGGATCTCCTGTTGCAGGGTGAAAGTTAGGTTGCCATGGGTTGCCCGCCGGCGCGCTCCGCATGGACATGCAGGTGCGCAAAAAGACTCGGCAGCGACAGAGTGGGCAAGCCGCGTGCCTTGGCATGTCCTTGTGCCGGCGCAGCGCTCGCTCATCGCCGACACTGGCGCGGATGAAATCGATTTCTCGGATCGCCCGTCCACCCCTGTTCGACATCACCTGGCCCCTGTTCGCCGAACTGCTGCTGGGCATCAGCGTCGGGCTGGTCGGCCTCTGGCTGGCCTCGCGCACTTCGGACGCCGCATCCGGCGCATTCGCCCTGGCCAATAGCGTGCAGGCCACGTTCTTCCTGCTGTTTCGCGTCGTCAATGTCGGCGTGAGCGTCGTGATCACGCAAAGCCTGGGCGCGGGCAACCGCGAGGCGGCCGATCAGACCGCCCGCGCCTCGCTCGGGGCCAGCCTGTGGCTGGGCGGCATCGCGGCCCTCATGGTCGTCGCGGCGGCGCGGCCGCTGCTCGAACTGATGAATGCACCCGCGCCCGTGCTGCCGCTGGCCCTGCCCTATCTGCGGCTGCTCGCGCTGGCGCTCGCCCTGGACGCCTTCAACGCCAGCATGGCGGCCGTGATGCGCGCCCACCTGCATGCCCGGGACGCGCTGCTGAACATGCTCGCGATGCACGGGCTGCATCTGCTGCTGTGCTGGCCGCTGATGGGCGGGGCGGGTCCCTTGCCCGCCCTCGGGTTGCCCGGGTTCGCGCTGGCGATGGGCATCAGTCGCGCCTTCGGCATCGGCTTGCACCTTCTCCTGTGGCGCTGGCGGCTCGCGCTGGTGCCGCGCCGGCGCGATTGGTGGACCTTGCGCTGGCGGCGGCTGGGGCCCGTGCTGCACATCGGTTTGCCGGGCGCGGCGGAGAACGTCGCCTACCGGCTCGCGTTGATGTTCACGATCGCGCTCGTCGCGCGCATGGGCGCGAACGCGTTGGCGACCCACAGCTACACCATGCAGTTGATGTATTTCGTGTTGCTGTCCGGACTCGCCATCGGCTTTGCGAGCGAGATCCTGGTCGGCCACATGGTCGGCGCCGGCGCGCTGCACGAGGCCAACCAGCTGGTGAAGAAAAGCCTGGGCGTGGGCCTGGCGGTCTCCTTCGTGCTGGCGCTGGCCGCCGCGCTGACGGCGCGCTGGACCCTGCCGCTGTTCACCCACGATGCCCGCATCATCGCGACCGCGCAGACGCTGCTGTGGATCACGGTGTTGCTGGAGCCGGGCCGCACCTTCAACCTCGTGGTCATCAACGCGCTGCGCGCGACCGGCGACGCGCGCTTTCCGGTCGCCGCCGGCGTGCTCTCGATGGTGTTCGTGATGGGCGGCGGCGCCTGGCTGCTCGGCGTGCACTGGGGCTTCGGGCTGGCCGGGGTGTGGGTCGCCTACGCGGCGGACGAGTGGTTGCGCGGGCTGATGATGGCCGCGCGCTGGCGGCTTCATGGCTGGGTGCCGCACGCCCGCGCGACGCACCGGCGCGTGAACGCCCAGCGCGGCGTGGCCGCGCCGGCCGACGACTCCGTGCTCGCGCTGTGATTCGCCGCGCCCCGCTGTCGGCGGCGGCCGAGGTTCACATGGGCGTTTGTCCTACGCCACGTCAACCGGCGCTGGGGCGAAATGAGGGCCTTGGCTTTGGCAAAGCGAGGACCCCATGGAAAGATTGCCGCAGGACGTCTGGCTCGACCGTTGCACGCGGCGCATCGTCGAGATCGAGCGTGACGTCAGCGCCGACGAGGCTCGCCGCCTGGCGCGCGCATTGAAGTCGTTCGAGCGCACCGGCGTGATGCCGCCCGAGGCCGCCGTGGATTTCGTCTCGCAGCAGATGGCGCGCGCCGACCGCGGCCGCTTCGAGCGACGCCGCTCGCCGCGTGCCTGAGCGCGGGCCTTCGCGCCCCGACGGCGTGGCCTGGCGCGGCTACGCACGCGGTCCGCGCCCGGCGATCACGCTCGGCTTCCTGCTGCTCGGCGCGGCACTGCTGTGGCGCCACCTGCATGGCGTGGATTGGGCCGCCCTGCGCCGCGTCATGGCCGACATGCCGCCCGGCGCAGTCGGTGCGGCGTGCGCGTTCACCGCTCTGAGCTACGCGGCGTATTGCAGCTTCGACCTGCTCGGACGTCGCGCCACCGGCCATCGATTGGAGATCGCGCGCGTGCTCGGCATCGGCTTCGTCAGCCACGCGAGCGCCCTGAGCCTGGGGCCCGCCGGTGCCGGCGTGCGCTTTCGGCTGGCGATGCGCCATGGCCTGCCCGCCCACCTGACGGCCGCGCTGTGGCTGTTCAACGTCGCGAGCAACTGGCTGGGATTCGTCGTGGTGGCCGGCATCGCTTTCGCGGCCCGCGCGATCACCTGGCCCGCCGACTGGGGCGTCGGCCCGGGGGCCATGCGCTGGCTGGGCACGGCGCTGCTGGCGGCCGCCGTCGCCTACGTCGTCGCCTGCCGGGTCGGACGACAACTGAGCTGGACCCTCGCAGGCGTCGAGTTCAAGCTGCCTTCGCCCGCGATCGCCATGCTGCAATGTCTGGTGTCGGCGCTCAACTGGCTGCTGATCGCCGGCGTCGTGCATGCCCTGCTGCGCGGCCAGGCGCCGTATGCGGACGTGCTGGCCGGCGTACTCGCCAGCGCGCTGGCGCTCGCGATCATCGACGTGCCTGCCGGCCTGGGCGTGACCGAGACGGTCTTCCTCACGCTGCTCTGCCCACCCGTGGCGCCGGCCTCTGTGCTGGCCGCTCTGGTGGCCTACCGCGCGATCTACTTCCTCGGCCCGCTGCTGCTCGCCGCCGCGATCTATCCGGCGCTCGAATGGGGCGCGCGCGCCCGGCCCGGAGCGCCGGACTCGGAGAGCGGCACCGTCGCGGCCGACGGGCTCAGCGATCGGCGAGCGCGCGGCGTACGCTGCCGGCCGCCTGCGCCAGCCGTGCCTCGGCCACGCTGACGTCCACGTTCCTCAGCAGGGCGACGATGGCCACCTTGACCTGGTAGCCGCAAGCGACGAGGGTGTTTCGAGCGCGGTCCTCGTCGGCACCGGTGGCGCGCACGGTGAGGCTCACCGCGCGCCGAAACAGCTTGGCGTTGGTCGGCTGCAGATCGACCATCAGGTTGCCGTAGACCTTGTTGAGGCGCACCATGATCGCGCTCGACAAGGTATTGAGCGCGATCTTCTGCGAGGTGCCGGCCTTCAGGCGGGTGCTGCCCGAGATCACCTCGCTGCCCGTGTCGAGCGTGATCGCCACGTCAGCGCGCGCAGTCAGCGCAGCGCCCGGGTTGTTGGCGATGCCGATGGTGAGTGCACCGGCCGCGCGTGCGGCCTCGAGCGCGCCCATGACGTAGGGCGTCGCACCCGACGCCGCGAGCAGGATCACCACGTCGCACTCGTTCACCCCGGCGGCCGCCACGTCGATGCGCCCCTGCTCCAGCCCGTCTTCGGCGCCCTCGATGGATTCGAACATCGCCTGCGGCCCACCGGCCAGCAGGGCCACCGCCCGATCCTTGGGCCAGGAAAACGTCGGGTACAGCTCCACGCTGTCCTGCACGCCCAGGCGGCCGGACGTGCCGGCGCCCACGTACACGAGTCGGCCGCCGTTGGCGATGCGCGGCACGGCGCGGGTGATCGCCTCGGCGAGCGACGAGCGCGCCTCGCGCACCGCAGCCAGCGCACCCACCTGGTCGTCGACGAAGGCGTCGACCAGGTCCGGCACGGCGTAGCGGTCGAGCTCGAGGTGGCGATCGCTGGGTGTTTCGGTCGGCAGCGCGCCTTCCGCACCGGCCGCCGCGTCCGCGCGCGGGCCTGCGCGCCCCTGCGCGGAGGCAGGGGCGGGCCGCAGGTGGGACGGGCGGCGCGCGCTCACGACCCGATCATGGCGGTTGGCACGACCGCGGGCAAGCGCCCTGCCGTGCCGCATTGCACGCGACGCGACGCGGTCAGCGGCCGTCGTGGTCGGAATCGCCCGGCACGGCTCGCTCCACCGCGTTGCCCAGCCGGTTCCAGGCGTCGCGCGTCGCCTCCTTGGCATGCTCCCAGGTGAGCCGCGAGCCGCCCTTGGCCCGCTCCCAGTCGCGACGCAGCTCGGGCTCGGCCTCGTCGAAGCTGCGGCCGCGGTAGCTGTCGTAACGGTCGAAAGCGTATTGGTAGGCCGGGCTGTAGTCGTCGTAGCTCCAGGCGGCGTCGTAGTACGGCCGGCTGGAATAGTTCTGCCGCCAGTACGCCTGCTCCTCGGTGGGGTCGACGAGTTCGGCAATGCCCTTGCCCGCCAGTCCTCCGGCCAGCGCCCCCACCGCGGCACCCACCACCGTGCCCACCGGGCCCGCCGCGGCCGTGCCCGCCGCCGCACCGGCTGCAATGCCGCCGGCTGCAGCGCCCAGGCCTGTGCCCACCGGGTGGGAACCCGGCGCGCCGCTGAGCGGATCGCGGTTCATGTCGCGGTCCTTTCGTTCGCCCTTGGCAAGCGGTCGTTCGTTGCTCATGGTGATCTGCTCCTGCTGCGTTGAAGAAAGGCGGCCCGCATGTCGCCGCGTGCCCGGCACGCCGGTCGAAGCCGCCATGTGCATTGCACCTTCCGGCCCGTCCGCGTCCCATCGGACGCGCGCGCCTTGGCGCGTAGGACAAGCCTTGCAGGCGATGGGCCGCGCCGCGAACCGGCACGGCGACGCGAAGTCAGTGGTTCAGTGCAGCGCGGCGGGCGCCGCGCTGACCCCGGCGAACACCGCCGACGCCACGATGCATTCGGCCGTGTTGGCGGCCTTGCCGTTGGTACGTCGCACACCGTCCAGCGGCGCCACGTCGAGCAGCGTCAAGCCCAGCAGCGCCGCGGCAAGCGCGGCAGCCAGGAGTGCCCGGCTCTTGGCTGGCGACAGGTCCGGCGTGACAGGCTCGGGGGCCGCATGCATGACGACTGCTCCTCGAACAGCGCGCGCGGCGGCGCGCCGACATCGATCAAAGAATAGCCACGTCCCATCGACCCTGCCATCCCTAGGGCCACGCGAAGACCCGCATGTCGGACTTCAGTGCAGATGCATCGCGCCGGTGCCGAACAGCCCGATCAGGCCGATGACGATGAGGTAGAGCGCGACGATGAAGTTGAGCAGCTTGGGCATCACGAGGATCAGGATGCCGGCGATGAGCGAGATGAGCGGGGTGAGGCTGAGGTGGATGTTCATGGCGGTGCCCGAATCGTTGTGAGGGCGGCATCGTACGTGCGAGTGCGCCGGCCGCCGATCCGACCTGCCTGTGCACCGGCAGGCGTCGTGCCCGAGACCCCTGGGCACAATGCCGCCATGGCGTCCGACATCCCTCTGCTTCACGGCCTGCGCGGCGCGGGCCTGTGCCTGCGACCCTTCGACCTGTCCGATGCCGAGGCCTTTGCCGCCGCCACGCGCGAGTCGGTCGCCACGGTCGGACGCTGGATGCCCTGGTGCTGCAGCGACTACAGCGCAGACGACGCACGCGCCTGGTTCGAGGAATGCGACCAAGCCTGGCAGCAGCGATCGGGATTCGAGTTCGGCGTCTTTGCCGACGACGGCATCGAGCTGCTGGGCGGAGCCGGCCTGAACCAGTTCAATCTGGACCACAACTTCTGCAACCTCGGCTACTGGGTGCGCGAGTCGCGCCAGGGTCGCGGCATCGCCACCCGCGTGGTCGGGCTGTTGGCCGACTTCGGCTTTCGTGTGCTGCGCCTGGGCCGCATCGAGATCGTCATTGCAGTGGACAACGCTGCCAGCAGCGCCGTAGCGCGCAAGGCCGGCGCGCAGTTCGAGGGCATCGCGCGCAACCGGCTCGTCATCGGCGGCGTCGCGCTGGACGCAGCGCTGCATTCGCTCGTTGCGCCACCGCCTTGAGGCGAAGCGACCATCCACTCGCGGGATGTGGATATCCCTACCCTCGAGCAGAGACTGTTGGCAGCACCGGCGAACTGTGAGAAAACCTGCGGCGTCGTCACCAACCGAAGTAGGACGTAACCATGTCGAGGCTCATTGCCCCGTGTGTTGCCGCGGCCCTCGTGAGCCTCGCCGGCTGCGCGACCTCTCCTTCGCCGAGCGACGCTCCGCAGATCGTTCGCAGTCGTCCGCCGCAGAACGTGGAGTCGACGGTCGCCAGCTACTTCGACCTGACCGGCGCGCCGGCGAATCGCCGCCTCGCCTTCGGCGCGCCCGAGACCTCGCCGTGCCCGCTGCTCGGGGGCGGCGGCATGCACACCGGCTGGGTGGTGCCGGTGGTCTACGACACCTCGGGCGGCAAGGGCAAGGCGCCCGCCGGCGGCACGGGCAAGTCCACCGCGGCACAGGCGACGCCGGCCCAGCTGGCCACCAGCGGCACGGTGTCGATGGACCAGATCTCGATCACCGGCACGCGATATTTCTTCTGGTTCAGCAGCGACACGCTGAGCGCGGTCACGCGGCGCATCGACCAGTGCCCCTGAATGCGGCGCGCCGTCACCAGCGCGCTAGGATCGCTTTCCGCCACGGTCCGGCCGCTGCATCGACGCCATGTCCGATTACCAGATCGAGATCCCGCCCTCTTTCCAGGCACTGCACCTGGACCCGCGCCGGCGCTTGACGATGCCGCTGCGCGAGTTGCGCGAGCGCTATGAGTTGTGCGAGGACCTGGCCCAGCAGCTGGTGGACCACGCCCGCTCCACGCTGTTCGCGCTCGGCATCGCCGAAGAGGACGTGCTCGCACGCTGTCACCGCGGCCTGCTCGAACCGCAGCAGCTGGTCGGGACCGACGAGGCGGTGTGGGTGACGCGCCGCTTGGCAGAGCTGCTCGGCTGGGACTGGGCCGGCTGGTCGGTGGAGGCCTGAGCCCATGACGACGCCCCCGTCGCTCGTGGAAGGCGGCTGCCTGTGCGGCGCCGTGCGCTACCGGGTGCACGGTGCGCCGCTGTCCAGCAGCGTGTGCCACTGCCGCGCCTGCAGGCTCGCCGCCGGCGCCAGCCCGGTCGGCTGGATCGCGGTCGCGCGCTCGGGCTACGAACTGCTGGCCGGCCATCCGGCGCGCTTTCGTTCTTCGCCGCGCGTGTGGCGCAGCTTCTGCCCGCGCTGCGGCACGGCGCTGGGCTACCAGCACGACGACGACCCCGGTGTGATCGAGGTGACCACCGCGACGCTCGATCATCCGGAAGCCTTCCCACCGACGCGCGAGATCTGGCTCGATCACCGCGTCGCGTGGACCCCTGTCAACGCGGCGTTGCCGCACTATCCACGAGGCAGCGACGACAGCCTGCCCGAGACATGACATGAGGAGACAAGCATGTATACGCTGTACGGCACCCAAGGCTCGGGGTCGGCCGCGGTAGAGGTCGCGCTCGAGGCGATCGGCGCGCCTTTTCGCACCGTGCGCGCCTCGTCGTGGGAGCCTGACTCTGCCGTCGACGAACTGGCCAGGCTCAACCCGCTCAAGCAGATTCCGACCCTGCAACTGCCCGACGGCAGCGTGATGACAGAGAGCGCCGCCATCTTGCTGCAGCTCGGGCTGGCGCATCCGCAAGCCGGCCTGCTGCCGGCGGACGCCTCCGCGCGGGCGCAAGCGATCCGCGGCCTGGTCTTCATCGCCGCCAACTGCTACGCCGCAATCAGCATTGCGGACTTCCCGGCGCGCTGGTGCGCCGACGCCGAGGATGACGAGGCCACGAAGAAGCGCATCGTGCGCGGCACCCGCGCGCGCCTGCACGAGCACTGGACGATGTTCGCCGATCTGTTTCCGGCGCGGCCCTTCTTGAATGGCGAGAAGCCGGGCGCGCTGGACTTCCTCGCTGCCGTCGTGTCGAAATGGTCGGGCACGCGCGCGCACCTGCGCGAGGCGCGTCCGGGGTTCTTCGATGCGCTGCAACGCATCGAACACCACCCGACGGTCGCATCGGTATTCGCACGCCACTGGCCGACCTGAGCGAGTCCGGCCGGGGCCTCGGGGCACACCCTGAGTGGCCTGCGCGGTCGCCTTTCTGTCCGCTGCGGTCATTGCGATCGGCATCCGACCTGCAATGCTTGGCATCCTCATCGGCCCGCAGAGGCCGTGCATGCCGTTCGAACGGGCGTCCGCCCGGGTCGG
>DATFAY010000506.1:0-3723 GCA_035254085.1 Piscinibacter sp.
ATGCTCATCATCGACGCCTCCAGCATGTTCCTGTTCTTCCAGGAGTGGCAGCGCTTCTACGACGACGAGGCGTGGGCGCCCGCGCCGCTGGCGCTGTCTTACCGCGACTACGCCGCGTTCGAGCAGACGCTGCACGAGCAAGCCGCCTTCCAGCGCGCACGCGAGTACTGGCACGCGCGCATCGACGACCTGCCGGATGCGCCGGACCTGCCGCTGGCGACGGCCCCTTCCGCGCTGCAGGAGGTGCAGTTCGTGCGTCGCGAGCAGCGCCTGGCGCCTGCGCAATGGAGCCGCCTCAAGGCGCTGGCGCAGGCGCACGGCGGGACACCGTCGGTCCTGCTGATGACTGCCTTCTCCGAGGCGCTGCGGGTGTGGTCGCGCGAGCCGAGCTTCACGCTCAACCTCACGATGTTCAACCGCTTCCCGATCCACCCGGAGGTGAACCAGCTGATCGGGGACTTCACCACCACCAACCTGCTGGCGGTGCACGCCGAGTCGGGCGAGAGCTTCGCCGAGCGCATGCGCCGGCTGCAGCGCCAGCTCGCCGAGGACCTGGAGCACCGCGAGTACAGCGGCATGCGCGTGCTGCGCGAGCGCGCGCGCAGGCACGGCCACCTGCCGGGCGCCGCGATGCCGATCGTCTTCACCAGCACGCTGGCGCTGGACGCGCGGCAGAGCACGACCGGCGGCTTGGCCTTCTTCGGCGACCTGGTGTTCGGGGTGAGCCAGACGCCGCAGGTCTGGATGGACCACCAGATGGCCGAGTTCGACGGCGAGCTGCGCCTCTTCCTCGACGCGATCGAGGCGCTGTTTCCCGCCGGCCTGCTCGATGACCTGTTCGCGACCTACGCCGACTTGCTGCGGCGGCTCGCCGCCGACGAGGCGCTGTGGAGCGATGCGCGCGGGCCGCAGCTGCTGCCGCCGCATCACGCCGAGGTGATCCGCCAGGCCAACGACACGCGCGATGACGCGCTCGCGCCGGCCACGCTGCACGGCATGGTGGCCGACAGGCTGCGGCTGCAGCCGCACGCGACAGCAGTGATCGCCGCAGACGGTTGCCTGACGCTGGAGCAGTTGCATCGCCACGCGTGGCGGATGGCGCGGCACCTGCGCACCCTGGGCGCGCAGCGCAACGGCGTGATCGCCGTGGCCATGGACAAGGGCTGGGAGCAGGTGGCCGCGCTGTACGGCGTGCTGCATGCGGGTGCGGCCTACCTGCCGATCGACCCGGCCCTGCCGGCCGAGCGCCGCGCGCACCTGCTGCGGCAGGCGCAGGCGGACATCGTGGTCACGCAGTCGCGGCTGGCGCAACGGCTGGCGTGGCCGGCCGGCACGCGGCTGGTGAGCTTCGACGACGAGGCGGTGCACGCCGCCGCCGACGCGCCCCTGCCGCTGGTGCAGCAACCGCAGGACCTGGCCTACGTGCTTTTCACCTCGGGCTCCACCGGCCAGCCCAAGGGCGTGATGATCGAGCATCGCCAGGCCGCCAACACGCTGCAGGACATCAACCGCCGCTTCGCCGTCGGCCCGGGCGACCGGGTGCTCGGGCTGTCCGCGGCGCACTTCGATCTCTCGGTGTACGACCTCTTCGGCGTGATCGCGGCGGGCGGCGCGCTCGTGCTGCCGGCACCCGATCGGCTGATCGACGCCGCGCACTGGAGCGAACTGGTGAGCGCGCACGGCGTGACGCTGTGGAACTCGGTGCCGCAGTTGCTGCAGCTGTGGGTCGAGCACCTGCAGTCGCATCCGCCGGCCGGGCCCTTGCCGCTGCGCCGCGCGATCCTGAGCGGCGACTGGATTCCGGTGACGCTGCCGGCACAGGCGCGCGCGGTCTGCCCGGGCCTGGCGATCCTGGCCTCGGGCGGACCCACCGAGACGGCGATCTGGTGCACGCAGTACGAAGTGGGCGACGTGCCGGCCGAGTGGCGCAGCATCCCCTACGGCAAGCCGCTCGCCAACCAGCGCATGCGGGTGCTCAGCGAGCTGCTGGAGCCGCGCGCGCTATGGGCCGTGGGGGAGATCTGCATCGCAGGCGGCGGCGTGGGCCGCGGCTATCTCGGCGACGAGGCATCGACCGCGCAGCGCTTCGTGATCGACCCGCACAGCGGCGAGCGCCTGTACCGCTCTGGCGACCTCGGCCGCGTGCTGCCCGACGGCAACATCGAGTTCCTCGGCCGGCGCGACTTCCAGGTCAAGCTCAACGGCCTGCGCATCGAACTGGGCGAGATCGCGGCCTGCCTGCGCAGCCAGCCCGGCGTGAAGGATGCGGTGGCCCACGTGGTCGACATCGGCGGCCAGCGGCAGCTTGCGGCCTGCCTGGTGGTGGAGGGTCCACGCGACGACTGGCAGGCCCGCATCGATCGCGGCGACCTGGCCGCGGTTCTCGCCGAGTGGCTGCCCGCGGCGATGGTGCCGCGCCACTTCAGCCTGCTGGCCGCGCTGCCGCTCACGCGCAACGGCAAGGTCGACCTGGCTCGGCTGCCCGCGCCCGAAGCGGCCTGCGCGGATGCGGACCGACCGCCGCGCAACGACATCGAGCGCATCCTGCAGGCGCAGTGGCGCGAACTGCTGGGCCGCGACGACGTCGGCGTGAATGCCGGCTTCTTCGACCTGGGCGGCGACTCGCTGTGCGCGATCCGCGCCGCCGGCCGCGCGCGCGAGGCCTTCGGCCTGCCGGGCGCGGCGCAGTCGCGCCTGCTGCAGCAGCTGTTTCGCGCGCCGCACATCGCGGACTTCGCCGCGGCCGTGGCCGACCTGCGCGAAGGGCACGTCGACGCCGGCGCGGACGAGGCGCTGCCGCTGATCGAACCCGACCGGGCGCGCTGGCACGAGCCGTTTCCCGCCGCCGACGTGCAGGTCGCCTTCCTGATGGGCGACAGCCAGGACATGGAGTTCCACGTCCGCACGCATCACTACGTCGAGGTGGAATTCGACGACTTCGACGCCGCGCGCTACGAGCGCGCGCTCGATACCGAACTGCAGCGCCAGCGCGCCAACATCGTCGTCGCCACGCCCGAGATGACGCTGCAGCCCGTGGACGAACTGCAGCCGCTGGCCGTGCCGGTGCAGGACCTGCGCGGGCTGGATGCGGCCGCCGCGCAGGCGCGGCTGCTGGCGCTGCGCGCCGAGATGTCGCGCCAGGAACTGCCGGTGGACCGCTGGCCCTGGATGGAACTGCGCGCCTCGCTGCTCGGCGAGGGTCGGGCGCGCCTGCACATCAACTGCAATGCGGTGTTCTGGGACGGCTTCGGCACGCAGCAGTTCTTCGCCAACGTGCTGCACCACTATCGCAATCCGCAGGAGCCGTTGCCCGTGCTGGAGCTGAGCCTGCGCGACTGCGTGCTCGCGCTGGCGCGGCTGGAGGATTCGCCGCTGGGCCAGGCGTCTCGGCGCTACTGGAGCGAGCGGCTGCCGCAGCTGCCGCGTGCACCCGAGCTGCCGTTGCGGCCGGGCCTGAACCGGCAGCGGCGCTCGATGATGCAGCGGCGCGAGATGGACCTGCCCGCCGCGGTGTGGAATGCCTTCAAGGCGCGCTGCGGTCGGCACGATCTGCGGCCCGACCATGCGCTGTTCGCGGTCTATGCGCAGATCCTCGCGACCTGGAGCGGCTCGCGCCACTTCCTGCTCAACAACATGCTGACGCACCGGCTGCCGATGCATCCGCAGATGTACGAGATCGTCGGCAACTTCTCGGCGCTGTATCCGCTGGAAGTCGACTGGCGT
>DATFAY010000507.1:0-2683 GCA_035254085.1 Piscinibacter sp.
GGCATCGCGCCGTGTGCGGCGACATGACCTCGTGCTTCGACTTCGAGCACCCCAACGACGCAGCGTTCCCGGTGATGCCGGACACCAGCGGCTACGCGACGATCGAGGCGCAGCAGAAGACATTGCCGGCGCCGATGCCGCCGGCCACGTCCGAACTGCCGCGTCAGGAGCGTGGCGTGCGCCTCTCTCGCGCGCTGCCCTATGAGCTGCTCGTGGGCGCCAAGGTGTCACCGGCGCAGGGGATCGTGCTCACCTTCCGCAACACCGGTCGCGCGGGCGCGGTGTTCCACGTGTACGACAAGCTCCATCTCGACCGCATCCCGCGTCGCTACACGGTCGAGGCGGGGAAGTCGCTCAACGACAGCTGGGCCGCGATGCATGACGGCGGAGCCTACGACCTATGGATATACGGCCCGAACGGATTCGTTCGCCAGTTCAAGGGACAGGTCGACATCGCGCATGGCGAGGCCGAGGTGACGGCCGGCTACGAAACCGCACGCGGCTTGCTGCTGCGCTTCAGCAACCCGGGCGATCACCTGCGCGTCCTGCAGGTCATGCCGAACGCCTACCTGCGAGAAGGTCCGATGCGTGTGCACCTGCGCCCGCGCAGCCACAGCGAGCGCCTGTGGACCCTGGAGCGCAGCGGCCACTGGTACGACTTCAGCATCACCGACGACAGCGCGCCGCAGTTCCTGCGCCGCGTGGCCGGCCGGATGGAAACCGGTCGCCACGGCATCAGCGATCCGGCCTTCGGCATCGCCTGATCAGGTGTTGAGCCTGCGCCGATCGAGCGATCGGCGCAGGAGTTGGCTCGAACATCACCGAAGCCATCGGAGCCCGGGCCGCCGCGCCGCAGAGGGAGTCGACCCTGGTTACCGGCGGCCCCACTCACGCTGACCAACACCAAGCCATCTTCGGCGCGTCGAAAGTCAGTTGCACAAATGGCGTATGTACGAGGTGCAGCCGCCTCTGGACTCTCGTCAGGCCGCCCGAATCGCCGGCGACCACTTCCCCGCCGTTCGAATTCGCAGTGCCGACCCTGAAGAGAGATAGGTCGACCTGAATTCGTTGGCGCAAAGTTGACCTTCGGCCCCTTCCGCGCAGGCATCCCTTGGAGACTCGCGGTGGAGGACGCGCGCTGGCGGGCACCACTCAGGGCGATTGAGACTGGAGGCCGGCTTGAGCGCGTTCTAGCTCAAGGCGCCGGGAGGTCATTGCGCAAGCCATCGGCCGGACGCGCGGCCCGCGCCGGATAACGCCCGTTGCACTGCCAGCGCCACCGCACCGAGCAGAAAATGATGTACTGCCCGGTGCACCACGCCGCAGTGCTCTGGCGACCAGCACCTGACGGTGCGAGTGCTTAACAATGCCTTCGTCGCCGCGCCGAAGCAGCCACGAAACAGGATTCTTGCGAGATGCGATCGCCGGGGTCGGGATTGAGTCACATCAATTTGCGCCGTTGCGTGCGTTTGCATGCAGTGGCCGAAGCGCGAACATGAGCCTATGCGTCGCCGGGCGGCGCGCCCGCTTGTCTTTTGTACTGAAGGGACGAGTTCATGCCAGCTTTGCAGGCCTTGCGCGCCGCATGGCAGTGCGCTGCGGCCTACCTGCTCGTGCCGCTGGGGCACTTTGCAGGCGCCAAGTTCGGCGTGCTCTACACGGTGATGCCCGAGGGCACGGCGATCCTGTGGCCGCCCAACAGCGTGCTGCTGGCCGCCCTGCTGCTGCGCCGTGGGCGGGGGGCGCTCCCGCTGAGCCTGCTTGTCATCGCGGCGGAGGTCGCGGCCGACGTGCCGGCCTTCAGCCTCACGGAGGCGCTGCTGTTCGGCCTGGTCAACGTGAGCGAGGCGCTGCTGGCCTACGGGATCCTGTCACGGTGCAGCTTCGACCCGCGCTTCGGGCGCTTGCACGATCTAAACTGCTTCTTGCTCGCCGCGCCGGCGGTTGCCGCTCTGGCAGCGGCCTTTGCGGGAGCCGCCGTGTACAGCCATTTCCGCGGCACCGAGGTCAGCTACTTGCCGTTCGTGCGCATCTGGTGGTTTGGCGACGCACTCGGCTTGCTGGTGTTCACGCCGCTGGTCCTCGGCTTGGCGCAGGGCGTTCAGGGCTCGCTCGCACGGTGGCGTGGGTGGCCGCCGGGCGATTGGCTCACGCTGGCTTTGGCAGCCGGTGCCGTGGGGGTGTTCTTCGCTTCGCACCATGCCGTGCTCGATGGCTTGGTGTTCGCGCCCGTGCTGCTGCTGCCCTTTGCGCTCCTCCTGGCGAGTCGCTTCGGGCTGGCAGTAGTGTGCGCGGGCAGCGCCGCGATGGCCATGACGCTCATCGTCACTCTCACGCAAGGCCGCCACCCCTTCGGGCCGTTGCCGGCGCGCGAGGAGGTGTTGCGCACACAGGAGTTCGTGTTCATCTTGGGCCTGGTGCCGCTGGGCCTTGGGGCGTTGCTGGCGCAGTTGCGGTCTCGGCAGCGCGAGCTCGAGTCGGCCAACGAGTGCCTGAACACGCTCAACCGCGAACTCGATGCGCGCGTACGCGAGCGCACGGCCCGGCTCGACGCGCTCAACGCCGACCTGCGGCGGCTGGCCCTGCTGGACCCGCTGACCGGCCTGGCCAACCGGCGCGCATTCTTCGATCGCGCACGCCAGGCCTTCGAGCATTGCCGGCGACATCCGGCGGCGCTGTCGGT
>DATFAY010000508.1:0-5176 GCA_035254085.1 Piscinibacter sp.
TCGATGATCGCCAGCCGCAGGCACAGCACCTGCCAGGCGAAGTCGTCCTCGGCGAGGCTGGCCTCGACCTTGCGCAGGCCGCCGCGCTGCGCGAGCACCAGGTCGGCCAGGCGCCGCTGCTGCGACTGCGAGAAGCCGGCCGCATCGACGTGGCCCAGCACGTAAGCGCTGTGCCGGTGATGGTCGTGGTGCGAGATCATCATGCCGGCCTCGTGCAAGGCACAGGCCCACTCCAGCTCGCGCCGCGCGTCGTGCGACGCCTTGGGCTGCACGCTGTCATAGCGCACGGTCGCGACCGCGCGCACGCGATCGGCCTGCTGCGTGTCGATCATGAAGCGGCGCTGCAGCTCGCGCACCGAGGTGTCGCGGATGTCGTGGCCCTGGTCCTCGCGCGCGGCCGCCTGCAAGCGTTCGTCGAGATCGAAGATGACGCCCTGGCGCAGCGCGCCGCGCGCCGGCTGCAGCGCGTCGATGCCGAAGTGCGCCGCCAGCGTGTACAGGATGGCCAGGCCGCCCGCGATGACCGCGCGCCGCTCCTCCTTGAGGCCGGGCAGCGCCAGCCGGTCGACCCGCCCGGCGCGAAGGCACTGCTCCATCAGCCAGCGCAGGCCCGCCGGCGTGATGCGTCCGTCGGTGATGCGGCTGGCCGCCAGCAGCTGCGACACCGCACCCACCGTGCCGGACGAGCCCAGCGCCTCCGACCAGTTGGCCGGCGCGAAGGGTTCGAGCGCTTCTTCGAGCTCCGCCCCCGCGGCGACCTGCGCGGCCTGGAACGCCGCGGCGCTGAAGCGGCCGTCGCCGAAGTACTTGAGCGAGAGGCTCACGCTGCCGACCTGGAACGACTCCGCCTGCAGCGGCTTGCGCCCGCGCCCCAGGATCATCTCGGTCGAGCGCCCGCCGATGTCGATCACCAGGCGCTGCCGCTCCGAGGGCTGCAGCCGCGCCACGCCGGCGTAGATGAGGCGCGCTTCCTCGCGGCCGGAGATGACCTCGATCGGCAGCCCGAGCACGGTGCGCGCGCGTTCGAGGAAGGCGTCGCGGTTGCGCGCCTCGCGCAGGGTCTGGGTCGCCACGGCGCGCACCTGCCATGCCGCGTAGCCTTGCAGTCGCTGCGCGAAGCGCGCCAGGCACGCCAGCCCGCGCTCGGATGCTTCTTCGGTGAGGAAGCCGTGCAGGTCCAGGCCGGCACCGAGGCGCACCGTCTCCTTCAGGTAGTCGATGCGGCGGTACCTGCCCTGGTGGAGCTGGCCGATCTCGAGCCGAAAGCTGTTCGAGCCCATGTCGATGGCGGCCAGCTGACCCGGCCAGCGCGGCGTGCTGCGTTCGTCGGCGGCGCGTGCCACGGGCAGTGCGGAAATCATGGCCAGCATTGTCGCGGCAATCCGTGCCCCGCCCGCGACCGCGGCCTTGCGCAACGGCACGAGCGCAAGCGTCCCGGGCTTCCTAGAATGCGCGCCTTGGCTTCGCCACAGAGGAGACCCGAATGCTGCGCAAGGACCTCGACAGCCTCACTCCCACGCGCCGGTTCGACCGCCGCGATTTCGTGCGCACGGCGCTCGGCAGCGGCTTCGCCGCCGCGGTCCTGCCGGTCGGCGCGCAGACCATCAAGACGGACACCGAGGGGCTCACCGCCGGCGAAGTGACGATCCCCGTGGGCGGATTCAAGATGCCCGCGTACCGCGCCGCGCCGGCGGGCAAGACGCACCTGCCGGTGATCCTCGTCGTCTCGGAGGTATTCGGCGTGCACGAGCACATCGCCGACATCGCACGCCGCTTCGCCAAGCTCGGCTACCTGGCGATCGCGCCGGAGCTCTTCGTGCGGCAGGGCGACGCGCAGTCCTATGGCGAGATCTCGAAGCTGATGTCCGAGGTGATCAGCAAGGTGCCCGACGAGCAGGTGATGGGCGATCTCGACGCCACTGTCCAGTGGGCCAAGGGCCACGGCGGCGACGTCGCGAAGCTGGGCATCACCGGCTTCTGCTGGGGCGGCCGCCAGGTGTGGCTGTTCGACGCCCACCACCCGGGCGTGAAGGCGGCGGTCGCCTGGTATGGCCGGCTGGTCGGCGATCGCACGCCGCTCACGCCCACGAACCCGATCGACCTCGTGGGCCAGCTGCACGGTCCGGTGCTCGGCTTGTACGGCGGCGCCGACCCCGGCATCCCGGTGCCCACCATCAACGAGATGAAGGACGCGCTGCAGCACGGCAGCAAGGCGGCCAGGGCCTCCGAGTTCGTCGTGTACCCAGACACGCCGCACGCCTTCAACGCCGACTACCGGCCGAGCTACCGCAAGGAGGCGGCGCAGGACGGCTGGAGGCGCTGCATCGAGTGGTTCAAGGCGCACGGGGTGGCCTGAAGCGCATCGGCGGGCCGCGGCGCAAGGCATACTGCTGCGCCAACCCACAGGCCGCGATCGGCGCGGCCCGTGGCCCTGCCGGCCCGCGCATGACTCTCTTCTACATCGTCCTCTCGACCTTCGCCGGCGGCCTGCTGTCGGTGGTCGTCGCCGCCAGCCTCACCGTCAACGTCCTCACGCGCATCGTGCGCGACCTGGTCAGCCTGTCGGCCGGCGTGCTGCTGGGCACGGCGCTGCTCAACGTGCTGCCCGAGGCCTTCGAGTCGCACTCCAGCCCGCAAAGCCTGTTCGCGACACTGCTGGCCGGGCTGCTGTTCTTCTTCCTGCTCGAGAAGGCCGAGCTGTACCGACACCAGCATCACCACGAAGGCGACGAGCATCACCACCACCACGGCTACGACCGCGCGCAGGCCGGGCGCGGCGGCTGGTCGGTGCTGATGGGCGACAGCATCCACAACTTCTGCGACGGCATCATCATCGCCGCGGCCTTCCTCACGGACGTGCGCCTGGGCACGGTGACGGCGCTCGCGATCATCGCGCACGAGATTCCGCAGGAGGTGGGCGACTACATCGTGCTGCTCAACGCGGGCTTCGCGCGCCGCAAGGCGCTCTTCTACAACGCGGCATCAGGCCTGGCGGCGGTGCTCGGCGGCATCATCGGCTACTTCATCGTCGGTCCGTGGAAGGAGCTCTTCCCGTACCTTCTGGTGATCGCCTCGAGCAGCTTCGTCTACGTGGCGGTGGCGGATCTCATCCCCCAGCTGCAGCACCGATTGTCATGGCGCGACACCGCGGCGCAACTCGCGTGGCTGGGCGGCGGGCTGGTGATCGTCGTGCTCGCGACGAACTTCGCGCACCACGGGCATTGACTCCCCGCGGGTGCGGGCCATCACCTGACGATCAGCACGGGGATCCTGCTGTGCGTCAGCACCTTCTGCGTCTCGCTGCCCAGCAGCAGCGCGGTCACGCCGCGGCGGCCGTGCGAGGCCATGACCAGCAGGTCGCAGCCCATGCGGTCGGCGTGCTCGATGATCGCCTCCCACGGATGCAGGGCCTCGACCGTATGGCCTTCGCAGCTCATGCCCATGGCCTGGCAGGCGTCGCGAACGTCCTGCACACGCCGGCTGGCGATGCGCTCCTGCGCGTCGAAGAACTCCTGCGGCGGCGTGGGCTGCATCTCGGAGATCGCGCTGTACGGAAAAGGCTCCTTGACGCTGATCGTGTAGACGGTCGCGCCGAGCGACTTGGCGAGCTCGATCGTCGTCTGCACGGCCTTCTTCGTGATGTCGGAGCCGTCGGTGGGAACGAGGATGCGCTTGAACATGGGTCACCTCCGTGGTGGCGATGCAGTCTCTGCCTCAGTGTTCACGCCAAGCATGGGACCAGGATTGCGCTGCGTCAAGCGAGTCCCGGCGCGCCTTCGCGCGCGTCGAATCGGGGTCAGCCGCGTGCCACGGGCCGCGACGGGTCGGCCGACCATTCGCTCCACGAGCCCGGATAGAGCACCGAGGTGCCCAGGCCGGCCACTTCCATCGCGAGGACGTTGTGGCAGGCGGTTGCACCGGAGCCGCATTGATGCACCACCTGCTCGGCCGGCTGGCCGGCCAGCAGCGGCGCGAACTCGGCACGCAGCTGCGCGGCCGGCTTGAAGCGGCCGTCGCCCGCGAGGTTGTCCTTGAAGAAGCGGTTGAGCGCGCCCGGGATGTGGCCTGCCTGCGCGTCCAGCGGCTCGACTTCGCCGCGATAGCGCTCGGGCGCGCGCGCATCGACGAGGCGCACGCGGCCCAGGCGCGCGGCCAGCTGGTCGGCATCGATGCTGGGCACGAGCGGTGCGCTCGCTGGGTAGCGCCCCCCCGGCGACGCCGGCGGCACCGCGATCTCCAGCGCGCCGCCGGCCCCCTGCCACGCGGCGGCGCCGCCGTCGAGCACCGCCACTGCGGCGTGGCCCAGCCAGCGCAGCATCCACCACGGCCTTGCCGCGAACATCGCCTGCTGGCGGTCGTACACGATCACCTGGGTCCCTGGCGTGATGCCCCAGGCGCCCACGGTCGCGGCGAAGTCCTCGCGGGCAGGCAGCGGATGGCGGCCATTGCGGCCGTTCTTGGCGCCCGACAGGTCGCGGTCCAGGTGCGCGTAGCGCGCGCCGGGCAGGTGGCCCTCGCGGTAGCTGCGCTCGCCAGCCGACGTGTCGGCGAGGTCGAAGCCGGCGTCGAGCAACACGCACGGCGCGCCGGCGGCGATGAGTTCGCGCACTTGCGCGGCGGTGACGAGCGTGGTGTAGGTCATGGCGATGTGGGAGAGGTGGTGTCAGCCGCGGCGGGCTTGACGGCGGTACGCAGCTGCGCGGCCCGCACGCCCGCGACCACGATCAGCAGCATGCCCGACACGGCCATCCAGGTCACGCGGTCGTCGAAGAGCAGGACGCCGTAGCCGAACGAGAACGCGATGCCCAGGTACTGCAGGCTGGCATTGACCAGCGGCCGGCCGATCCGGTAGGCGCGGGTCATGAGCACCTGCGCAACCGTGGCGAGCACGCCCACGGCGAGCAGCAGCGCGATGCCGCCCAGCGTGTGCGCGTGCCAGCCGAACCACGAGGTGATGAGCGCGCCTGCGACGATGCCGCCGACGGAGAAATAGAAGACGGTGCGCGAGTCGGGCTCGCCGACGCGGCCGAGCGCCGCCACCTGCAGGTAGGCGGTGGCCGAGACCATGCCCGAGAGCATGCCGATCAGGCCGTGCCAGAGCTGGTTCTGCTCGATCGTCGGCCGCAGGATGAGCGCCACGCCGGCAAAGCCCAGCAGCACGGTGACGATGAGCCGG
>DATFAY010000509.1:0-5217 GCA_035254085.1 Piscinibacter sp.
TGCCGGTGGCGCCGTGCAGCGCCTCGCCCCTGGTAGCGCCGGCTCCGCCGGACACCGGGCCGCGCGAGGTGCTCTACATCGAGGACGAGCCGCTCAACATGGTGCTGATGGAGGAAGTGTTCCGCACGCGGCCGCAATGGACGCTGCGGGTCGCCGACGACGGTGCCGGCGGCCTGCGCATGGCGGGCGAGTCGCAGCCGGACCTGGTGCTGGTCGACATGAACCTGCCCGACATCACGG
This sequence comes from Piscinibacter sp., assembly GCA_035254085.1. Classification (GTDB taxonomy): domain Bacteria; phylum Pseudomonadota; class Gammaproteobacteria; order Burkholderiales; family Burkholderiaceae_C; genus Albitalea. The sequence continues at coordinate 241 of DATFAY010000509.1, forward strand.
GGCTTGCGCTGATCGGGCGGCTGCGCGCCGATCCGCGCACCCGCGGCCTGCGCTGCATCGCGCTGTCGGCCGACGCCATGCGCGAACAGATCGATGCGGCGCTGGCGGCCGGCTTCGACGACTACTGGACCAAGCCGATCGACGTCCAGCGCGTGCTCGGTGACCTCGGGCGGCTGCTGGCCCAGCCGGTGCGCCGCGCCAAGGCCGACTGAGCCGGCTCGTCGCCCCAAGAAAAAAAGCCGGTGCGAGGCACCGGCTTTCTTGCGTTGCTGCCCTGGCGGGCGGCTCGGCTTACTTCAGGTGGGCGTTGATCAGCTTGGTCATCTCGAACATCGAGACTTGCGCCTTCTTGAAGATCTCCTTCAGCTTGGCGTCCGCATTGATCATGGTGCGCTTGGCCGAGTCTTGCAGCTTGTTGGCCTTGATGTAGTCCCACACCTTCTTCGTGACCTCGGTGCGCGGAACCGGCTTGTCGCCGATCACGGCGGCCAGTTGCGGGCTCGGGGTCATGGCCTTCATGAAGGCGGCGTTGGGGGTGCGCTTCTTGGCGGGAGCCTTCTTGACGGCCGCCTTCTTGGCGGGGGCTGCCTTCTTCGCCGCCGCCTTCTTCGCCGGAGCCGCCTTCTTCGCGGCCGCCTTCTTGGCCGGTGCGGCCTTCTTTGCCGGCGCCTTCTTGGCGGCGGCCTTCTTCGCAGTTGCCATTTCGATTCTCTCCATCAAGTGAGTTGTTGATGTGCCGGGCCGGGTGAGAGCCGCATGAACTCTCGTTTCTCCAGTGACCGCGCGGTGCGAATGGTACTGCGTGCATGCTGCATTGAGAAGCAGTTTTCATAGGAGAAACGCGCAATCTCCAGAGGTAGAACAAGCTTTTGTCGCGGTGAGGCATCACTCGGGCGCCTTCGCGCGTGCGAGTCGTGCGCAACAGCGGGCTGTTACCCGTGCCGCGTGCCTGCTTCGCAGAATCGTTTCGGCGTGCGTCGCATGGTGCGCCGGCGCGTTCGAAGGAGACGAGAGATGGGCAAGAAGATCCTGCTGCTGGCCGGCGACTACGCCGAGGATTACGAGACCATGGTGCCGTTCCAGGCGCTCGCCATGGTGGGCCACACGGTGCACGCCGTGTGCCCCGACAAGGAGGCGGGCGACTTCGTCATGACCGCGGTGCACGACTTCGAGGGTGCGCAGACCTACTCCGAGAAGCCGGGCCACCGCTTCACCCTCAACGCGAGCTTCGCGCAGGTGAAGCCGCAGGAGTACGACGCGCTGGTGATCCCCGGCGGGCGGGCGCCCGAGTACCTGCGCATGAACCCGCAGGTGGTGGCGATCGTTCAGCACTTCGCGCGCGAGGACAAGCCGATCGCCGCCATCTGCCACGGTGCGCAGCTGCTGGCCGCGGCCGGCGTGATCCGCGGCAAGAAGGTGTCGGCCTATCCGGCCTGCGCCGCCGAGGTCGAGCTGGCCGGCGCGAGCTACGCGCCCATCGCGGTGGATCAGGCGGTGACCGACGGCCGGCTCGTCACCGCGCCGGCCTGGCCCGCCCATGCGGCGTGGCTTGCCCAGTTCCTGGCGGTGCTGGGCACGCGCATCGAGGCCTGACCCGCAGCGGGGTTGCGCCCGCGGGCGGAGCACCAAGAAAGCGCCTAAGGTAGCGAGTGCGTCGCGTCCGCGGCGCCTCGCCACCGGAGGTCCCCATGTGCGAAGTCTTCATCAGCGCCAATCCCGACAGCTATGCATCGCGCACGCGCTCGGTGCGCCTGCACGGGGTGGTGACCAGCATCCGGCTGGAGAACCTGCACTGGGAAGTGCTCGAGGAGATCGGCAGGCGCGACGGCATGAGCGTGACCCAGCTGCTGGAGCGCCTGTACGACGAGCTGGTGCAGGCGCGCGGCGAGGTCGGCAACTTCGCCTCCTTCCTGCGGGTGAGCGCCTTGCGCTACATGGCGCTCCAGGCGCACCAGCGCATCCCTCTCGACACGGGCGTGCCGATCCGCTCGCTCGACGCGCGCCAGGTCCTCGATCGCCTGCCCGACAGCTGGGCGAGCCCGCGGCCGGCGGCGTGAGCGTCGCCGTCGTCGACACCGGCCGCCCCGGGGCCCGCCCGGCGCATCCGGCGGACGACGGGCCGTCATCCCGCGCTATGCTCGCGCCTCATGAAGCTCATCGTTCGATGGCTGCTGCTGGCGGCCGCCCTCCTGCTCGTGGCGCACCTGTATCCCGGCGTGCAGGTCAAGAGTTTCGGCGCGGCGATGATGGCCGCGCTGGTCATCGGCCTGTTCAACGCGCTGCTGCGTCCGATCCTGGTGCTGCTGACCCTGCCGGTCACGCTGCTGACGCTCGGGCTCTTCCTGTTCGTCATCAACGCGGTGATGTTCTACGCGGCGGCGGCGGTGCTCGGCAGTGGCTTCAGCGTGAGCGGCTTCGTCGCGGCGCTCATCGGCTCGCTCATCTACAGCCTGTGCGGCATGGTGATCGACGTGGCGATGGAGCGGATGTTCCCGGGCCGATGAGGCCGGCGCAAAGGCTGCCGGCTTGATCACGATCAAGCCGGCAAGTCGACGTTAGCCGCCTTGCTTGCGCTCCTCAGCCGCGAGCTGCCGTCTTTGCGCTTCGATGTCGCGCAGCCGCGCATCGATCACCGACGCTTCGATGAAGTCCACCGACCCGCCGCTGCGCGCCAGGCGCTGGCCGGCGCGCAGGCGGTCCACCGCGCCAGTGAGGTCGCCCAGCGCCCAGCGTGATTCGGCTTCGGCGCGCAGCGAACGCAGCGGCTGCCCGAGCCGCCCCCACACCTGGCCCAGCAGCGACCAGGCTTCGGCGTCGGTCGCGTGGGCGCTGACCCAGGTCTGCAGGTCCTCGGCGCTGTGCTTGAGGTGTGCTTCGTCGCCACGGCCGATGGCGATGCGTGCCGCGAACACCAGCACGGGCCGGCTCGACTCGCCCGCATAGGGCTTGAGCGCCGCCTCGCCGTGCGCGAAGTCGCCCCGGTCGAGCAGGGACTGCACGGCCAGCAGCACGACGGCACGTTCGGCCCGGCCATCGCTGCGCGGGCTGTTCTTGACCAGCCCGAGCGCCTTCGTGAGGGAGTCGTCGGCGCGCGACCAGTCGCGCAGCATCGTGGAGGCGAGCGCGCTCTCGTAGGCGGCGGCGAGCTTGTCGGCCACCGTCGTCGCGGTGTTGTCGGCGTCCAGCGACTGCCAGCGCCGCAGCGCGTCCACACGCGGGTCCATCAGCACGCGGGCGCGCGCCTGCGCGGCGGTGTGCTCCAGCACGCTCACCGGCGGTGCCGGCGGCGCCGTGCCCATGCGAGCGCGCGCCTCGCCGATGCGCTCGGTGGTCAGTGGGTGGCTGCGCAGGTAGGGAAAGCCGCCGCTGTCGTTCAGCCGTGTCGATTGGGCGAGCTTCTCGAACATCGCTGCCATGCCGCCCGGCGCGAAGCCGGCGGTCGTCATCACCGCGAAGCCGATGCGATCGGCCTCGCGCTCCATGTCGCGCGAGAAGTTGAGCTGGCCCTGCAGCGCGGCCGCCTGCCCACCGGTGATGACGGCGTTGGCCGCGTCGACGTTGCTGCTGCGCGAGGCGGCGAGGATGCCCACGATGGTGGCCGCCACGCCGAGCAGCGACTGGCGCTTGCTGTTGGCGATGCTGCGGGCGATGTGGCGCTGCGTGATGTGCGACATCTCGTGCGCGAGCACCGAGGCCAGCTGGTCGCGCGTCGAGGTGAGGGCGATCAGCCCCAGGTGCACGCCGATGTAGCCGCCGGGCAGGGCGAACGCGTTGACGGTTCGGTCGCGCACCAGGAAGGGCTCCCAGGCGAAGCGCTGGTCGAGGTCCGGCCCGATCTCGCCGCGCTGGCGGGCCGCGGCGAGCAGCGGCGAGAACACGCCCTGCAGGTACTCGAGCAGGATGGGATCGTCGGCGTAGTCGGGGTCGCGCCGGATCTCGCGCATGATCTCGTCGCCCAGCTTGCGCTCGGTGCCGACGCCCAGGTCCTCGCCGGCGGTGTCGCCCAGCGCCGGCAGCTGGTTCTGGGCCGCGATCGCGGGCGCGGCCGTGCTCATGCCGAGGGCCGCCGCGCAAAGGGCTGCCACGGCCCGCTGGCGCAGGCGGGATCGGGAAAGTGAACGAGGCATCAAGTGGCCCTGCGGCATGGGAAAGCGGGTTCGAGCGAAACCGATGCGCCGAGTTCGCCCGGCGACTGTCTATGATGCCAGCCCGACGTTGCCCGTTTGTTTCGCGCCATGACAAGCCCTGTGCCCGACCCCGCGCTCACCCACTTCGACGCCGCCGGCCAGGCCCACATGGTCGACGTGTCGGCCAAGGCCGAAACGCACCGCGTCGCCCGAGCCACCGGCGAGATCCGCATGCAGGCGGCCACGCTGGCGCTGATACGCAGCGGCAGCGCGAAGAAGGGCGACGTCCTGGGCGTCGCGCGCATCGCCGCCATCCAGGCCGCCAAGCGCACTTCCGAGCTGATCCCGCTGTGCCATCCGCTGCCGATCACGCGCGTGGCGGTGGAGTTCGAACTGCTCGACTCGCCGCCGGCCGTTCGCTGCACGGTGCAGGTGGAGACGCTGGGGCGCACCGGCGTCGAGATGGAGGCACTGACCGCCGTGCAGGTGGGTCTGCTGACGGTCTACGACATGTGCAAGGCTGCCGACCGCGGCATGGTGATGGGCGCGATCAGGGTGCTGGAAAAGCGCGGCGGCAAGTCGGGCGAATGGATCGCCCCTTGACGGCCCGGCCGCGCCGCGACGCTCAGCGGAAATCGCGATAGTCGTAGGTGCGGCTCGGCGGCGTGCACTGGAACGGCTGCGGGCGGCCCTGTGGCGCCGGTTCGTCGCACGGCGCGAAGAACGGCGCGGCGTCGTCGTTTCGGAATTCGCGCAGTCGTTGCGCGATGTAGCGCGCCTTGTCCACCTGCCCGCTTTCGTTCAGCGCGTTCGCCCAGGCCATCATCAAGCGCGTGTCGAGCAGGTAGTG
>DATFAY010000510.1:0-5357 GCA_035254085.1 Piscinibacter sp.
GGCATCGCGATCGACGTGCGCGGCCTCACCAAGCGCTACGGCGCGCGCACGGTGGTCGACCATGTCTCGCTGCAGGTGCGCAGCGGGCGCATCTGCGGCTTCCTCGGGCCCAACGGCAGCGGCAAGACGACGACCATCCGCATGCTGTGCGGCCTGCTCACGCCCGACGACGGCGAGGGCACCTGCCTGGGCCTGGACATCCGCCGCCAGGCGATGCAGATCCGCCGCCAGGTCGGCTACATGACGCAGCGCTTCGGGCTCTACGACGACCTGTCGATCCGCGAGAACCTCGACTTCGTCGCGCGCCTGTTCGAGCTCCCCGATCGAAAGCAGGCGGTCGACCAGGCGCTGCAGCGGCTCGGCCTGGCGGCGCGCCAGAAGCAGCTCGCCGGCGCGCTGTCGGGCGGCTGGAAGCAGCGCCTGGCGCTGGCCGCGTGCCTCATCCACCAGCCGCGCCTCTTGCTGCTGGACGAGCCGACCGCCGGCGTCGATCCGAAGGCGCGGCGCGACTTCTGGGACGAGATCCATCGCCTGGCGGCGCAGGGCATCACCGTGCTGGTCTCCACCCACTACATGGACGAAGCCGAACGCTGCCACGAACTCGCCTACATCGCCTACGGCACCATGCTCGCGCGCGGCAGCGAGCGCGACATCATCCAGCAGGCCGGCCTGCACGTGTGGGCGGTGGACGGCGAGGAGGCGCCCGCGCTGGTCCAGCCGCTGAAGAACGCGCCGGGCGTGCTGTCGGTGGCCGCCTTCGGCAACGCGCTGCACGTGGCCGGCCAGGACGACGCCCAGCTCGAACGCGCCATCGCGCCCTACCGCGATCGGCCCGACCTGCACTGGCGCCGCAGCGAGGCCAATCTCGAGGACGTCTTCATCAGCCTGATCGGGCAGGCCAAGGACAACTTCGACGGCCACGAGGAGGCGGCATGACCCGCTTCTCGCTGCCGCGCACGCTCGCGATCTTCATCAAGGAATTCCAGCAGATGATGCGCGACCGGCTCACGTTCGCCATGGCGATCGGCGTGCCGATCATGCAGCTGGTGCTGTTCGGCTACGCGATCAATACCGACCCCAAGGGCTTGCCGACCGCGCTCGTGTCCACCGACACCGGCGTGATGGCGCGCAGCTTCGTCGCCGCGCTGCAGAACACCGGCTATTTCCACCTCGTGGCCCAGCCCGCAAGCGAGGCCGATGCCGAGGGCATGATCGAGGACGGCGAAGTGCAGTTCATGGTCGTCGTGCCGCCGGACTTCAGCCAGCGCGTGGTGCGCGGCGAAAAGCCCGCGATCCTGGTCGCGGTCGACGCCACCGACCCCTCGGCCTCGGGCAATGCGATCGCCGCGCTGTCGCAGGTGGCGCAGCAGGCGCTGCACGCCGAGCTCACCGGTCCGCTGGCGCGGCTGCAGCCCGGCGCCGCGCCCTACGAGGTGCGCGTGCATCGCCGCTACAACCCGGAAGGCCTGTCGCGCTACAACATCGTGCCGGGGCTGATCGGCACCATCCTCACGATGACGATGGTCATGCTCACCGGCCTGGCGATGACGCGCGAGCGCGAGCGCGGCACGATGGAGAACCTGCTGGCCACGCCGGTGCGGCCGGTCGAGGTCATGCTCGGCAAGATCCTGCCCTACGTGGTGATCGGCTACGTGCAGCTGGGCGTCATCCTGCTCGCCGCCTGGACGCTGTTCGAGGTGCCGATGTTCGGCAGCCTGACGCTGATGATGGCCATGATCGGCGTGTTCATGCTCGCCAACCTGAGCGTGGGCTTCACCTTCTCGACGCTGGCCAAGAACCAGCTGCAGGCGATGCAGATGACGTTCTTCTTCTTCCTGCCGTCCATCCTGCTGTCGGGCTTCATGTTCCCGTTTCGCGGCATGCCGCGCTGGGCGCAGTGGATCGGCGAGGCGCTGCCGCTCACGCACTTCCTGCGCATCGTGCGCGGCATCATGCTCAAGGGCAACGGCGTGCTGCAGATGCTGCCGGACCTGTGGCCGATGCTGGTCTTCCTGCTGCTGGCCGGCGCGCTCGCGCTGGCGCGCTATCGTCAGACCCTCGACTGAGGCGCACGGCAAGGAGCACGAGATGGCGGCATGGTTCGACGGCTTCGAGAGCACGACCTTCGACAGCGGCGAGGCGCGCATCTTCGCGCGCTTCGGCGGCCGGCGAGGCGCGCCGCCGCTGCTGCTGTTGCACGGGTTCCCGCAGACGCACGCGATCTGGCACCGCGTCGCGCAGCACCTGGCCGACCGCTTCTTCCTGGTGATGCCCGACCTGCGCGGCTACGGCGATTCGTCCAAGCCCGCCGGCCTGGTCGACCACGCCAACTACAGCAAGCGCGCGATGGCGGCCGACATGGCCGCGCTCATGCGCTCGCTCGGGCACGAGCACTTCGGCCTCGTGGGGCACGACCGCGGCGCCCGGGTGGCGCAGCGGCTGGCGCTGGATCACCCGAACGCGGTGGCGAAGCTGTGCGTGATCGACATCGTGCCGACCGTCGACATGTACGACGCCACCGACATGCGCTTCGCTCGCGCCTACTACCACTGGTTCCATCTGATCCAGCCGGCGCCGCTGCCGGAGCGCATGATCGGCGGCGACGCGCGCTTCTACCTGCACTGGAAGCTGGGTGCGTGGGGGGCCACCGGCCTCGGCCACCTGGAGCCCGAGGCGCTGGCCGAGTACGAACGCTGCTTCTGCACGCCCGAGGCGATCCACGGCGCCTGCGAGGACTATCGCGCCTCGGCCGGCATCGACCTCGAGCACGACCGCTTGTCGCGCCAGCGCGGCGAGAAAGTCGCCTGCGATCTGTTCGTGCTGTGGGGCATGCGCGGCGTGGTGGCGCAGCTGTACGAGCCGCTCGTGCTCTGGCAGGCGCAGTGCGCCGCTCGGGTGGAGGGCCGCGCGCTGCCTGCCGGCCACTTCATCCCCGAGGAACTCCCCGAAGCCACGGCCGATGCGATCGCCGCCTTCATGGCCACCCTGTAGGACGGCATCACCCGCGCTTGCACCAAGTTGCAGGTGTTCATCTCTGGACATGCCTGAAAGCGCCTCGCGGTCCTAGCATCCGCCGCTGCCCGCACCGGATCGTTCGCGACGGCGCGGCACTTGACGTCAACCAGAGAAAGAGGAACCACGATGAAACAACTCACGCTGACCGCGCTCGCCCTCGCTGCCGCCCTGGCCTCGTCCACCGCGTTCGCGCAAGCCACCGCTGCGCCCGCCAAGGCCGACGAGGCGGCCGCGGCCGCATCGGCCTCGGCCGACATGAAGGCCGGCGCCAAGGCCAAGCCCAAGGCCGGCGACATGAAGGACGAGAAGTCCGCCGCCGACGCGGCCAAGACCGAGGCCGAGAAGGCCAAGAAGTAAGCCGCTCCCGACGAGCGACTGCATCTCCTGGACCCGCGGCGACGCGGGCGCGACGGGCGGCTCCAGCGGGTCGCCCGTCGTCGTTTCGCGCCTCCCCTGGATCGCGGGGGCGGCCCCGACTCGTGGGGGTGCCGGGACGCGCGGCCGCTGGAAGAATCGGTCGACTTTCGACCTGGGCCCCGTTCATGATCTCTGTCGTCCTGCTGCACGTCGATCGCGAGATCGGGCAGCGCCTGGGGGACACCATCGCCGCCACGCCGGGTTTCGCGCTGGCCGGCGTCGCCGACAACCTGCCCACGCTGCGCGAGGCCTTCGCACCGGGGCTGCCCGACGTCCTGATCGTCGACTTGCGCGCCGCCCACGTGCAGGCGCTGCTGGCCGACTTGCGCAGCCATGCCGGCGGCGGCCATCCGCTGATCCTCGCGCTCAGCATGTCGGCGGACGACCCGCGCCTGATCGACGCGCTGTGCGGCGGCGCGCATGGCTACTTCGTGCAGGCGCGTTCGGCGCTCTCATTGCCGGCGGCGATCGAGCAGCTCATGCGAGGCGAGTCGTCGATGTCGCCGCAGATCGCGCGGCAGGTGCGCGCGCGCCTGGATGCGGATGCCGGATCCCACCGCGCGGTCGGCCCCGGCGTGCCCGCGAGCCTGAGCGAAGCCGATCGCCTGCTGCTGCGCTGGACCGCCGAGGGCTACCTGGTCAGCGAGGTGGCGCGCGGCCTGCAGCTCACGCCGCAGGACGTGGGCGTGCGCATGCGGCACATCTATCGAACGCTGCAATTCGACCGCGCCACGCGCGGCGACCCGGCTCAGGCCGCCGGCGGCGCGGTGTCGATGAAGCTCGGACGCTGCGCCAGCTTCTCGTAGAGGCGCGCCAGGTTGGGGTGCGTGCCGCGCCAGTCGATCTCGGGGAAGCGATAGTCGAGGTAGCCCAGCGCGCAGCCCACCGCGATGTCCGACAGCGCGAAGTGGATGCCCGAGCAGAAGGGCTTGTCGGCCAGGCCCTTGCTCATCGCGGCCAAGGCGGCGTCGACCTTGCGCAGCTGGCGCTGGACCCACTGCTCGCTGCGCTCGCCCTCGCGGCGGCCCGACCAGGTGCGCTCGAGGCGGGCCAGGATGCTGGCGTCGAGCAGGCCATCGGCGAGCGCCTCCCAGGTGCGGACCTCGGCGCGTTCGCGCCCGCGCTCGGGGATCAGCTTTCCCACCGGCGACAGCGTGTCCACGTACTCCACGATGACGCGCGAATCGAAGACCGCCTCGCCGCCTTCCATCACGAGGCAGGGCACCTTGCCGAGCGGGTTGCAGGCGAGGATGTGGTCGCTGCCCCAGACGTCCTCGAGTTCGAGCTGGTAGTCCAGCCTCTTTTCCGCCATCACGATGCGCACCTTGCGCACGTAAGGGCTGGTGAGCGAGCCGATGAGTTTCATGGTGTTATGGGTGAAGCGTCCCTGCGAAATTCATTCTAGGGCCTGTTGACGTCGGGCGCCGGGGCGTCGCCGTCGGGAAACTCCCTCAGCGGCGAAGCGTCCAGTCCACGAGCGGCGGCCGATCGGGCAGGTGCAGCCGGGCGGTGGTCGCGGGCGTGCGCGCCACGACGGCGCCGGCGCGCACCACCACGAGGCGCGTGGCGCGCAGGCGGATCGCCTCGATCGGATCGCGCGCCTGCAGCAGCACCATGTCGGCGGTGCGCCCCTCGGCGATGCGGTGCTCGGGCAAGCCGAGCACCCGGGCGGCGTTGACGGTCACGGCATCGAAGCAGGCCCGCATCTGTGCTTGCGAGGTCATCTGGGCGACGTGCAGCCCCATCTGCGCGACCTCCAGCATGTCAGCCGAACCGAGCGGGTACCACGGGTCCATCACGCAGTCGTGGCCGAAGGCAACGTTGACGCCGGCCGCCATCAGCTCGGGCACGCGCGTCATGCCGCGCCGCTTGGGGTAGCTGTCGCGGCGGCCCTGCAGGGTGATGTTGATGAGCGGGTTGGCCAC
>DATFAY010000511.1:0-11462 GCA_035254085.1 Piscinibacter sp.
CGTCGAAGGCAAGCGCTACATCGACTTCGCCGGCGGCATCGCGGTGCTCAACACCGGGCACTGCCACCCCGAAGTGATCGCCGCGGTGAAGGCGCAGCTGGACCTCTACACCCACACCTGCTTCCAGGTGATCGCCTACGAGCCGTACGTCGAGCTCGCCGAGCGGCTGAACGCACTGGCGCCGGGCAAGTTCGCCAAGAAGACGCTGTTTCTGTCCACCGGGGCGGAGGCGGTCGAGAACGCCGTCAAGATCGCCCGCTCGCACACCGGCCGCGCCGGCATCATCGCCTTCACGGGCGGCTACCACGGCCGCACCGTGATGACGCTGGGGCTGACCGGCAAGGTGGCGCCGTACAAGACCGGCTTCGGGCCGTTCCCGGGCGAGGTGTTCCACGCGCTGTACCCCAACGAGCTGCACGGCATCAGCGTGGCCGATGCGCTGGCCTCGGTCGAGACGATCCTCAAGAACGACATCGAGGCCTCCAGGGTCGCGGCCTTCATCCTCGAGCCGGTGCAGGGCGAAGGGGGCTTCTACATCGCCCCGCCCGCCTTCGTCGAGGGCCTGAAGAAGATCGCCGACAAGCACGGCATCCTGCTCATCGCCGACGAGGTGCAAACGGGCGCAGGCCGCACCGGCACCTGGTTCGCGTGCGAGCAGTGGAGCGTCGCGCCGGACCTGATCGCCACCGCCAAGTCGCTGGCCGGCGGATTCCCCATCTCCGGCGTGGTCGGCCGCGCCGAGGTGATGGACGCGCCCGCGCCGGGCGGCCTGGGCGGCACCTACGCCGGCTCGCCGATCGGCTGCGCGGCCGCGCTGGCGGTGCTCAAGGCCTTCGAGGACGAGCAACTGCTGGCGCGCAGCAAGGCGGTGGGCGAGCGCCTCGTCGCCGCGCTGAAAGGCCTTGCCCGCGACCATCGCGCGATCGGCGACGTGCGCGGCCTGGGCGCGATGGTCGCGATCGAGCTGTTCGAGGACGGCAACCTCGCGCGCCCGGATGCCGAGCTGACCCGGCGCGTCACCGCCGAGGCGGCGCGGCGCGGGCTGATCCTGCTGTCGTGCGGCACGCACGGCAACGTGATCCGCGTGCTGGTGCCGCTCACCGCGTCGAACGAACTGCTCGACGAAGGGCTGCGCATCCTGGCGGACACCTTCGACGCGGTGCGGTGATGCTGAGCTCGCCTCCCCCGATGGCCGCGGCGTCCTCGCCCGCGCTCGCGCCGCGCGCCGGCGCCGAGCCGCTGGTGCGCTTTCGCGGCGTGCAAAAGACCTACGACGGCGTCATCCTCGTCGTGCGCCAGCTCGATCTCGACATCCAGCGCGGCGAGTTCCTCACGCTGCTGGGCCCCTCCGGCTCGGGCAAGACGACCACCCTCATGATGCTGGCGGGCTTCGAGTCGCCCACGGCCGGCGACATCGTGCTCGACGGCCGGCCGATCACGCGCACGCCGCCGCACAAGCGGCACTTCGGCATGGTGTTCCAGAACTACGCGCTGTTCCCGCACCTGACGGTCGGCGAGAACGTGGCGTATCCGCTCAGCGTGCGCAAGGTGCCCAAGTCGTCGCAGAGCGAGCGCGTCGCACGTGCGCTCGACATGGTGCGCCTGAAGGGCATGGCCGATCGCCTGCCCGGGCAGCTCTCGGGCGGCCAGCAGCAGCGCGTGGCGCTGGCACGCGCGCTCGTGTTCGAACCGCAGCTCGTGCTGTTGGACGAGCCGCTGGGCGCGCTCGACAAGCAGTTGCGCGAGCACATGCAGATCGAGCTCAAGGAACTGCACCGGCAGCTCGGCGTGACCTTCGTCTACGTGACGCACGACCAGGGCGAGGCGCTCACCATGAGCGACCGCGTCGCGGTGTTCAACGACGGCGCGATCCAGCAGATCGACCCGGTCGAACGCATCTACGAAGAGCCGGCCAACCGCTTCGTGGCGGGCTTCATCGGCGACAGCACGGTACTCGACGGCACCGTGCGCGCGACCCACATCGACGGCCACGGCGAACACGACGGCGAGCGCTGCGGCATCGTCCTGCCCGACGGGCGCGTCATCACCGGCCGCAACGTCAACGGCGCGGCCGTGGGCGACCGGGTGCAGGCCAGCGTGCGGCCCGAGCGCATCGTGCTGCACCTGCAAGCGCCCGGCGAGCGCGGCAACGTGCTGGCCTCGCGGGTGGCGCGCGCCATCTACTTCGGCGACCACCTGCGCCTCCTGTGCACCGTGGGCGAGGCGCAGGCCGAAGCCACCGTCAAGCTGCCCTTGTCGCTGGGCACCCTGCCGCAGGCGGGCGACGACGTCTGGCTCGAGTTCCCGCCCGAATTCACGCGCATCTACCGCTGACGCCTCTTTCCTCTTTCTTCCACCAGGAGACATCTCGATGAACAAGAGCATCCTCGCTTCCACCCTCCTCGCCGCGGGCCTTGCGCTGCCGGCGCTGGCGCAGCAGCAGATCACGGTCGTCAACTTCGGCGGCGCGAATGCGAACGCGCAGAAGAAGGCCTTCTACGAGCCCTTCGAGAAGACCGGCACCAAGGTCGTTCCGGTCGAATACAACGGCGAGCAGGCCAAGATCAAGGCCATGGTCGAGACCAAGAAGGTCACCTGGGACGTGGTCGAGGTCGAGTCGCCCGACGTGGCGCGCGGCTGCGACGAAGGGCTCTTCGAACGCCTGGACTACAGCAAGATCGGCAACAAGGCCGACTTCGTTCCGGCAGCGATCAGCGAGTGCGGCATCGGCATCTTCGTGTGGTCCACCGTCATGGCCTACAACGGCGACAAGCTCAAGACGGCCCCCACGACCTGGGCCGATTTCTGGGACGTGAAGAAATTCCCCGGCAAGCGCGCGATGCGCAAGGGCGCCCGCTACAACCTCGAGTTCGCGCTGATGGCCGACGGCGTGAAGCCCGCCGACGTCTACAAGGTGCTGGCCACCAAGGACGGCGCCGAGCGCGCCTTCAAGAAGCTCACCGAGCTCAAGCCCAACATCCAGTGGTGGGAAGCAGGCGCGCAGCCGCCGCAATTCCTCGTCGCCGGCGACGTGGTGATGAGCACCGCCTACAACGGCCGCATCGATGCCGCCAACCGCGAAGGCAAGAACCTCAAGATCACCTGGACCGGCGGCATCTACGACCTCGACTACTGGGTCATCCCGCGCGGCACGCCCAACAAGGACGCGGCGCTCAAGTTCATCGCCTTCGCCAGCACGCCCGACGCGCAGGCCGAATACGCGAAGAACATCGCTTACGGCCCGACCAACAACAAGGCCTTGAGCAAGCTGGACGCAAAGACGCTGGCCAACCTGCCCACCGCGCCCGCCAACGCGAAGACCGCGCTGCAGTTCAGCATCAAGTTCTGGGCCGACCAGGGCGAGGAACTGGAGAAGCGCTTCGCGTCCTGGGCAGCGCAATAGGACACCACGCCTGGGCATCCCGGCGAAAGCCGGGATGACGGCCTGATGAGCACATTCACTTTCTCGGCATGACGGCCCGATGAACACCCTCGCCCTCCCCGGCATCGCCGACCCCCGCGCCTTGCAGCGATCGCTGGCGCGGGCCGAGCGGCGTCGCAAGCTTCGCGCCTTCGCGCTCACCTTGCCGCTGCTCGTGTTCCTGCTCGCCACCTTCCTGGTGCCGATCGCCGCACTGCTCAAGCGCGCGGTGGAGAACCCCGAGGTCGCGACAGCCTTGCCGCGCACGGTGGCGGTGCTGGACCATTGGAATCGCCGCGACACGCCGCCGCCCGCGGCGTTCACGGCGATGGCGCAGGACCTGCGCGCCCTGCCCGGCACGGCCGATGCCGGGGCGCTTGCGCGGCGGCTCAATTCCGAGGTGGCGGGCGGCCGCTCGCTGGTGATGGGCGCGTACCGCGGCCTGCGCGACCAGGCCGCCGTGCCCGCCGACGCGCGCGCCGCGCTCCTCGCGCTGGACGAGCGCTGGGCCGAGCCCAAGTACTGGCAGGCCATCGCGAAGAACGGCTCGCGCTGGACCGGCGACTACCTGCTCGCCTCGGTGGACTTGAAGCGCGACGCCACCGGGCACGTCGAGCGCATGCCCGAGGACCAGCGGGTGTTCGGCCGCATCCTCGTGCGCACCTTCGAGATCAGCGCCATCGTCACGCTGTGGTGCCTGCTGCTGGGCTACCCGCTCGCCTACTGGCTGAGCACCCTGCCCGCGCGCAAGGCCAATGTGCTCATGATCCTCGTGCTGGTGCCGTTCTGGACCTCCATCCTGGTGCGCGTGGCGGCGTGGATCGTGCTGCTGCAGTCGGCCGGGCTCGTCAACCGCGCGCTGCAGGCCGTGGGCGCGATCGACCAGCCGCTCGCGCTGCTGTTCAACCGCACCGGCGTGATCATCGCGATGGTGCACATCCTGCTGCCCTTCATGATCCTGCCGCTGTACAGCGTGATGAAGAGCGTGCCGCCGACCTACCTGCGCGCGGCGGTGTCCCTCGGCAGCCCGCCGCTGGCCGCGTTCTTCCGCGTCTACGTGCCGCAGACCTACCCCGGCATCGGCGCCGGCGCGCTGCTGGTCTTCATCCTCAGCATCGGCTACTACGTGACCCCGGCGCTGCTGGGCGGCGCCGACGACCAGATGCTCAGCTACTACGTCGCGCAGTACACCAACGTCAACGTCAACTGGGGCATGGCGAGCGCGCTCGGCGCCTTGCTGCTGGCCGCGACGCTCGTGCTGTACGCCGTCTATCGCCGCGTGGTGAAGTCCGAACTCAGCCTGGGGTGACCTCGCATGCCGCAACACGCCGCACTCGCCAACCCCGACACCGCAGCGGTGCCGGGCCCTGCCGCCCGCCGCTGGCGCGCGGTCGAATTCCCGGCCTACGCGACGCCGCTGGACAAGCTCGGCTGGTGGGCGCTGCGCGTGGCCTGCGCCGGCGTGCTGCTGTTCCTGCTGCTGCCGATCCTCGTGATCATTCCGTTGTCGTTCAGCGACTCGTCGTTCCTCGTCTATCCGATCCCGGCCTGGTCGCTGAAGTGGTACGAGAACCTCTTCACGTCCGCCGAATGGATCCGCGCGGCCAAGAACAGCTTCATCGTCGCGCCGGCGGCCACCGTGATCGCGACGGTGCTCGGAACCTGCGCGGCGGTGGGCCTGGCGCGCACCGACTTCGCCTTCAAGGGCGCACTGATGAGCCTGCTGATCGCACCGATGGTGGTGCCGATCGTGGTGGTCGGCGTCAGCACCTACCTGTTCTTCGCGCCGCTGGGCCTGGCCGACAGCTACGCCGGCCTCATCATCGTGCACGCCGCATTGGGTGCGCCCTTCGTGCTGACCACCGTGCTCGCCACCTTGCAGGGCTTCAACCACAACCTGGTGCGCGCGAGCCTGAGCCTGGGCGCCGATCCGCTTTCCACCTTCTTTCGCGTCACGCTGCCGGTGATCGCGCCCGGCGTGATATCGGGCGCGCTGTTCGCCTTCGCCACCTCGTTCGACGAAGTCGTCGTCACCCTCTTCCTGGCCGGACCCGAGCAGGTCACGCTGCCGCGGCAGATGTTCACCGGCATCCGCGAGAACATCACGCCCACGATCGCCGCGGTGGCGACGCTGCTGATCCTGTTCACCACCGCGTTGCTGCTGGTGCTCGAGTGGCTGCGCGGGAGGCGACGCTGACATGGAACGCCACCAACCGCTCAGCGGCAACGCGATGCCGCGCTTCGCCGGCCTCGCGACCATGATGCGGCTGCCTGCGGCGACCTCGGCGCAGGGCCTGGACGCCGCCTTCATCGGTGTGCCCCTGGACATCGGCACCTCCAACCGCGCCGGCGCGCGCTTCGGCCCGCGGCAGATCCGCGCCGAGTCCGCCCTGCTGCGGCCCTACAACATGGCCACCGGCGCGGCGCCTTTCGACACGCTGCAGGTCGCCGACCTGGGCGACGTGCCGATCAACACCTATTCGATCGCGAAGTCGCTGGCCATCATCAGCGGCTTCTACGACGAGGTGCTGCAAGCCGGCTGCGTGCCGCTCACGCTCGGCGGCGACCACACCATCGCGCTGCCCATCCTGCGCGCCGTCGCGCGCAAGCATGGCCCGGTCGCGCTGGTGCACGTCGACGCGCATGCCGACATCAACGACGAGATGTTCGGCGAGCCCGTCGCGCACGGCACGCCGTTTCGGCGCGCCGTCGAGGAAGGCCTGCTGGCGTGCGACAAGGTGTGGCAGATCGGCCTGCGCGGCACCGGCTACGCGGCCGACGACTTCGACTGGCCGCGCGCACAGGGCTTCACCGTCGTGCAGGCGCACGAGGTCTGGTACGAGTCGCTCGTGCCGCTGATGACGCGGGTGCGCGAGCGCATCGGCCCGGCGCAGCCGACCTACCTGAGCTTCGACATCGACGGCATCGACCCTTCGTTCGCGGGCGGCACCGGCACGCCCGAGATCGGCGGGCTCACGGTCCCGCAGGCGCTCGAGATCGTGCGCGGCTGCCGCGGTCTGAACCTGGTCGGCGCGGACCTGGTCGAGGTGAGCCCGCCTTACGACCCGTCGGGCAACACCGCGCTGCTCGGCGCCAACCTGCTCTACGAGATGCTGTGCGTGCTGCCCGGCGTGCGCCAGCGTTGAGGCAAGACCCTGGACCTGTCGCAAGGCAGCGCCTTCGCTAGAGTGAATCCATCCCCCTGAACCCGAGGACACGCACCATGGACATGAAGACGTCCCCGCTCGCCGCACTGGGCGACGCGAGCCTGCTCAAGACCGATGCCCTGATCGGCGGCGAATGGACGGGCGCCGGCAAGCGCTTCGCCGTCGTGGACCCGGCCACCGGACAGAAGCTGGTGGAGGTGGCCAACCTGGGCGCCGCCGAAACGCGCGCCGCGCTGCAAGCGGCCGACAAGGCCTGGCCCGCGTGGCGCGCCAAGCCGGCCAAGGAGCGCGCCGGCATCCTGATGAAGTGGTTCCATCTGCTGCACCAGCACGCCGACGACCTGGCGCGCATCATGACCGCCGAACAGGGCAAGCCGCTGGCCGAGGCCAAGGGCGAGGTCACCTACGGCGCCAGCTTCATCGAGTGGTTCGCCGAGGAAGCCAAGCGGGTGTACGGCGAGACGATCCCCAGCACCGACGCCAACAAGCGCTTCCTCGTCATCAAGCAGCCGGTGGGGGTGTGCGCGGCCATCACGCCGTGGAACTTCCCGATCGCCATGATCACGCGCAAGGTCGCGCCGGCGCTGGCCGCCGGCTGCCCGGTGGTGATCAAGCCCGCCGAGCAGACGCCGCTGTCGGCGCTGGCGGTGGCCGAACTCGCGCAGCGCGCCGGCATGCCCGCCGGCGTGCTCAACGTGGTGACGGCCGACAGCGCCAACTCGATCGAGGTCGGCAAGGTGCTGTGCGAGAGCGACCTGGTGCGCCACCTGTCGTTCACCGGCTCGACCGAGGTCGGCCGCGTCCTCATGCGCCAGTGCGCCCCGACCATCAAGAAGCTCTCGCTGGAACTCGGCGGCAACGCACCCTTCATCGTGTTCGACGATGCCGACGTCGACAGCGCGGTCGAGGGCGCGATGGTCAGCAAGTACCGCAACGCCGGCCAGACCTGCGTCTGCGCCAATCGGCTGTACGTGCAGGAAGGCGTGTACGACAGCTTCGTGCAGAAGCTCGCCGCGAAGGCGAAGACCATCAAGGTCGGCAACGGCTTCGAGAGCGGCGTGACCCAGGGGCCGCTGATCGATGCCCAGGGCATGGCCAAGGTCGAGCAGCACGTGGCCGATGCGCTCGCCAAGGGCGGCAAGGTGCTCACGGGCGGCAAGAAGCTCGCCGATCGCTTCTACGAGCCGACGGTGATCGCCGGGGCCACCAGCGACATGCTGTGCGCCCGCGAGGAGACCTTCGGCCCCGTGGCCCCGGTGTTCAAGTTCAAGACCGAGGACGAAGCGATCGCGATGGCCAACAACACCGAGTTCGGCCTCGCGAGCTACTTCTACAGCCGCGACGTCGGCCGCATCTTCCGCGTCGGCGAGGCGCTGGAGTACGGCATGGTCGGCATCAACACCGGCCTCATCTCCACCGCGGAAGTGCCGTTCGGCGGCGTCAAGCAATCGGGCCTGGGCCGCGAGGGCTCGCACCACGGCATCGAGGACTACGTCGAGATCAAGTACCTGTGCCTGGGCGACATCCTCAAGTGAGGAGCGCGAGGAACGCGCAGCGGGCTACTTGCCCAGCGGGTCGTTGGCCGCCGGGCCGGTCGCGCGCGTGAACCCGCTGCGCCCCTGTGCGGGCGCGGCGGCGGCCAGGCCCACGGCGCGGCGCAGCAGCGCGGCGGCGTCCTTGCCGTCGGCCGGATAGTGCGCGACGCCGCACGCCACCGCGACCGACACTTCGTTGCCCGAGATCGCGAAGGGCGGATGCAGCGCCGCGGCCAGCTTGGCGGCCACCCGCTCGGCGTCGTCGGGGTCCTGGAACTTGGGCAGCAGGACGGCGAACGAATCGGTCCCGAGCGAGGCGACGACGTCGCTCGCGCGAACGCCCACGCGCAGCCGCACGGCGATCTTGCGGCGCAGCACGTTGGCCGATTCGGTGCCCAGCCGCGCCTCGGCCGATGCCAGCCCTTCGATGCGCAGCGCGAGCAACGCCATCGGCGCGGGTTCACGCTCGCGCAGCGCGATGAGCTGGTTGACATGCTCGATCAGCTGGCCCTGGTTGGGCAGGCCGGTCGACAAGTCGATGGCGTGGGCCTTGCGCACGAGCCGCTCCTGCGCCTTGCGTTCGATGGCCAGGCGCAGCGCGCGCGGCAACGCGTCGATCGCGTCGATGGCAAGCGGCAGCACGTCCTGCACGCCCTTGCGCACGAGCAGCGTGGCGAGTTCGGCGCCGGGCTCGTCGGTGGTGAGCACCAGCAGCGCCGGCTCGGCACTGGCCTGCGACAAGGCGGGCCACTGCAGGAGCTTGCGGGCGTCGACGGTGCGCGCGCCGATCACGACGGCATCGAACTGCTCGCCGGCCAGTCGCGCGGCGCCGCTGTCGAGGTCGGCGCTGACGTGCAGGTCGAAGGGACCAAAGGGCGAACTCGGAGCGAGCGCCGGAAGCGTCGTTCCCTCGCTCACGATCATCAGCACTCGCAATGCAGCTTGGCTCACGATGACCTCACGCTGGTCGCCAGGGACCACCCGGCAGGCGAACAAAGGGCCGCAGAAGCGGCCCATGCGATGGAGCGGGTGAAGGGAATCGAACCCTCGTATGAAGCTTGGGAAGCTGCCGTTCTACCATTGAACTACACCCGCATGGGCCGCGATTATAGGGACGCAGCCGCGCTCGGGCACAATCGCCGCCTTTGCGCCATGAACCCGCCCAGCGATCCCGCCGATTTCCCGCACCGCCGCAGCATCCGCAGCTTCGTCGTGCGCGCCGGCCGCATGGGCAGCGGGCAGATGCGCGCGCTGGCCGAACTCGGTCCGCGCTTCGTGTTGCCGTTCGAGGCGCGCCTGCTCGATTTCGAAGCGGTGTTCGGGCGTCGCGCGCCTGTGGTGCTGGAGATCGGCTTCGGCATGGGAGACGCCACGGCGGCCATCGCGCAGGCGATGCCCGGCACCGACTTCCTCGGGGTCGAGGTGCACGCGCCCGGCGTCGGGGCACTGCTCAAGCACATCGGCGAGAAGCAGCTCGGCAACGTTCGCATCGTGCAGCACGATGCGGTCGAGGTGCTGGCCCAGATGATCCCACCCGCATCGCTCGCGGGGGTGCACATCTTCTTTCCGGACCCGTGGCACAAGAAGAAGCACCACAAGCGGCGGCTGATCCAGCCGGGCTTCGTGGCGCAGCTGTCGGCGCACATCGCGCCCGGTGGGTATCTCCATTGCGCGACCGACTGGCAGCCCTACGCGCAGCAGATGCTCGAGGTGCTGTCGGCCGAGCCGGCGCTGGCCAACACGGCCAACAACGCCGAGGGCTACGCGCCGCGCCCCGCCTACCGGCCGCTCACCAAGTTCGAGAACCGCGGCCTCAGGCTGGGCCACGGCGTGTGGGACCTCGTGTTCGCCAAGCGCCGAGGCGCCGAAGCGAGGCCGGCCTGAACTCTCACTCCGCCCACACTACAGCGCCGGTCCACCAGGTGGCCAGCACGATCAGGCCGAAGACGATGCGATACCACGCGAACGGCACGAAGTCGTGGGTGGCGACATAACGCAGCAGCCAGCGCACGCACAGCCACGCGCTCAGGAACGAGAACACCAGGCCGACGAGGAACAGCGGCAGGTCGCCCGCCGACAGCAGCGCCCGCTCCTTGTAGAGGCTGTACAGGCCGGCGCCGATCAGCGTGGGGATGGCAAGAAAGAAGCTGAAGTCGGTTGCCGCCTTGCGGCTCAAGCCGAACAGCATGCCGCCGATGATGGTCGCGCCCGAGCGGCTGGTGCCAGGCACCATCGCGAAGCACTGCGCGAGGCCGACCTTGAGCGCGTCCATCGGGGTCATGTCGTCCACCGACTCCACCCGCACCGCGCGTGCCGTGCGCCGCTCCGCCCACAGGATGACGAACGCGCCGAGGATGAAGGTGGTCGCCACCACCTGCGGAGTGAACAGGTGCGCCTTGATCGCCTTGCCGAAGGCGAGACCGAGCACGACGGCCGGCAAGAAGCCGATCGCCACGTTGAGCGCGAAGCGCTGCGCGCTCCGGTCGCTGCCCAGGCCGGCGACCGTGTCGCGCACGCGCTGCCAGTACACCAGCACGACGGCGAAGATCGCGCCGCTCTGGATCGCGATGTCGAACACCTTGGCCGCTTCGCCGGTGAAGCGCAGCAGCGAGCCCGCGAGGATCAGGTGCCCGGTCGAGGACACCGGCAGGAATTCGGTCAGGCCCTCGACGATGCCCATGATCGCCGCCTTGACCAGCAACACGATGTCCAAGCCGCACTCCCCCGCGTGAAAAGAGGCGGGATGATAGCGGGTCGGTCCGCAGCCGACGCTCGGTTGGCAGCCCTCAGCGCTGGACCG
Organism: Piscinibacter sp.; assembly: GCA_035254085.1. Classification (GTDB taxonomy): domain Bacteria; phylum Pseudomonadota; class Gammaproteobacteria; order Burkholderiales; family Burkholderiaceae_C; genus Albitalea. The sequence goes on from DATFAY010000511.1 coordinate 10,924, forward strand.
GCGCGAGCGTGACTTCCACCCCGCGCGATGTGACGGCGACGCTGCTGGGCTTGACGCCGCGGCCCTCCGCATTCTTGAGGTCGCTGGCCTTGAAGCGGTAGATCACTGCATCGTCGAGCAACTGCTCGGCGATCAAGGCGCCCAGGCGATTGAGCCCCTTCTGCTGCGGCGAGGGCAGGTTGTCGATCTGCAACTGGTTCACGCGCACTTCGGTCATGCGGATCGCCTGCGCCGCCTCGTCGTAGCGCAGGCCGTAGTCGACCGAGATGCGGCCGGGATAGCTCTTGCCGCTCATGCGCTCCGTGGTGACGACCTCGAGCTCGCTCGACAGGCGGTTGCTCGACGGCAGCAAGTGCACGGTGGGATGGTTCACGCGAACGTCGAGCACTTCGAGCAGTCGGCGCTGGAAGGGGCCGTGCTGCTCGAGCATGCGGGCCATGTCGCCCTCGCTGAAGGTGATGGTGCGCGAGCCGCCGAGCGTGCTGCACGCGCTCAACACGGCAGCGCCCACGGCGAGCAGCAGGGAAATTCGGAGCGAG
>DATFAY010000512.1:0-11635 GCA_035254085.1 Piscinibacter sp.
GCGCGCCGAGCCGTTGATGATGGCGCCGTCGATCAGCCCCACGTCGCCGCCCTTCCACAGGCCCTGGCCGACCAGCCTCGCCGCCGCGGCGACGATGTGCTCGTTGATCCAGTCCATGTAGTACTTGTTGTCGAGCAGGCGATAGATGAAGCCGCTGCGTGCCTTGATGGCCGCCGGGATCTCGGGCTTGACCAGGTAGAAGAGGTAGGCGAGCACCACGCCCGCCAGCGCCAGGGCGAAGGGCAGCGAGGCCAGGCCGTGCAGGCCCATCGCGACGGCGCCATGGAACTCCTTGGCCATTTCTTCCAGCGCCGGGTGGAGCTCGGCGTTCACGAAGATCGAGTCCTTGAAGAAGTCGCCGTAGAGCATCGGGCCGATGGTCATGTAGCCGATCACCACGGAGGGAATCGCCAGCAGGATCAGCGGCGCCGTCACCACCCAGGGCGACTCGTGCGGCTCGTGGTGCTCGTCGCCGTGGGCGGCGTGCGCGTCGTCGGTCTCCGGCGGGAAGGGCTTGTGGTGGAAGCGCTCCTTGCCGTGGAAGACCAGGAAGTACATGCGGAACGAATAGAAGGCGGTCACGAACACGCCCGCGATCACCGCGAAGTACGCGAAGCCCGAGCCCGGCAGGTGGCTGGCGTGCACCGCCTCGATGATGCTGTCCTTGGAGTAGAAGCCGGCGAAGAACGGCGTGCCGATCAGCGCCAGCGAACCCAGCAGCGAGGTGATCCAGGTGATGGGCATGTACTTGCGCAGCCCGCCCATGTTGCGGATGTCCTGGTCATGGTGCATGCCGATGATCACGGAGCCCGCGGCCAGGAACAGCAGCGCCTTGAAGAACGCGTGCGTCATCAGGTGGAACACGCCCACCGAATAGGCCGAAGCGCCCAGCGCCACCGTCATGTAGCCCAGCTGCGAGAGCGTCGAGTACGCGACCACGCGCTTGATGTCGTTCTGGATGACGCCGAGAAAGCCCATGAAGAGCGCCGTGATCGCGCCGATCACCAGCACCACGCTCAACGCCGTGTCCGACAGCTCGAACAGCGGCGACATGCGCGCCACCATGAAGATGCCGGCCGTCACCATCGTGGCGGCGTGGATCAGCGCGGAGATCGGCGTGGGGCCTTCCATCGAGTCGGGCAGCCACACGTGCAGCGGGAACTGGGCGCTCTTGCCCATCGCGCCGATGAACAGGCAAATGCAGATCACGGTGATCAGCATCCAGTCGCTGCCCGGGAACATGAGCTTGGCGAGTTCGGGGCCCTTGGCGAACGCGTCGGCGTAGCTCAGCGTGCCGGCGAAGGCGACGATCAGGCCGATGCCAAGAATGAAGCCGAAGTCGCCCACCCGGTTCACCAGGAAGGCCTTCATGTTGGCGAAGATGGCGCTCGGCTTGGTGTACCAGAAGCCGATCAGCAGGTAGGACACCAGGCCCACCGCTTCCCAGCCGAAGAACAGCTGCAGGAAGTTGTTGCTCATCACGAGCATCAACATCGAGAAGGTGAAGAGCGAGATGTACGAGAAGAAGCGCTGGTAGCCCGGGTCCTCTTCCATGTAGCCGATGGTGTAGATGTGCACCATCAGCGACACGAAGGTCACCACCGCCATCATCATGGCCGACAGGCCGTCGATGAGGAAGCCCACCTCCATCTTGAGCCCGCCCAGGACCATCCACTCGTAGACGGTGCCCGAGAAGCGCGCGCCGTCGCTCGCGACCGCGGCCAGCACCTTCGCCGACACGAGGAAGGAGATCAGCACGCCGATGATGGTGACCCAGTGCGCACCGCGGCGGCCGATGGCCTTGCCGAAGAAGCCGGCGATGATGGCGCCCGCGAGCGGCGCCAGCGGGACCCACAGCAGGGTGTTCGCGGAAAGTTGTGCAGCCATGTTGTTCTTCTCTCTTCCTCAGCCCTTCAGGGCGTCGAGCTCGTCCACGTTGATCGAGGCGCGATTGCGGAACAGCACCACCAGGATCGCCAGGCCGATCGCCGACTCCGCGGCGGCCACCGTGAGGATGAAGAAGACGAACACCTGCCCCGCCATCTTGTCCGCCACGTTGGGCAGGTAGTGCGAGAAGGCGACGAAGTTGAGGTTGACGGCGAGCAGCATCAGCTCGATGCACATCAACAGCACGATGAGGTTCTTGCGGTTGAGGAAGATGCCGATCACCGACAGCGCGAACAGCACTGCGCCCAGCGAGAGGTAGTGGCCGAGGCCGACGGCGCCGATCATGTCTTGTCTCCGGTGGCGGCAGCGGCAGGCGCGGGCTCGGCGGGCAGTTCGATCGTCGGCGGCATCTTCACGATGCGCATGCGGTCGGCCTTCTTCGCCTTCACCTGCTCCGAGGGATTGATGTACCTGGAATCCTTGCGCCGGCGCAGGGTGAGCGCGATCGCGGAGATGATCGCGACGAGCAGCAGCACCGCCGCGATCTGCAGCGGATAGAGGTACTTGGTGTAGATCTCGATGCCCAGCAGCTTGGTGTTGCCCAGCTTGAGGGCAGCGGCGTCGGCCACCGGCGCGCTCCTCACGTCGAAGCCGGGCATCAGCACCAGCGCCATCTCCAGCACGATGAGCACGCCCACCACGAGCGCGACAGGGAAGTGCTTCCAGAAGCCCTCGCGCATCGCGTCGGTGTTGATGTCGAGCATCATCACGACGAACAGGAACAGCACCATCACGGCGCCCACGTAGACGAGCACCAGCGAGATGGCGAGGAACTCGGCGCGCAGCAGCATCCACACGCACGATGCCGAGAAGAACGCGAGCACGAGGTACAGCGCCGCGTAGACGGGGCTGCGCGCCGTGATCACCCGGAACGAGGCGAACAGCAGCACGGCCGAGAAGACGTAGAAGAGCGCGGAGATGGTTTGCATTGGTTGTGAAGCGCCTGGCCCGTGGACTCCTCGGTCGGGCCGTCGCGGAAGCGCAAGGCCTCAGCGATAGCGGGCGTCAGCCTCCTTGTTGGCCGCGATTTCCTTTTCGTAGCGATCACCGACCGCCAGCAGCATGTCCTTGGTGAAGTACAGGTCGCCGCGCTTTTCCCCGTGGTACTCGAGGATGTGCGTCTCGACGATCGAATCCACCGGGCAGCTTTCCTCGCAGAAGCCGCAGAAGATGCACTTGGTCAGGTCGATGTCGTAGCGGGTGGTGCGGCGCGAGCCGTCGGCACGCACGTCGGACTCGATCGTGATGGCCAGAGCCGGGCACACCGCTTCGCACAGCTTGCAGGCGATGCAGCGCTCTTCGCCGTTCTCGTAGCGGCGCAGCGCGTGCAGCCCGCGAAAGCGCGGCGACAGCGGCGTCTTCTCCTCGGGGTACTGGATGGTGATCTTGCGCTGCCAGAAGTGCCGGCCGGTCAGGGCCATGCCCTTGAACAGCTCGGCCAGCAGGAAGCTCGAGAACAGGTCTTTGATTGCCGTGACCATGATGCGTTACTTCCAGATGTTCCAGGGCGACTCGATCCACAGCCCCACCACCACCAGCCACACCAGCGTCACCGGGATGAAGATCTTCCAGCCCAGACGCATGATCTGGTCGTAGCGGAAGCGGGGGAAGGTGGCGCGCACCCACAGGAACAGCGTCGCGATGACGAAGACCTTCGCGCCCAGCCAGATCCAGCCGGGGATCCAGTTGAACAGCGCACTGTCGATCGGCGACAGCCAGCCGCCGAGGAACATCGTCGTGCCCAGCGTGGACACGAGGATGATGTTGGCGTACTCGGCGAGGAAGAACATCGCGAACGCCATGCCCGAGTACTCGACCATGTGTCCGGCGACGATCTCGGACTCGCCTTCCACCACGTCGAAGGGGTGGCGATTGGTCTCGGCGATGCCGGCGATGATGTAGACGAAGAAGATGGGCAGCAGAGGCAGCCAGTTCCAGCTCAGGAAAGCCAGGCCGGTGCGCTCGGCGAAGTAGCCGCGGCCCTGGCTCATCACGATGTCGCTCATGTTCAGGCTGCCGGTCACCATCAGCACGACGACCAGCGCGAAGCCCATGGCGATCTCGTAGCTGACCATCTGCGCCGAGGCGCGCAGCGCGCCGAGGAAGGCGTACTTCGAGTTCGACGCCCAGCCGGCGATGATCACGCCGTAGACCTCCATCGACGCGATCGCCATCACGAACAGCAGGCCGGCGTTGATGTTGGCGGCGGCGACGTCGGGGCCGAACGGGATCACCGCCCAGGCAGCGAGCGCCGGCATGATGGTCATCACCGGGCCGAGCAGGAACAGCCCCTTGTTGGCGGCGCTCGGAAGGATGATTTCCTTGAAGATCAGCTTGACCGCATCGGCGATCGGCTGCAGCAGCCCCTTGGGGCCGACGCGGTTCGGACCCGGGCGGATCTGGGTCCAGCCGATGGCCTTGCGCTCCCACAGCGTCAGGTAGGCGACCAGGCCCATCAGCGGCGCGACGATCACGATGATCTTGATGAGCGCCCAGGCGACGGGCCAACCGCCGCCGAGCCAGGAGCTGCCGTAGGTGTTGATGGTGTCGATCATCGCGAACCTCAGGCCTTGGCAACCTTGATGGGGCCGAACATCGCGCCGAGCGCGGCCGTCTGCTCACGCCCGGCAGGCACGCGCACCGCGTTGGGCGCCAGCGTGGCGTCGAGCTGCGCGGGCAGCACGACTTCGGCCTCGCCCTGGATCACGCGCACCGTCGCGCCGTCCGACAGCCCGAGGCGCGACCACACCGCGCTGGACAGCCCCGCCACCGGCGGCCGTGCGTCCGCGGTGAGCTGCAGCGAAGTGGCCCGGCGCACCAGCGGATCGGTGCCGTAGATGGCAACGTCGGCGATGCGCTCGAGGTCCTGGTCCGAGGGCGTGCCGACCTGCACCTTGGCGGAACTCCTGTTGCTGAGGCGCGAAGCCGGCTCGCCCGGCAAGGCCTCGGCGCGCACCTCTTCGGAGGTCTCGAAGTCGAATCCGGGCAGCGCGAGCATGTTGCCCAGCACGCGCAGCACCTTCCACGCGGGGCGGGTGTCGCCCAGCGGCTTGACGACGCCGTGGAAGCTCTGCACCCGCCCTTCGGCATTCACGAAGGTGCCCGAGGTCTCGCTGAACGGGGCGATGGGCAGCAGCACGTCGGCGCACTCGAGCGCCGCATTGCGGAAGGGGCTCATCGCGACCACCATCTCAGCCGATTGCAGTGCCTTGACCGCGGCCGCGGGATTGGCCGCGTCGTAGGCCGGCTCGACGTTGAGCAGCAGTGCCGCCTTGAGCTTGCCGCCGAGCATCTCGCCGGCGTTCAGGCCGCCGGCGCCCGGCAGTGCGTTGACCCATTGAGCGCCCACGCTGTTGGCGGCTTCACCGAGGTAGCCGACCGTGGCCCCCGTCTGCTCGCCGATCCACTGGGCCAGCGCCAGCAGGCTGCTCGCCTGCGGATGCTGCGCCGCGGCGTTGCCCAGCAGCACCGCCTTGCGCTCGCCCGACAGCAGCGACGCGGCGATCGCATCGCTTTGCTTGCTCGCCGTGGCCTGCGCAGGTGCGCTCACGCCCTTGGCCGCGGCAACGGAGGCCGCCACCGCGGCCAGCGCAGCGACCCAGCCGCCGGGCGCCACGCTCAGCGTGCTCGCCACCGGCAGCGCCCAGTCGTCGGCCACAGCATGGATGCGATGCACCTGGGCGCCCTTCTTGGCGGCCTGGCGGATGCGCTGCGCGAAGAGCGGATGATCCTTGCGCAGGAAGGAGCCGACGACCAGCACACGCTGCAACTCCGACAGCGAAGCGATCGAGGTGCCCAGCCAACGCACGCCCTCGGGCTGCGCGAATTCGGCATGGCGGGTGCGGTGGTCGATGTTCTCGCTGCCCAGGCCGCGCACCAGCTTGGCCAGCAGGTGCAGTTCCTCGGCGGTGCTGTGCGCGGAACCGAGTGCGCCGATGCTGCTCGCGCCATGCTCGGTCTTGATCTGCGTGAGCGCACGCGTCACGTATTCGAGCGCCGTGGTCCAGTCGGTGGCCTTCCACTCGCCGCCTTGCTTGACCATCGGCGTGGTCAGGCGCTCGTCGCTGTTGAGGGCCTCGTACGAGAAGCGGTCGCGGTCGGCGAGCCAGCACTCGTTGACCTCCTCGTTCTCGAGCGGAACGACGCGCATCACCTTGTTCTGCTTGACCTGCACGATCAGGTTGGCCCCGGTGGAATCGTGCGGGCTCACGCTCTTGCGGCGCGACAGCTCCCAGGTGCGCGCCTGGTAGCGGAAGGGCTTGCTGGTGATCGCGCCGACCGGGCACAGGTCGATCATGTTGCCCGAGAGCTCGGAATCGACGGTGTCTCCGGCGATGGTGGTGATCTCGGAGTGCTCGCCGCGGTTGACCATGCCCAGCTCCATCACGCCGGCCACTTCCTGGCCGAAGCGCACGCAGCGGGTGCAGTGGATGCAGCGGCTCATCTCCTCGAGCGACAGCAGCGGGCCGACCTCCTTGTGGAAGACGACGCGCTTTTCTTCCTCGTAGCGCGACGCGGAGGCGCCGTAGCCGACCGCAAGGTCCTGCAGCTGGCACTCGCCGCCCTGGTCGCAGATGGGGCAGTCCAGCGGATGGTTGATCAGCAGAAACTCCATCACGCTCTGCTGAGCCTTGACCGCCTTGTCGCTCTTGGTGCGAACGATCATGCCGTTGGTCACGGGCGTGGCGCAGGCCGGCATCGGCTTGGGGGCCTTCTCGATGTCGACCAGGCACATGCGGCAGTTGGCCGCGATGGAGAGCTTCTTGTGATAGCAGAAGTGCGGGATGTAGGTGCCGGCCTTGTCGGCGGCATGCATCACCATGCTGCCTTCCGGCACCTGGACCTTCTTCCCGTCGAGTTCGATTTCGAGCATGTCGGAGCGCTCTTTGCTTTAGACGTAGGCCGGCACGATGCAGGTCTTGTGTTCGATGTGATGCACGAACTCATCACGGAAGTGCTTGATCATGGCGCGTACCGGCATCGCGGCTGCGTCGCCCAGCGCACAGATGGTGCGGCCCTGGATGTTGTCGGCCACCGAATTGAGCAGCTCGATGTCGCTCATCTTCCCCTGCCCGCGCTCGATGCGATCCACCATGCGCCACAGCCAGCCGGTGCCTTCGCGGCACGGCGTGCACTGGCCGCAGCTCTCGTGCTGGTAGAAGTAGGACAGGCGCAGCAGGCTCTTGACCATGCAGCGGGAGTCGTCCATCACGATGACCGCGCCCGACCCGAGCATCGAGCCGGCCTTGGCGATGGCGTCGTAGTCCATCGTCAGGTCCATCATGATGTTCGCGGGCAGCACCGGCGCCGAAGAGCCGCCGGGGATCACCGCCTTCAGCTTGCGGCCCTTGCGCACGCCGCCGGCGAGCTCGAGCAGCTTGGAGAACGGCGTGCCCATCGGCACCTCGAAATTGCCGGGCAGTTCCACGTCGCCGACCACCGAGAAGATCTTGGTGCCGCCGTTGTTCGGCTTGCCCACTTCGAGGTACTTCTGCCCGCCGTTGTTGATGATCCACGGCACCGCGGCGAAGGTCTCGGTGTTGTTGATCGTCGTGGGCTTGCCGTACAGGCCATAGCTCGCCGGGAAAGGCGGCTTGAAGCGCGGCTGGCCCTTCTTGCCTTCGAGCGACTCGAGCAGCGCGGTTTCCTCGCCGCAGATGTAGGCGCCGAAGCCGTGCGCCGCGTGCAGCTGGAAGTTGAAGCCCGAGCCGAGGATGTCGTTGCCCAGATAGCCGGCGGCGCGCGCCTCGTCGAGTGCCGCCTCGAAGCGTTCGTAGACCTCGAAGATCTCGCCGTGGATGTAGTTGTAGCCGACCGCCGTGCCCATCGCATAGGCCGCGATGGCCATGCCTTCGATGACCATGTGCGGGTTGAACATGAGCAGGTCGCGGTCCTTGCAGGTGCCAGGCTCGCCTTCGTCGGAGTTGCAGACGAGGTACTTCGCGCCCGGGTACTGGCGTGGCATGAAGCTCCACTTCAGGCCGGTCGGGAAGCCCGCACCGCCGCGGCCGCGCAGGCCGGAGGTCTTGACCTCGGCCACGACCTGCTCCGGCGTCATGCCTTCGCCATCGCCCTTGCCGAGGATCTTGCGCAGCGCCTTGTAGCCCCCGCGCGATTCATAGTCCTTGAGCGACCAGTTCTTGCCGTCCAGGCCGGCGTAGATCTGCGGATCGATGTGGCGGCCGTGGAAGCAGGTCTCCTTGCCTGCGGCCTGGAAGCGGGAGAGGTCCAGCTGCATTTGCATGTCGTGGCCCGCCTACTTCTTCGCCTGGGCCGCGGTGGCCAGGGTGTCGATCAGCGCGTCGATGCGGTCGTTGGTCATGAAGCTCACCATCTGGCGGTCGTTCACGAGCATCACCGGCGCATCGGCGCAGGCACCCAGGCATTCGCTCTTCTGCACGGTGAACACGCCGTCGGCGGTGGTGCCGCCCTCTTCCACGTGCAGGCGCGAGCAGACATGCGCGAGCGCCTTCTCGCCGTCACGCAGCTGGCACGGCAGGTTGGTGCAGACGTTGAGCTTGAACTGGCCCACCGGCGCGCGGTTGTACATGTTGTAGAAGGTGGTCACCTCGTGCACGGCGATGGGAGGCATGCCGAGGTAGTCGGCCACCGCGACCTCGTGCTCTTGCGAGACGTGGCCGTACTCCTTTTGCACGATCGCCAGGCAGGCCATCACGGCCGACTGGCGCCCTTCCGGCGGGTACTTCGCCACTTCGCGCGCGAAGCGCTCCAGCATCGAGGCCGGCAGCGGCGCCGCGGGTTGCAGGATCGGCTGGGCGCTCATCGGTCGATATCTCCAAACACAATGTCCATCGTGCCGATGATGGCGACGGCGTCGGCGATCATGTGGCCGCGCGACATCTCGTCGAGTGCGGCCAGGTGGGGGAATCCGGGGGGGCGCAGCTTCATGCGATAGGGCTTGTTGGCGCCGTCGCTGATCAGGTAGACGCCGAACTCGCCCTTGGGATGCTCGATCGCGGCGTAGGCCTCGCCCTCGGGCACGTGGAAACCTTCGGTGAAGAGCTTGAAGTGATGGATCAGCTCTTCCATGTTGGCCTTCATCTCGACGCGAGACGGCGGCGCCACCTTGTGGTTGTCGGTGATGACGGGACCCGGGTTCTTCTTCAGCCAGTCGACGCACTGCTTGATGATGCGGTTGGCCTGGCGCATCTCCTCGACGCGCACCAGGTAGCGGTCGTAGGTGTCGCCGTGCACGCCGACGGCGATGTCGAAGTCCATCTTGTCGTAGACGTCGTAGGGCTGCTTCTTGCGCAGGTCCCATTCGATGCCGGAGCCGCGCAGCATGGGGCCGGTGAAGCCCAGGTTCAGCGCGCGCTCGGGCGACACGACGCCGATGCCGACGGTGCGCTGCTTCCAGATGCGGTTGTCGGTGAGCAGCGTTTCGTACTCGTCGACGTAGCGCGGAAAGCGCGCCGTGAAGTCGTCGATGAAGTCCAGCAGCGAGCCCTGGCGGTTGTCGTTGAGCTTGGACATCACCTTCGCGTTGCGCACCTTCGACGGCCGGTACTGCGGCATCGAGTCCGGCAGGTCGCGGTACACGCCGCCCGGGCGGAAGTAGGCGGCATGCATGCGCGCGCCCGAGGCCGCCTCGTACATGTCGAACAGGTCTTCGCGCTCGCGGAAGCAGTAGATGAAGATGTTCATCGCGCCGCAGTCGAGGCCGTGCGCCCCGAGCCACAGCAGGTGGTTCAGCAAGCGGGTGATCTCGCTGAACATCACGCGGATGTATTGGGCGCGCACCGGCACCTCGATGCCGAGCAGCTTCTCGACTGCCAGGCAGTAGGCGTGCTCGTTGGCCATCATCGACATGTAGTCGAGACGGTCCATGTACGGCAGGTTCTGCAGGTAGGTGCGGGTCTCGGCGAGCTTCTCGGTCGCGCGATGCAGCAGGCCGACGTGCGGGTCGGCGCGCTGGATGACTTCGCCGTCGAGCTCCAGCACCAGGCGCAGCACGCCGTGCGCGGCCGGATGCTGGGGGCCGAAGTTGAGCGTGTAGTTCTTGATGTCAGCCATAGCGTGCTTAGTGGAGGCCGCCGTAGTTGTCTTCGCGGATGACACGCGGGACGATCTCGCGCGGCTCGATCGTCACCGGCTGGTAGATCACGCGCTTCTGGTCCGGGTCGTAGCGCATCTCGACGTTGCCCGACACCGGGAAGTCCTTGCGCATCGGGTGGCCGATGAAGCCATAGTCGGTGAGGATGCGGCGCAGGTCGGCGTGGCCGTCGAAGATGATGCCGAAGAGGTCGAAGGCCTCGCGCTCGAACCAGTTGGCCGCCGTCCACAGGTCGGTCACCGACGCCACCGTCGGCACGTCGTCGTCCGCGGCGAACACCTTCAGGCGCAGGCGCCAGTTGTGCTCGACCGACAGCAGGTGCGAGACCACGCAGTAGCGCGGACCTTCCCACGGCTGGTCGCGGTAGCTGGAGAAGTCGACGCCGCACAAGTCGATGAGTTGCTCGAAGTGCAAGCTCGGCTCGTCGCGCAGCGTCTTGGCGACGCCGAGGTAGTCGTCGGCGCCGACGGTGACGGTGATCTCGCCGCGATCGCGAACCAGTTTCTTGATCTTGCTGCCGAGGGTGCTTTCCAGTGCGGCCTGCAGGGTGTCGAGTCGGGTCATGGTGTCAGCGCGCGATGGTGTTCTCGCGGCGAATCTTCGCCTGCAACTGGAGGATCCCGTACAGCAGCGCTTCCGCGGTGGGCGGGCAGCCGGGCACATAGACGTCGACCGGCACGATGCGGTCGCAGCCGCGCACCACCGAGTAGCTGTAGTGGTAGTAGCCGCCGCCGTTGGCGCACGAGCCCATCGACAGCACCCAGCGCGGCTCGGCCATCTGGTCATAGACGCGGCGCATCGCGGGCGCCATCTTGTTGCACAGCGTGCCGGCGACGATCATCAGGTCGCTCTGGCGCGGGCTCGGTCGAAACAGCATGCCGAAGCGGTCGATGTCGTAGCGCGCCGCGCCGGCGTGCATCATCTCGACCGCGCAGCACGCCAGACCGAAGGTCATCGGGAACATCGACCCGGTGCGTGCCCAGTTGATCAGCTTATCGGCTGTGGTGGTAATGAAACCTTCGTTTAAAACGCCTTCAATTGCCATGGCTTATTCCCAATCAAGGGCACCTTTCTTCCAGATGTACCAGAAACCAACGACGAACTCCGCGATGAAGACCATCATGGTCACGAATGCCGGCCAACCCAGGTCGCGCATTGCCACGCCCCAAGGGAAGAAGAATGCCGTTTCCAGGTCGAACAAAATAAACAGGATCGCCACCAGGTAGTAGCGCACGTCGAATTTCATGCGGGCGTCTTCGAACGCCTCGAAGCCGCACTCGTAGGGAGACAGCTTGGCCGCGTCAGGGCGGAACGGGCCGAGGATCCGGCCGAGCACCTGCGGCGCGATGCCGACACCGGCACCGACGAGAATGAAGAGAAGAACGGGGAAGTAATTTTCGAGGTTCACGATGAAGCCTGTTTGAACGATCGGTTAATGAAACCACTGCATGGGATGCAGCGCCGTATCGCGCAATCCTGGCTTTGTGCCTGCCACCAGGATCGTACGACTGATCCTCGTAAAAAAGCCAGCTTAGGCAGAGCGGAAGCTCGTGCGCCCTTGCTGGCCTTCAGAATTTCTTGGTGCCGACGGCGAGACTCGAACTCGCACAGCTT
>DATFAY010000513.1:0-11792 GCA_035254085.1 Piscinibacter sp.
GAGCATCGCCTGGTAGGCCAGCGGGTTGTCGACGAAGTCCCACGTGTGGGCGTGCTGCGGGTTCAGGTAGCCGACGCCGGAGAAGAAGCGCCCCGCCTTCAGGCCCAGGCCATGGCCCAGCGCCGTGGTCTGGACATACGCTTCCTCGACCGAGACGCTGTCGTCCGGGTGCAGCGAGATGTTGGCCGCGCCGCGCAGCCAGGGATCGATGTTCGCCGCGAAGCCGAGTTCGCTTTCCGCGAGGCTGAGGCCGCGCGTGCCGGGCCCGGCCTCGCCGCCGGCGGGCAACTGGAAGCCGCCGATGGCGTAGCGCGCGGGGTCCTGCGAGGTGTGCGTGTACAGGCCCGAGAGGATCAAGGACATCGCCGGGTTGAAAGCGTTGGCGCCGCCCGCCGCACCGGTTGCGGCGACTGCCACCGGCGCCGGCGCCGGCTCCGGGGCCGCGGGCACTGCCGCTGCGGTGGGTGCTGCCGCCGGCGAAGGCTCAGCAGGCGCGGCGGCGGTGGTCGCGGCCTGCGCCGCCTTCAGCCGTTGCTCCAGCGACTGCAGGCGCGCCTCGTAGTCGGCGCGCATCACTTCGATCTCGTGACGCAGCGCCTGGATATCGGAAGCCGTGTCGGCGCGAGCGCCGAACGGCGTGGCCAACGCGAGCGCGAGGCTCGCGGGCAAAAGCTTGTGCATGAAGAACCGCTCCTGAGCAGTGAAATCGGAACACCCGCCGCGCTGGGCATGCCGGCGCGGCGAGGCGGAAACGATCGGATCAGCCCAGGAGCGACGGGGGAGCGCGGGTTTCGTAGGGACGCGCGGCCGGCACCAGCCAGACGCTGACGGCCTGCTCCTGCGGAGCGGCCATCGGCAACTCCATGCGCGCGAGCTGCGGCGCCTGGCTCGTGAGCGCACCCCCTTGCACCGCCGCCGCCGTGAGGCAAAGCTCGCAGTGGGTGGCGTGCAGCGCCTTGTTGCCGTCCGCATCGATGACGCCGGCCCGGACGTGCGAGAGCGCGTGCCAGGATGCCGCGCCCTGCGCCAGGGGCAGCAGCAGCGCGAGCCACATCACCCAGGCGAGACGCCGGGGCGATGCGAAGCGATGGGCAAGCGTGAGACGGGCCATGTCGAAGCGAGCGCGTATGGTAGACGAGGCGGCGCGTCGCTGCTGGCCGCGGCTCGCACCGCGCCGGCATTCCCGTACGGCGCTCCACGTAACATCGCGGCCAACTTCAAGCTCCGAGCATCTCCTGTGCGTTCCGTGCGCGATCTTGCGGTCCTGGCCCTGCTGCGGCTGCGACCGACCGAATGGCAAAAGATGCTGCTGCTGGCCGCCGTCATCGGCGTGCTCGGCGCACTGGCGACGATCGGCTTTCGCGAAGGCGTGCTGCTCGCCGAGCGGCTGATCTTCGGCCGCAGCGACGGGTTGGTGCGCATCGCGCAGGGGCTGGCCTGGTGGCAGCGGCTGGCGGCACCGGCCCTGGGCGGCATCGTGGCGGGCCTGCTGCTCGCCTGGTCGCGCCGCATCGCCGGCCCGCGCCCCGACGGCGACTACATGGAGGCGATCTCGCTGGGCAGCGGCGACCTGCCGCTGCGCAAGTCGGTGGTGCGGGCGCTGTCGTCGGCGGCGACGGTGGCCAGCGGCGGGGCGATCGGCCGCGAGGGCCCGATGGTCCAGCTGGCCGCGCTGGCCGGCTCGCTGATCGGGCGTTGGCGCCGCGCGCCGGTGCCGCGACGCCGGCTGATGGTCGCATGCGGCGCCGCCGCCGGCGTGGCCACCGCCTACAGCGCGCCGATCGCTGGGGCGCTCTTCGTCGCCGAGATCGTGCTGCAGTCGGTGGCCATCGAGAGCCTGGGGCCGCTGCTGGTCAGCGCGGTGGCGGCCAACCTCACCTTGACCGAGCTGGTGGGCTTCGCACCGGTGTACCAGATGCCCAGCTTCGCGCTGCCCCACGGGTCGACCACGCTGCTGCTGGCCGCGCTCGGCCTGGTCGGCGGCTTCGCCGCGCCGGCCTACCTGTGGCTGCTGGACCGCGCGCACGGCGTGTTCCGCCGCCTGCATGCACCGCTGTGGATCAAGCTCGGCCTCGGCGGGCTGATCGTGGGTGCCCTCTCGATCGAGCGGCCGGAGGTCTGGGGCAACGGCTACAGCGTCGTCAACTCGATCCTGCAAGGCGGCTGGCCCTGGACGATGCTGATCGTGGTCCTCGCCTTCAAGGTGATGGCGGTCAGCGCGACCACCGGCTCGGGCGCGGTCGGCGGCATCTTCACGCCCACGCTGTTCGTGGGCGCGGTCGCCGGCGCGCTGTTCGGCGCCGCCGTCCAGCAGGTATGGCCTGGCACGCTGCCGCAGCCGGCCAGCGTCGCGGTCGGCATGGGCGCCTTCCTCGCGGCGAGCACGCATGCACCGCTGATGTCGGTGCTGATGATCTTCGAGATGACAGAGAACTACGGCGTGGTCGTGCCGCTGATGCTGGCCTGCGTGGTGGGCTACTTCATCTCGCGCGCCCTGCGGCCCGCCTCGGTCTATGCGTCGGCGCGTGTGTCCATGCCGGTGCCGCAGCTGGCGATGGCGGCCGACTTCCTGCGGACCAACAGCGCCATCGTCCAGGCCGGCCAGAGCGTGCGCGAGCTGGAGGCCGCCTTCCTGCGCCACCGCTGGCCTCACGTGTACGTCGTCGACACCGACCGGAAGTTTCTCGGCGCCATATCGCTGCACGACCTCGCGCCGCTGCTTGCCGATCCCGCCGCGCTCGACCTGTGGCCGCAAGCGCTGCTGCGCAAGGACTATCCGCGCGTGACCAACGTGACGCCGTCGTGGCAGGTGCTGGAAACCTTTGCCACCCACCCCGGCGAGCGCCTGCCGGTGCTCGACGAGCAGGGTCGGCTGCTCGGCCATGTCACCAAGACCGACCTCGTGCTGATGTTCCGCGAGCGCCTGTCGGCCGGCACCGGACAGTGACTTATTGCGGATTTGCCGCGGGCAACGCGGGCCGCCATCGATTGTCAAGCCCCGGCGCTTGACCAATACTTGCCGACTTCATGTCTGCCAGCGACTTTCCACAAGCGCACCGGCTCGCCCACATCGAGCGGCTGGTCGACGTGATCGACCTGCCCATCGGACGCTGGGATGCCCAGGCCCGCCTGGTCTTCTGCAACGAGCCCTACCTTCGCTGGGCGGAGCGCTCGCGCGACGAACTCATCGGCCGCACGCTGGTCGACATCTACGGCGAGGACGCCTGGGCGCGTGCCCAGCCCGCCTTCCAAGAGGCATTCGCCGGGCGCACGGTCAACTACGAGCGCCGGCTCACCCACGGCAACAAGTCGGCGCGCTGGGCGCGCGTGCAGGTCTTCCCCGATATCGACGCGCATGGGCGGGTCGAGGCGGTGTTCACCATCGCCTTCGACATCCACCAGGACGTGCTGGCGCGCGAGGCGCTCGAAGCGGCGCGTGAGCGCGTCGATGTCTTCACCGAGAACATCCCCTATCCGCTCACCTACGTGGACCGCGGCTTCGTGCTGCGCTTCGTCAACAAGGCCTACTGCGAAGCCACCGGCATGAAGGCCGACCAGCTGCTCGGCCGGCACATCGGCGAGGTGCGCGGGGCCAAGCGCTGGTCGGAGCATGCGCCGTTCTTCGAGCGCGCGTTGAAGGGACAGACGGTGCAGTACACCCGTCTCGTCGACCGCCTGCCGCAGGGTCCGCGCTGGCTGCGCACCAGCTACGTGCCCGACTTCGATCCGCGCCGCCATGTGCGCGGCGTGTACACCGTCACCATCGACGTGCACGAGCTCACCATGGCGCAGGAGCGGCTCAAGCGCAGCGTCGAGCGCGACGCGCTCACCGACGTGCTCAGCCGGCGCACCATGATGGACCGCATCGAGGCCGCCATGCTCGATGCGTCCGAAGTCGCGGTCGCACTGTTCTTCGTCGACCTCGACGGCTTCAAGTCGGTCAACGACCGCCTCGGGCACGGCGAAGGCGACAAGCTGCTGGTGGCCGTGGCCGCCGCGCTGCAAGCCGCCGTGCGCGCCGAAGATGCGGTCGGCCGCTTCGGCGGCGACGAGTTCCTCGTGCTCGCGCAGGTGCGTGACGTTGCCGGCGCGCAAGCGCTCGCGCTGCACATGCTGGCCGCCGTGCGCGAAGTCACCCGGCCGCTCGGGTTGAGCCCCTCGATCAGCGCGAGCATCGGCTATGCGCTGGCGCCGGCCGACGCGCAGAACCCCATGAAGCTGCTGCAACTGGCCGACGACGCGATGTACGAGGCCAAGCGCATGGGCAAGGACCGCGTCGCGCATGCCCGCAGCACGGCGCCGCAGGTGGCGCTCGGCCAGGCGCTCGCGCAGGCCATCCGTCCGTAGCCCGGACGCGCTCAGTCCTCGACCAGCTCGCGTAGGTTCATCTCATCGAAGGCAGCGCGCTGCCAGAATCGGCGCAGGGAAGGCGCGGGCTCGAGCAGCAGTTGCCCCAGAAGCGGCGCGATGCGCGTCGTGGCCGGATCGCACAGCAGCACGTAGCGCTGCGCCCCGGCCTCGTCGAGCCGGCCGGCCCAGTCGATCGCGACCAGCGTCTCGAGGATCGGCTCGATCTGCAGCGGGTCGGTGCGCAGCGCCTCGGCCAGGTCCGACAGCGTGAGACCGTGGCCCGCCGTCTGCCGCGCGCGGCTCAGGGTGCGCAGCAGCGTCACCGCCAGCTGAAAGCGCGATCCCGGCAGGTCGGGCAGGCGCACCACGCGCATCTGCAGGCTCGGCGCGTAGGCGGCGATCACTGCGCCCAGCAGCACGATCACCCAGCCGAGGTAGATCCAGATGAGGAAGATCGGGACCGTGGCGAAGGCGCCGTAGACCACCGAATACGTCGGCATCTGGTGCAGGTACCAGCCGAGCCCGCGCTTGGCGACCTCGAAGCCGACGGCAACGAAGCCGCCGCCCGCCAACGCATGGTTCCAGCGCACCGTCGTGTTGGGCACGTAGTGGAAGAGGCTGGCCATGCCGAGCGCCAGCAGCACGAACACCAGCGTGTCGAGCAGCACGCCCACGCCGCCCGGCGCGCCGCCGAACAGCACCCGCGAGGCGGTCAGCGCATAAGTCGTGACGCTCAGGCTCGCGCCCAGCAGCAGCGGCCCCAGCGTCACCGCCGCCCAGTACAGCAGCACGCGCTGCGCGATCGGGCGCGGCGTGCGCACGCGCCAGATCGCATTGAGTGTGCGGTCGATGGTGAGCATCAGGGCGATGGCCGTGAAGACGAGGAACACCAGGCCGACCGTGCCCAGCCGATTGGCCTTGCTCGCGAACTGCGTGAGCGCCGACAGCACCGGCTTGGCGATGGAATCCGGAACGAGGCTTTGCAGGAAGTATTTCTCGACCGCGCTCTGGAACGTGGAGAACATCGGGAAGGCCGCGAAGATGGCGAGCATCACCGTCACCAGCGGCACCAGCGAGATCAGCGTGGTGAAGGTGAGGCTGCTGGCGGTGACGCCGAGCCGATCCTCGCGGAAGCGCTGGCGCAGCGTTCGCAGCGTGTCGCGCCACGGCCAGGTCTGCAGCGTCTGCAGCATGCGTGCGACATGGCCTTGCCATGTCGCTTTGAGGGTCGTGGTCTTCGGGTTCATGCGGGGGGAAGAATGCGCTGGCTATGATGCCAGCAATGAATGCGTCGACCGCCCTGCCCTCCGCCGTCGCCTGGACTCGCGCCATCGCGGTCGCGAGCCTGCTCGCGCTGATCCTGCTCGGCCTGGCCTGGGAGCTGTGGCTCGCGCCCACCGGGCATCGAACCCTGGCGCTGAAGGTGCTGCCGCTGGCACTGCCGATCGCCGGCTTGCTCAAGAACCGCATGTATACCTACCGCTGGCTGAGCCTGCTCGTCTGGGTCTACTTTGCCGAAGGCGTGGTCCGCGCGACCAGCGATCGGGGCGCCAGCGCGCCGCTGGCGGCGATCGAAGTGGCCTTGTGCGTCGTGTTGTTCGCCGCCTGCGCCACGCACGTGCGCTGGCGGCTGCGGGCCTCCAAGGGGGCCACGCCATGACCGCCCTGCTCGATGCCCTGCGTGCCGCGGTGGGCGAGCGACACGTGCTGCACGAAGGCGACCTGTCGGCCTGGGAGCTCGACTGGCGCAAGCGCTATCGCGGGCGGGCGCTCGCCGTGGTGCGGCCGGCGTCGACCGGCGAGGTCGCCGCCGTGGTGAAGGCCTGCGCCGCGCACCGCTGCGCCATCGTGCCCCAAGGCGGCAACACGGGTCTCGTCGGCGGCTCGGTGCCCGACGGCAGCGGCACGCAGGTGCTGCTCAGCCTCACGCGCATGAACCGCGTACGCGCACTCGACGCGGCCAACTCGACCATCACCGTCGATGCCGGCTGCGTACTGCAGAACGTGCAGGAAGCCGCGGCGGCGCAAGGCTTCCTGTTCCCCCTCAGCCTGGCCGCCGAAGGAAGCTGCACCATCGGGGGCAACCTCGCCACCAACGCCGGCGGAACGCAGGTCCTTCGCTACGGCAACGCGCGCGAGCTGTGCCTGGGCCTGGAGGTGGTCACCGCAGCCGGCGAAGTCTGGGATGGGCTCAGCGGCCTGCGCAAGGACAACACCGGCTACGATCTGCGCGACCTGTTCATCGGCAGCGAAGGAACGCTCGGGATCATCACCGCCGCCACCGTCAAGCTGGTGCCGCGGCCGGCTGCACGGATGACCGCGCTGGCCGCGCTGCCGACGCTCGATGCGGCGGTGGCCCTCCTGCAGCGCGCCCAGGCGCGGCTGGGTGCCGGGCTCACCGGCTTCGAGGTGATGGGCGAGCTCGCACTCGGCCTCGTGCGTCGGCATTTCGCGCAGCTGCCGCAGCCGCTGCCGCCCGCGCCGTGGACGGTGCTGCTGGAGCAGTCCGATACGGAAAGCGAGTCGCACGCACGCGGCCTGTTCGAGTCGCTGCTCGAGTCCGCGCTCGAAGACGGCCTGATCACCGACGCGGCCATCGCCGAGAGCCTGGAGCAGTCGCGCACGATGTGGCACCTGCGCGAGTCGATCCCTCTGGCCCAGGCCGAGGAAGGCCTCAACATCAAGCACGACATCTCGCTGCCGGTGTCGCGCATCCCAGCCTTCGTCGCCGCGACCGACGCGGCCCTCGCGAACGCCTTCCCCGGCGCCCGCCTGGTCAACTTCGGCCACCTGGGCGACGGCAACCTGCACTACAACGTGCAGGCGCCCGAGGGCGTCGCGGCGCCCGACTTCCTGCGCGAACGCGAATCGGCAGTCAACGCGCTGGTCTACGACGCGGTCACCGCGCACGGCGGATCGATCTCCGCCGAGCATGGCATCGGCGCCCTGAAGCGCGATGAGCTGGCGCTGCGCAAACCGGCTGTCGCGCTGGCGCTGATGCGCTCGATCAAGTCCGCGCTGGACCCGGCGGGCCTGCTCAACCCCGGCCGGGTGCTGTAGCCCTCGTTACTGCAGCGGGCCCTTGAGGGCCGGCGGGACGGGCAGCGCCATGATCTCGATGCCTTCGTCGCGCAGCGCTTCGGCCTCGTCGCGCGTGGCGCGCCCGCGGATCGCGTATTCGTCGACCTCGCCGTAGTGGATGCGCCGCGCCTCTTGCGCGAAGCGCTCGCCGACGTCCACCGTGTTGTTCATCACGTGCTGGACGGCGCGCAGCCAGGCGGCCTGCATGGTCATCTCCACCGTCGGCGCGCCGGCTTCCGCGGTTGTCTGCGGCGACTGCGGCGCTTGCGGCTCGCGCGCGCCGGACACGTTCAGGCGCGGCGCCGAAGGCAGGCGGGTGATCGAGGTGTCCGCGCACAGCGGGCATTCGATCAGTCCCGACGCGGACTGCGAGCGAAAGTCTTCGTCCGAAGCGAACCAGCCTTCGAAACGATGGCCATTCGGGCAGCACAGATCGAGAACCTTCATGCGCGCATTATGGACAGCGCCGGGTCACGGTGCGTCGTGCCAGTCCACCGACCAGTGCCCGTTGCGCCAATTCTGCAACCACATGAGGCCCACGAGCGTCTTCGCATCGGTGAGTTCGCCGCAGTGCGCCTGCGCCAGAAGCTCGTCGAGCGTGGCGCTCGCCACGTCGAGGAACTCGCCCTCGTCCAGCCTGCGGTCACCGAGCGTCAGCCCGCGCGCGAACCAGACCTCGATGCCTTCGTTCGAGTAGGCGATCGCGTTGTTGAGCAGCCCGGCGCGGGCCCATTGGGCCGCGCGGTAGCCGGTCTCCTCGGCCAGTTCGCGCACCGCGCAGGCCAGCACGGGCTCGCCGACCTCGAGCTTGCCCGCCGGAAACTCGGTCATCACCCGTCCCAGCGGATAGCGGTATTGGCGTTCGACGATCAGGCGGCCGTCGTCGAGGATGGGCACCACCATGACGGCGCCCGGATGAACGATGTACTCGCGCGTCGCGGTGCTCCCGTCGGGCAGCCGCACCGTGTCGCAGCGCACGTCGAGCAGCTTGCCGGCGAAGACCTGCTCGCCGGACAGCTTGTCCTCGCGCAGTTGCGCGTCGTCGTCCGTCACGTCAGGTCGCGAGCGCCTTGACGATCGCCTGTGCGCACAAGGCCATCAGGCCACCCGGCAGCAAGCCGAAGCCCAACACCGCCGCCCCGTTGAGCGACAGCAGCGCGCGCACGTCCCGGCCGGCGACGATGGGTGCGGCGTCGGCAGGCTCGTCGAAGTACATCACCTTCACCAGGCGGATGTAGTAGAACGCACCCACCAGCGACAGCAGGACCGCCACCACCGCCAGCCAGATGTACGCAGGCACGTTGGTCGACACCAGCGCCTGCAGCACGGCAAGCTTGGCGTAGAACCCGACGGTCGGCGGAATGCCGGCCAGCGAGAACATGAAGATCGCCATCACGCCCGCGTACCAAGGGCTGCGCTTGGCCAGGCCCTTGAAGTCGTCGATCTGCTCCGACTCGAAGCCGGCGCGCGACAGCAGCAGGATCACGCCGAAGGTGCCCAGCGTGGTGAGCACGTAGGTGACGATGTAGAACATCGACGAGCTGTACGCATTGGCCGCCGACAAGGTGTTGCCGTTCACGACGCCCGAGCACAGCCCCAGCAGCATGAAGCCCATCTGCCCGATGGTCGAGTAGGCCAGCATGCGCTTGAGGTTGGTCTGCGCGATGGCGACGAAGTTGCCGATGATGAGCGAGCCCACCGACAGCACGACCAGCATCTCCTGCCAATCCACCGCGAGCCCGAGCATGCCTTCGACGAGCAGGCGGATGGCCACCGCGAAGGCAGCGAACTCGGGCGCGCCGCCGATCAGCAGGGTGACCGCGGTCGGGGCGCCCTGGTAGACGTCGGGCACCCACATGTGGAACGGCACGGCACCCAGCTTGAAGCCCAGGCCCGCCACGATGAAGACCAGGCCGAACACCAGCACCGACTTGTTGATCGTGCCCGTGCCGATCGCCTTGAAGACTTCGCCGATCTCCAGCGAGCCGGTGGCGCCGTACATCATCGACAGGCCGTAGAGCAGGAAGCCGCTGGCCAGCGCGCCCAGCACGAAATACTTCATCGCCGCCTCGGTGGCATTGAGGTTGTCGCGCCGCATCGCGGTCAGCGCGTACAGCGACAGGCTCATCAGCTCGAGGCCGAGGTAGATGACGAGGAAGTTGTTGGCCGAGAGCATCACCATGATGCCCATCAGCGAGAACATCGCGAGCGTGAAGAGCTCGCCCTTGAGCATCTCGCGGTGCGCCGCGTAGGGCCGCGCGTACGCCAGCGTGACCATCGTCGCGATGGCCGCGAAGAAGCCCAGCAGGTGGCCCATCGGGTCGGCGACGATCATCCGCTGCATGGCGTAGATCGTGAAGCCGTTGTCGAAATAGGCGAGGTTCAGCAGGCCCACGATGGCCAGCGAGAGCTGCGTCAGGCGGTAGGTCGTCTTGCGCTCGGGATCGGTGACGAAGAGGTCCGCCAGTGCGACCACGCAGGCGAGGACGAGCAGCACCGTGAGCGGCGCCAGCGCGGTGGCGTTGGGAGCGGTCTTGAGCCAGAGGTCGAGGTTCATTTTCTTGGCGCCTGGGCTTCAGCTGGGGACCTTGGATGTGGCGACGTGCTTGATCAGCTCCGTGACCGAGGTGTGCATGGTGTCGGTGAAAGGCTTCGGATACAGGCCCATCCACAGCACCGCCGCGGCCAGCACGGCCAGCATCGCGAACTCGCGCGCATTGACGTCGGTGAGCTTGCGCACCTTGTCGTTGCCGATCGGCCCGAAGTACACGCGCTTGATCATCCACAGCGTGTACGAGGCGCCCAGCACGAGCGTCGACGCCGCGAGCGCCGCCAGCCAGAAGTTGGCCTTGACGGTGCCGATGATCACCATCCACTCGCCGACGAAGCCGCTGGTACCCGGAAGGCCGCAGTTGGCCATGCCGAAGAACACCGCCAGCGCCGCGAAGCGCGGCATGGTGTTGACCACGCCGCCGTAGGAGGCGATCTCGCGCGAATGGACGCGGTCGTAGAGCACGCCGATGCACAGGAACATCGCGCCCGACACGAAGCCGTGCGACACCATCTGGACGATGCCGCCGGCGACGCCGAGCTCGTTGAAGATGAAGAAGCCCAGCGTCACGAAGCCCATGTGCGCGATGGACGAGTACGCCACCAGCTTCTTCATGTCCTGCTGCACCAGGGCCACCAGGCCGATGTAGATCACCGCGATCAGCGACAGCGCGATGATGAACCAGGCGTACTCGTGCGAGGCGTCCGGCGTGATCGGCAGAGAGAAGCGCAGGAAGCCGTAGGCGCCCAGCTTGAGCATGATGGCCGCCAGCACCACCGAGCCGCCAGTCGGCGCCTCGACGTGCGCGTCGGGCAGCCACGTGTGCACCGGCCACATCGGCACCTTGACGGCGAAGGCCGCGAAGAAGGCGAAGAACAGCAGCGCCTGCGACTGCATCGACAGCGGCAGCTTGTGCCAGGTGAGGATGTCGAAGCTGCCGCCGGACTTGTAGTACAGGTAGATCAGCGCGACCAGCATCAGCAGCGAACCGGCCAGCGTGTACAGGAAGAACTTGAACGCCGCGTAGACCCGCCGCGGACCGCCCCACACGCCGATGATGATGTACATCGGGATCAGCGTGGCCTCGAAGAAGACGTAGAACAGCAGGCCGTCGAGCGCGGTGAACACGCCGACCATGATCCCCGAGAGGATCAGGAAGGCGCCCATGTACTGGTTGACCCGCGTCTCGATGACCTGCCACGCGGAGATCACCACGATCAGCGTGATGAACGCGGTCAGGGGCACGAACCACAGCGACAGCCCGTCGACCCCCAGGTGGTAGCGCACGTTGAAGCGCTCGATCCACGAGAGGTTCTCGCTGAACTGCATCGCCGCGGTGGCGCTGTCGAAGCCGGCGACCAGCGGGATCGTGACCAGCAGGCTCGCCAACGCGCTGATCAACGCGATCCAGCGCACCGTGTTCGCATGTTCGTCCCGACCGATGGCCAGCAGCACGGCGCCCGCGGCGATGGGCAACCAGATGGCAAGGCTCAGCAGACCCATTTTGTTCGTTCTCCTGTCAGGGTCAGAGGTTCTTCAGGGCCGATTGCAGCGAGGGCCACAGTTGCCACGTCATCAGGCCCAGCACGCCGAGGATCATGATCAACGCGTAGAAGTAGAGGTACCCGGTCTGAAGCAAGCGCATCACCGCGGCCATGCCGCCGACCGCGCGCGCCGAGCCGTTGATGATGGCGCCGTCGATCAGCCCCACGTCGCCGCCCTTCCACAGGCCCTGGCCGACCAGCCTCGCCGCCGCGGCGACGATGTGCTCGTTGATCCAGTCCATGTAGTACTTGTTGTCGAGCAGGCG
>DATFAY010000514.1:0-2382 GCA_035254085.1 Piscinibacter sp.
GCCGTGAGAAACGGCTGGACTCTGGCCGGTGCTCGTGAAGCCGGCATGAAGTCGGCGTGAAGCCGGTTCGGTCAATCGAAGCCGGGCGCGACGCGATCGAACCAGGGCCGGGCGCGCTCGAGCTGGCCGGCGAGCCGAAAGAGCGTCGCGTCCTCGCCCAGGCGCGCCGCCAATTGCATCCCGATGGGCAGGCCGGCGTCGTTCCAGTGCAGCGGGACCGACATCGCCGGCTGTCCGGTCACGTTGAACAAGGGCGTGAACGGGATGTAGTCGAAGGTCTTGTCCGCCAAGGGCTTGACCACGCCGAGCGCCTTGAGCAGCCAGCCGGCATCGACGCTGTTGACCGCCCGCATCAGGCGACGTTCGGCGGCGGTGGGCTGCAGGCTGCCGATGAGCGCCGGCGGCGCACCCAGGGTCGGCGTCAGCAGCACGTCGTGACGCTCGAAGAAGGGCGCCATGCGGCGCGCCGCCAGCTGCAGCGTGTTCACGCTGTCGACATAGGTCGCGGCGCTGAACGCGCGGCCGAGCAGGCCGAGGCTGTAGGTGGCGGCCTCGTAGTCGGCGGCGCGCGGCCGGCGCCGCAGCAGGCGGGAGATCTGTTCGATGAGGGCACGCGTCTCGCCGGCCAGCACGGTGACGAAGGCGACCGCGCAGGCTTCGGTGTCCACGGACGGGGCTGCTTCCTCGACCTCGTGCCCAAGCGACTCGAGCAGCCGCGCGGTGGTCTCGAGACCAGCCACGCAGTCCGGATGCACGCGGTGTCCGAACAGCGGCTGCGCAGTGAAGGCGATGCGCAGGCGGCCCGGCGGCGTGCTCACCTCGTCGAGGAACGGCCGTGCTGCCGGCGGCGCGGCATAGGGCGCGCCCGCATCCATACCCGCCGTGGCGTCGAGCATGGCCGCGCTGTCACGCACCGACCGCGTGACGACGTGCTCGATCGCAAATCCGTGCCACAGCTCGCCGAGATCGGGCCCGCTGGGCGTCATGCCGCGGCTGGGCTTGAAGCCGAACAGGCCGCAACACGAGGCGGGGATGCGGATGGAGCCGCCGCCGTCGCCGCCGCTGGCCAGCGGCACCAGCCGGGCCGCGACCGCGGCGGCCGAGCCGCCGCTCGATCCTCCGGGCGAGTGCGCCGCGGACCAGGGGTTTCGCGTCGGCCCGAAGGTCTCCGGCTCGGTGTACGGCGTGAGGCCGAACTCGGGCGTGTTGGTGCGTCCGAGCATCAGCACGCCGGCCGCGCGAAAGCGGCGCACGAGCTCGCTGTCGTGCGGCATCGGCAGGCCGGCCAGCGCGCGACAGCCGGCAGCCGTGGGTTCGCCCGCGATCGTGGAGATGAGGTCCTTGACGAGGAACGGAACACCGGCAAACGGCGCCGCGGGGTCGACTTGCAGTGCCTCGGTGCGGGCTTGCTCGTAGCGCTTGCGCACGACGGCGTTGAGCGCCGGGTTGTGCGCCTCGATGCGAGCGATCGCAGCATCGAGCAATTCGCCGGGACTCGCCTCGCCGCGGCGCACCAGTTCGGCCAGACCCAGGCCGTCGTGGCGGAGGTAGTCGGCCGCGGAGATCATGGCGAGCTCGCTGCAGCGCCGCCGGCGTCAGCCGAACACCGTGTCGCTCTCGGCGTGTCCGCTGCTGAGGAAGAGGCGCAGGACAGGCGTGTTGCCGTCGTGCTCCCACACCCGCGCCTGCACGATGAACTGGCGGCCGCCGACGCGCAAGGCGTCGCCCGTCTGCGGCGCCACGGTGTGGCCGGCCCAGAACTGAGGCACGGCAATCGACGAGCGGCGCAGCCACGCCTGGTCGTCGAGCGTGAAGGTCGCAACGATGCGAAGGTTCGAGTGGTCCATGGCGATGTTCCCTTGTCGGAGCGCCAATCTACCGCACCGGCAGCGCGTTGTAGAAATTGCATCGTTCGCAGCGCCTAGACAGATGACGCCGCGCTCGCTTTGATGCCAGACAAATCGCGATCGCCGCGCCTTGCTCCGCGCCGATCTGCACGTATCGCATCACGATTTCTTCCTGCGCTTGCAGAAGATGGATTCAGGATGCTTCTTCGCTGCCGAAACCGGATGCAGCCTCGCCGGAAGCATCAGGACCCCTCATGAAGCAGCACATCAGCAACCTGAAGATGAGTCGCAAGTTCATGCTCATCGCCCTGCTTGGGCTGGCGATGGTGGCATTGCCCGCGTGGCTTGCGATCCGGCATGAGCTGGCGGCCTTGCACATGGCCAAGGCCGAAGCCGACGGTGTCGCCCGCGCGGGCGATGTGCTCAAGCTGATCCAGTTCACGCAGCAGCATCGCGCCCTGTCGGCGATGGTGCTGGGCGGCGCCACCGACGGCGCGGGCGCGCGCGAGGGCAAGGCGCGCCAGGTCGAGCTCGC
>DATFAY010000515.1:0-2002 GCA_035254085.1 Piscinibacter sp.
CGCGCTCAGCGCCGCCCCGGCTTGAACTGCTTGGGCTTGCCGTTGCCCGGCGTGCGGCGCTTGTCCTGCTGCGGGCGGCGGCCCTGCCGGCGCGTGTTCTGCGCCTGCAGCAACTGGTCGATCTTGTCCGAGGTGGACTGCATCAGCGTCTGCGCCATCTCGCCGTACGGGAAGGTGTCCGGCATGCGGTAACCCAACCAGGCGTAGGCGGCGTAGAGCTTGCAGGTGTCCTCGAGGTACTGCAGTTCGTTGCGCCCGCCCATGCCTTCCATGCGCAGCAGTGGGGCGGCGCGTTGGTTGGCGCGGTACTGGGCCCAGTCCTGCAGCGCACGCTCCAGCATCGGTATCTTGGTCGACACCGGGCACAGGCTGAAGGTGAAGCGGTCGGCCAGCGTCAGCGGCAGCACGTCGAGCCAGCGCGCCTTTTCGATCTGGTCGGCCAGGTTGGCTGGCAGGAAGAATTCGTCGTGAACGTTGATGTGCTTGGTGAACAGTTCCAAGAGCGCCTGCAGCTTGCTCTGGCCGGTGGCGGTGGCGATCTGCTGCAGGTAGTCGAGGTTCGGTGCGACGTAGAAGCCGGAGGTCGGCAGCGGTTCCGCTTGTTCTTTCAGCAGCGCCGCGACGATCTGGTGCGTCTGGCTGTCGAGCCCGGCCACGTAGCCGGCCTCGTGCGCGCCATAGCGGCCGGCGCGCCCGGCAATCTGCTTGGCCAGCGCGGCGGTAATCACGCCTTCGGCGTAGCCGTCCCACTTGCTGGCTGTAGTGAAGATGACGCGCCGCGCCGGGGTGTTGAGCCCCATGCCGATGGCGTCGGTGCCGACGACGATCTTGGTTTCGCCATCGATGAAGCGTTCAGCCTGCGCCTGACGCACCTCGGGCGACAGGTTGCCGTAGATCGCCGACACGGCGAAGCCCTGTTCGATGGCACGGTCGCGCCAGTTGAGCACCTCGCGGCGAGAGAAGGCGATCAGCACATCGCCGGGCTGCAGGTTCTTGAGCGTCCCGAGCGGTTTCTTTTCCATTTCCAGCGGCGACTTGCGTTTGAGCGTGCGCACTTCCAGCGTACCGCCCACGCGCTTGACCAGGGCCTCGATCGCCGCTTGCGCTTCCAGCGCGCCGAGCAGGTACACCGTGCTGGCCGGCACACCGCACACCGCGGCGGTCCAGGCCGCGCCGCGGTCTGGGTCGTCGAGCAGCTGGATTTCGTCGATCACCGCCACGTCGATGGGGCGGTTCGGGTTGAGCATCTCGACCGTGCTCGCCACGTGGGTGGCGTCCGGGTGCAGCTTACGCTGCTCGCCGGTGATCAGGCTGACCGCCACGCCGGCGTCGAGCAGCCGATGGTAGTTTTCCAGCGCCAACAGGCGTAGCGGGGCGAGGTAGGCGCCGGTTTCGGCCTGGGCCAGGTGTTCCATCGCCGCGTGGGTCTTGCCCGAGTTGGTCGGGCCGAGCACAGCGATGAAATGGCGGCGCATGCTCTGCGCCAGCGTGAACGATTCCGGGTACAGCGACAAGTTGACCGCATTGCGGGTCTTCTCGGCCTCGCGAGTGACAGCGTGGGAGTCCTGTAGCGCGGCGATGCGGTCGAGCGCCAGCGTGCAGCGCTGCCGGGCCTGCTCGTACTTGGCCAAAAAAGCCTGGAGCGCACCGCTGGGGTCGAGCTCGTATTGCTGCGCGACGGCCAGCACGCGCTCGGCGCACTGCTGCAGCTGAGTCTCGAGTCGTGTCATGATCGCCGGGTTCCAGCGTTCCTGCACCAGGGCGAGGCGCGCGGCGGCGTCGAGCTTGCGCCACTTGGCGGTCTTGCCGAGGAAGCCCTCGTCCGGCACCAGATGATACGGCACCCGCTGCTGGCCGACCGCGATCTCGCCGTGGACCGACAGGGCATAGCTGCCCTCGGTGGTGACCAGCTTGGCGCGGTGCTCGGCCAGGTAGTCTTCAAGGGCGGTGGTGTCGGCGATATCGGTCAGGGTGTCGGTCATAAATAGGCTCTAAGGCGGGG
>DATFAY010000516.1:0-9386 GCA_035254085.1 Piscinibacter sp.
TCACCGCCCAGCGCGACGACGTTGCCCCGGCGCACGCTGACGATCGTAGTGCCGTGAAAATTTTCCATTGCGGGTACCTGTGGACGAAGCGGCGGGATTCAACCCGGCGTGCGTCGCATCTTAGACCCCGACCCTGGGTAACCCGATCAAGCAGACACCACGGATCCGGCTTCGCCGGGCCGTCGGTGTTGCCCCCTTGAGGGGGGAGCGCCACAGGCGCTACGGGGGTGGGCGAATCCCCACGGATCCGGCTTTGCCGGGCCGTCGGTGTCGCCCCTTGAGGGGAGCGCTCGTCAGACTGT
The DNA here is from genome assembly GCA_035254085.1 of Piscinibacter sp. Taxonomy (GTDB): domain Bacteria; phylum Pseudomonadota; class Gammaproteobacteria; order Burkholderiales; family Burkholderiaceae_C; genus Albitalea. Next base: position 303 of record DATFAY010000516.1, read on the forward strand.
TCGCACCTTCACGGTGGCGTGCTCGGTGATGCCCATCGCGCCGAAGAACAGCGCGACCAGGCGCTGGGCGTCGACGAAGTTCACCTGCCGGTTCTCGCTGCGGCGCGCGAGCACCCAGTTCAGGAGATCGCCGGCGGCGATGAAGTCGACACGGATCAGCTTGGCGCACGAGACGTTGACGATCGCCGAATGGCCCAGCTCGGCGTTCATCTTCTTCATCGTGGCGCCGATGTCGCCGACCAGCTGGCCCGACAGCTCGACGCTGGCCATCTGCACCAGGTTGGGGTCGTCGGTGAGCTGCGACTCCACGAAGCTGGTGGAGACTTCGCTCACCACCGACAAGGGCGGCGAGGCGGTGCTCTGCTCGGTGCCGCTCACGCGCACGTGGCATTGCGCCGGCTCCCACGACGGCGGCGAGACCTCGTAGGTCACGCAATAGTCGATGGCCGCCTCGTCGAATTGATCCGGCCGGTTCGCCAGGCGCAGCGCGTCCAGGCGCAACTGCCAGTACGCGGGGTCGGCGTCGCGCACGCCCGTGGGCGCCGCATCGCTCAGCACGGTGAACAGCTGCTCGCCGTTGAGCCAGCGCATGTCCAGCTTCTGGGGAATCCAGGTGCGGAACAGCTCGCTCATGCGCGCACAGGCCTCCGGATCGATGCTGCGCAGGCCGCCCCAGTCGAAGACCCAGGGCAGCGGCATCTGCAGCGTCTGCGAGCGCAGCTTGGCGACGGCGTCCGAGTCGACGATCTCCGGGCAGACCCAGCCCACCTGGCCGGGAATGCGCGCGGCCTTGGGCCGGTCTTCGGCCCGCGCGGCGTCGGCCACCAGCTTGGGCATCGAGAACCACTGCGGCGCCGACCAGCCGAACTGCTGGGCGTAGTCGAGTGCGAGGCTCTCGAACTTGGCTTGCTGGCCGATGGCGCGGTACAGGTCGAACAGCACGAGCCAGGTCTCGGCGTGCTGGGCGCGCGCGCCGCCGGGCGCCGTGAGCGAGGCGAGCGCCTGTTCGCAGTTCTCGAAGTCCGCGTTGGCAAAGGCGATGACCGCCTCGTCCAGCTCGGGGTCGTGCGCCACCGCGGTGACCTCGACCGCGAACGGATGCGCGAAGTCCGCCGAGGCGGCGTCGAGGTTGAGCGGCGACAGCGGCGACATGCCGGGGCTCATGACCGCAGCGGCCGGGGTCGCCGCGAGCTTGCCGCGTTCGCTGGGGGCGCCGGTGTCGACGACGCGTCCGCCGTCCAGCGGCGCATGGGCCGACACGCGCGCCGCCGGTGCCGGCTCCATCGGGGCCGGCTGGGTGCGCGCGTTGTAGAACTCGGGCGAGCGTCGCTGCGAGCCGCGGTAGCCGTCGCCGACCATCTGCTGCTCGATCTCGTCGATCTTGGCCTTGACGCCGCTGTCGGGCTTGGCGCCGCTGTCGATGCGCGCCTCGGAGTCGTCGATCTTGGACGAGCCGCCCAGTGCCGCCAGCTGCTCGCTGGAAAGGCCTTCGCGGCGAACCTTGCGCAGCATGTCGAATTCGCGCTTGCGCACGAAGTCGTTGCGACGCTTGCGCTCGATCATGGCCTTCAGCTCGGACTTGGCGAACTCGGTTTCCCGCACCTCGGAGGAGGGAGGGTCCAAGTCGCTCCATTCGGTGGCCGGGTTGGCCACGAACTTGACGACCTTGCGGAAGAAACTGCTCGTGTCTTTGGGGTCCGCCATGTCGGTACTGCCGAATCGGGAGGGGGCGCGGCCTCAGAGGCCGAGAGGCTCTTGCCCCTCAACCGTTGGCTTGCCTCTGAGCGACCCGACCGCGCTGCACGATTTCATGGGTGCTTCGCTTCGCCGCCTCAGTCGCCGAACATCTTCTGCTTGAGCTCCCGGCGTTGCTGGGCTTCGAGGGACAGTGTAGCCGTGGGTCGTGCGATCAACCGGCCCAGGCCGATCGGTTCGCCGGTTTCGTCACAGAAACCGTAATCGCCCGCGTCGATGCGGGCCAGCGACTGTGAAATCTTCTTCAGCAGCTTGCGTTCGCGGTCGCGCGTGCGCAGTTCCAGCGCATGCTCCTCCTCGATGGTGGCGCGGTCGGCCGGGTCGGGAACGATCGAGGTGTCCTCGCGCAGGTGCTCGGTGGTCTCGCCGGCGTTGGACAGCAGGTCGTCCTTGAGCGCCTGCAGGCGCGCGCGGAAGAACTCCAGCTGCTTGTCGTTCATGTACTCGCTGTCCGGCATGGCCAGGAGTTCTTCTTCGGTGAGGTCCTTGCCGGCCTTGGTCTTCCAGGCGTTGGCCAGCTTGGGATCGGGCTTGTGCGCGTGCTTCGGGGTATCTACTGCGAGGTTGTTCATCTGTCGGGTGGGCGGGCGCGGCGGTGCGAACCGGTCCGCGAATCTGGAGGTCGGTGGCGGAAGAGGCGCAGCCGGCGGAACGGCTGCGAGCGTGCGTGAAGTGGCCCGGGTCGTGCGCGGCGCGGGCGCCGGCGCGACGGGCTTGGGTGCGGGCGCCGGCTCGTTCGCGTGCTTGGCGTGAGGCTTGACGGCCGGCGCGGGCGCTGCCGGCTTGGGCACCACCTTCGGGGCCGCCTTGGCGGCGGGCTTGGCGGTGGGTTTGGCCGCAGCCTTGGCCGCCGGCTTGGCGGTGGGCTTGGCCGTGGGCTTGCCCGCGGGCTTGCTCACCGGCTTGGCGGCGGGCTTGGGCGCCGGCCTCGCGGTGGGCTTGGCGGTGGGCTTGGCTGCCGGTTTTGCCGCCGGCTTCGCCGACGCCTTGGCCGCTGGCGTCTTCTTCGCCGCGGGCTTCTTGGTGGTCGCTTTCTTGGCCGGGGTCGTGCTCACGTGAGTCTCCTCGCAACGGCGGTTATACCCGCTCTGACCTCGGTGCTTTCAATGTTTTGAACACCGGGGCGAATTTGGGCGCCGCGGATTGTAGCCACGTTGCACAGAAGCCGCGGCCCCTCGTTTCCGAGGGGGAGAACAAGGATGGCCGCCAAGCGGCAATCCTGCGCAAATCAACTGCCGCGGATCAAGCCAGGCACTGCTCGAGCCCTTGCAGGAACACGTCCTTGGGCAGGTCGATGCCGATGAAGACCATCTTGCTGGTCTTCTTCTCGCCGGGCGCCCATTTGGGCCCCAGGTCGCTGCCCATCAGCTGGTGCACGCCCTGGAAGATGACCTTCTTGTCGGTGCCCTTCATGTTGAGCACGCCCTTGTAGCGCAGCATCTTGGGGCCGTAGACCTGCACGATCGCGCCGAGGAAGTCTTCCAGCTTGGCCGGGTTGAAGGGCCGGTCGGAGCGGAACACGAAGCTCTTCACGTCGTCGTCGTGGGCGTGGTGGTGCGGGTGGTCGCAATGCTCGCCGTGCTCGTGGTCGTGATCATGGTCATGATCGTGGTGCGCGTGCCCGTCTTCCTTGAGGAAGTCGGGGTCGATGTCGAGCTTGGCGTTGAGATTGAACCCGCGCAGGTCGAAGACTTCGGAGATGGCGACCTCGCCGAAGTTGACCCGCCGCTGCGGCGCCCGCGGGTTCATGTGCTTGACGCGGTGGGCAAGATCCTCGACCTGCGCCTCGTCGACCAGGTCCGCCTTGCTGATGAAGATCTGGTCGGCGAAGCCGACCTGGCGGCGCGCCTCCTGGCGCTCGTCGAGCTGCGTCTGGCCGTGCTTGGCGTCCACCAGCGTGAGGATGGAGTCGAGCAGGTAGCTCTCGGCGATCTCGTCGTCCATGAAGAAGGTCTGCGCGACCGGGCCGGGATCGGCCAGGCCGGTGGTCTCGATCACCACCCGGTCGAAGTCGAGCTCGCCCTTGCGCTTCTTGGCGGCCAGGTCGGACAGGGTGGTGCGCAGGTCCTCGCGGATGGTGCAGCACACGCAGCCGTTGTTGAGCTGGATGATCTGCTCGCGGGTGTCTTGCACCAGGATGTCGTTGTCGATGTTCTCGTCGCCGAATTCGTTTTCGACGACGGCGATCTTCTGGCCGTGGGCCTCGGTGAGCACCCGCTTGAGCAGCGTGGTCTTGCCCGACCCGAGAAAGCCGGTGAGGATGGTGGCGGGGATGAGTCCGGTGGACATGGCGGTTCCGTCGAAGAGATGCGAAGAGATGGGGATGCGCCGCATGGCGCCGGTCCCAGATGCGGCCGGCGCGGCAAATCGCAATCCTTCAAGCTAGCACACTTGTCAAATCTGCGTTCGGGCCCCGGGTCGCGATGGGGTAAGCTGACGCCCCTTGCCACTCCTCGCCCCGCGCGATGTCCGACCCGCATTCAGGTCAGACCGGCCGCCCCAAGGCAAGCGACCGGCACCACGCCCCGCACGCGCCCGACAAGCGCAACCTGTTCCAGCGCATCGTCGAGTTCGTCCATCCCGGACCTGATTCGACCGACGAGCTGATCGAGACCCTGGCCGACGCCGAGGATCGCGAGCTGATCGCGCCCGAGTCGCGCATGATGCTCGAAGGCGTCATCCGCATGGCCGACATGACCGCCGGCGACGTCATGGTGGCCGCGCCGCGCATGGACCTGCTGAGCATCGACGATCCCTATGACGAGGTGCTGCACCTGGTCATCGAGACCGGCCACTCGCGCTTTCCCGTCTACGAAGGCCAGCGCGAGAACATCATCGGCATCCTCATGGCCAAGGACCTGCTCAAGCTGCAGCGCGCGCCGGAGTTGAACTTGCGCACGCTGCTGCGCCCGGCGGTGTACGTGCCCGAGTCCAAGGGCCTGAACGAGCTGCTGCGCGACTTTCGCTCCAACCGCAACCACCTCGCGATCGTCATCGACGAGTTCGGCAGCACCGCCGGCCTGATCACCATCGAAGACGTGCTCGAGGAGATCGTCGGCGAGATCGAGGACGAGTTCGACGAGAAGGACCGCGACAGCAGCGTCTACACGCTGGCCGACGGCAGCCACCGCGTCGCCGGCGACGCCGACATCAGCGCGGTGAACGAGGCCTTCACGGTGCACCTGCCGGAAGACGATTTCGACACCATCGGCGGCCTGGTGGCCCACGAGCTGGGGCACGTGCCGCGGCGCAACGAATCGCTGACGCTGGGCGGGCTGCGCTTTTCCGTGATGCTCACCCGCGGCGGTGCGGTGCGCTGGTTCAAGGTGACCCGCGCCCCCGAAGAAGCGCTCGGCAGCGACGGCGCCTGATGCCGAAGGCGCTTCCTCCCGCCGTGCCGGCACGGCCTTTCTCGCTCGGCTTCGACCTCGTGCTCGCCGCGGCGCTGGGCGCCTTGCAGACCGCCTCGTATGTCTACACCGAGGCCTGGTGGCTGCAACTGCTGTGCACCGGGGTGCTCGCCTGGCGCGTGTCCATGGTGGGCGCGGGCCGCGCGGCCGCGCTCGGCTGGATGTTCGGCACCGCCTGGCTGGTGGCGGGCACCTGGTGGTTGTTCATCAGCATGAACCGCTATGGCGGCCTGCCCGCGTGGATGGCAGCGCTGGCGGTGCTTGCGCTCAGCGGCTTGCTCTCTTCGTATCTTGCGGCGGCGACGGGACTGGCGGCGCGCTGGCGCACGGGCCGGGCCGGCAGCGACGCGCTGCTCTTTGCCGCGGCCTGGCTGCTGGCGGAACTCGCCCGCGCGGCGATTTTCACCGGCTTTCCCTGGGTCGCCTCGGGCTATGCCCATGTCGACGGGCCCCTGTCCGCGCTGGCGCCCTTCGTCGGCGTGTATGGCATCGGCGCGGTCGCGGCCTGGCTGGCAGCATGGTCGGCGCTGACGATCTCGCGCGGGCGCCGCCGCTGGGTGGGGCCGGCGGCGACGCTCCTGGTGCTGGCCGCCGGCGCTTTGGCGGGCAGCAGCTTCAGCCGGCCCACGGGGACGCTGAGCGTGACGCTGCTGCAAGGCAACATCCCGCAAGAGGAGAAGTTCGCCAGCGAGCACGAGGCCGCGGCGCTCGAGTGGCACGTCAAGGGCCTGCTCGGCGCGCAGACCGACCTGGTGATGGCGCCCGAAACGGCCGTGCCGTTCCTGCCGCAGCAGATGCCCGAGGGCTTCTGGGCGTCGTTGCAGAACCGCTTCGCCGCCGGGCGCACCCATGCGCTGTTCGGCGTGCCGCTGGGCGACGAGGAGCACGGCTACACCAACTCGGCGGTCGGCTTCGCCCCGGGCCGGGCACAGCAGTACCGCTACGACAAGCACCACCTGGTGCCCTTCGGCGAGTTCATCCCGACGGGCTTCCACTGGTTCACCCAGCTGATGAACATCCCCCTGGGGGACTTCAACCGCGGTGCGCTGAACGCGCCGTCCTTCGTCGTGCAGCGAGAGCGCATCGCGCCCAACATCTGCTACGAGGACCTGTTCGGCGAGGAGCTCGCCGCGCGCTTTCGCGACGGCGCCGCCGCCCCGACGATGTTCGCCAACCTCAGCAACATCGGCTGGTTCGGCAATACCATCGCCGTCGACCAGCATCTGAACATCTCGCGCATGCGCTCGCTGGAGTTCGAGCGGCCCATGCTGCGCGCCACCAACACCGGCGCCACCGTGATCATCGACCACCGCGGCCAGGTCACCGCCTCGCTCAAGCCCTACACGGCCGGCGTGCTCGAAGGGACCGTGCAGGGCCGCGAGGGCCTCACGCCCTTTGCCTGGTGGGCCGCCCGCTGGGGCCTGTGGCCGCCATTCGGGCTGGCGCTGCTGGTGCTGGCCGGCGTGGCCCTGCTCGGCCGGCGCCCGGGCGCCGACGGGTCGCCGGCGGCGCGCGGTCAGTAAACTTGCGGGTTTCCGCCGTTCACCGCCACCATGCTGACCTTCCAGCAAATCATCCTGCGACTGCAAGACTACTGGGACCGCCAGGGCTGCGCGCTCCTGCAGCCCTACGACATGGAGGTGGGCGCCGGAACGAGCCACACCGCGACCTTTCTGCGCGCGCTCGGCCCCGAACCCTGGAAGGCGGCCTACGTGCAACCCAGCCGCCGCCCCAAGGACGGCCGCTACGGCCAGAACCCGAACCGCCTGCAGCACTACTACCAGTACCAGGTGGTGCTGAAACCCGCGCCGGCCAACATCCTCGAGCTCTACCTCGGCTCGCTCGAGGCGCTGGGCTTCGACCTCCAGGTCAACGACATCCGCTTCGTCGAGGACGACTGGGAGAATCCCACGCTGGGCGCCTGGGGCCTGGGCTGGGAGGTCTGGCTCAACGGCATGGAGGTGACGCAGTTCACCTACTTCCAGCAGGTGGGCGGCATCGACTGCAAGCCGCTCACCGGCGAGATCACCTATGGCCTGGAGCGCCTGGCGATGTACCTGCAGGGCGTGGACAACGTCTACAACCTGCAGTGGACGAACGAGCTCAAGTACGGCGACGTCTACCACCAGAACGAGGTCGAGCAGAGCACCTACAACTTCGAGCACAGCGACGTCGACTTCCTGCTCGGCGCCTTCGGCTCGCATGAGAAGCAGGCCAAGCACCTGATGGAGCAGCAGCTCGCGCTGCCGGCCTACGAGCAGGTGCTCAAGGCCGCGCACACCTTCAACCTGCTCGACGCCCGCGGCGCGATCAGCGTGACCGAGCGTGCCGCCTACATCGGCCGCATCCGCAACCTGGCGCGCAGCGTGGCGCAAAGCTACCTCGACAGCCGCGCGCGCCTGGGCTTCCCGATGGCGCCCAAGGCGTGGGCCGATGAGGTCCTGGCCAAGCTCGAAAAATCTCCTGCCTGAACGATGAGCGTCATGACAACAAAGAACCTGCTCGTCGAACTGTTCGTCGAAGAGCTGCCGCCCAAGGCCCTCAAGAAGCTGGGCGAGGCGTTTGCGGGCACGCTTGCCGACAGCCTGAAGTCGCAAGGGCTGGCCGCCAAGGATGCATCGATCACCTCCTTCGCTTCGCCGCGCCGCCTGGCGGTGCAAGTGGCGAAGGTCGCCTCCGCGGCGGCCGACAGGTCGGTCTCGCAAAAACTGATGCCCGTCAGCGTGGGCCTCACCGGCGACGGGCAGCCCACGCCGGCCTTGCTGAAGAAGCTCGCCGCGCTGGGCGCCGACGCGTCGGTCGTGCCCGGGCTCAAGCGCCAGATGGACGGCAAGGCCGAAGCGCTGTTCCTCGACAGCGTCGCCAAGGGCGCGACGCTCGCGCAGGGCCTGCAGCAGGCGATCGACGAGGCGCTGGCCAAGCTGCCGATCCCGAAGGTCATGCAATACCAGCTCGCCGACGGCTGGACCAGCGTGAACTTCGTGCGCCCGGCGCATGGGCTGGTCGCGCTGCATGGCACGGAGGTCGTGCCGATCGAAGTGCTGGGCCTGGACGCCGGCCGCACGACGCAAGGCCATCGCTTCGAAGCCAGGCAGCCCACGATCACCCTGCGCGACGCCGACAGCTATGCCGAGCAGCTGCGTGAAGAAGGCGCCGTGATCGCCGGCTTCGCCGAGCGGCGCGCCGAGATCGTGCGCCAGCTCGATGCCGCGGCGACCGAGCAAGGCCTCAAGCCGATCGCCGACGAGGCGCTGCTCGACGAAGTCACCGGCCTGGTCGAGCGGCCCAGCGTGATGCTCTGCCGCTTCGACCGCGAGTTCCTCGAAGTGCCGCAGGAGTGCCTCATCCTCACGATGAAGGCCAACCAGAAGTACTTTCCGCTGCTCGATCGACACGGCAAGCTGACGAACCGCTTCCTGGTGGTGAGCAACATCCGGCCGAGCGACGCCAGCGCGGTGATCGGCGGCAACGAGCGCGTGGTGCGGCCGCGCCTGGCCGATGCCAAGTTCTTCTTCGACCAGGACCGCAAGAAGACGCTCGAGTCGCGCGTCGCGGGGCTGTCCAAGGTGGTCTATCACAACAAGCTGGGCACGCAGGGCCAGCGGGTGGAGCGCGTGCGCGCCATCGCCAAGGTGATCGGCGCGCAGATGGGCAGCGACCACCTCGCGCACCAGGCCGATGTCGCGGCGCACCTGGCCAAGGCCGACCTCGTGACCGACATGGTGGGCGAGTTCCCCGAGCTGCAGGGCACGATGGGGCGCTACTACGCGCAGCACGACGGCGAGCCGGCGGCCGTCGCCGACGCGATCGCGCAGCACTACTGGCCGCGGTTCGCGGGCGACGATCTGCCCGCGAGCGGCGTCGCCCAGGCGGTCGCGCTGGCCGACAAGCTCGAAGCCCTGGCCGGCCTGTTCGGCGT
>DATFAY010000517.1:0-3326 GCA_035254085.1 Piscinibacter sp.
GGTCGCGAATGCCTCGTCGAACCACGGATGCGCTCCGCTCACGCCCACGACGATGCCGTCGAGCCAGGCGCTGCCCCACAGCACGCTGTCGCCGTGGCGCAGGCAATGGCTTCGAGCTGATTGAACTTCGTGGCTGCCGGCGGCGTGCTGCCAGCTCAAGCGCGCCTTGCCCCGGGCGAAGCCGGCGTAGTCCGCATCCCAGCCACTTCGATCTCCAACCGCATGCTCGAGCAGCACGGCGTCGTTGAACTCCACGTCGCGCGGCGACAAGCCCGGGTCCATCACCACGATGTAGAGAAAGCCGCTGCCGCAGACATGCGGGTCCTCCATCGCCGACTCGATCATCGGCAGCGCCATGTCGATGGCCCGGCGCGCGGCGCTGGCGTCGGCGAAGTGGCTGCCGTGGACGCGCGCCGCGGGCGCCGAGGTGGTGGTCAGGGTCATGCCGAGGGCCGGGGCAAGAAGCGCGCCTTGCCCGCGCGGCGCCGGATCAGCTGCGCGCCGGCGCGGTGTTGTCGTTGACCGCGCGGCCCGCCAGCGTGTAGATGGTCGACACCAACTCCTCGGGCTTCACGGGCTTGGCCAGGTGCACCTGGAAGCCCGCCATCAACGCGCGGATGCGGTCACCCGACTCCGCGTGGCCGGTGAGCGCCACGGCCGGCACACGCTGGTCGAGCGGCAGCTGTCGGCGGGCTTCGATCTGCCGGATGCGCCGGATGACGCTGTAGCCATCCTCCTCGCCCAGCGAGATGTCGCAGACGACCACGTGGGGCCATTCGTCGCCGGGCTGCGCCTCCAGCCAGGCCAGCGCCTCGCTGCCCGACGCAAGCACCAGCACCTGCGCACCTTGCATGTCCAACAGCATCTGCAGGGACTGCCGTGCGTCCGCGCTGTCGTCGATGCACAGCACCCGCAATCCCGCCAGCGGCTGGGGCCCGCTCGGCAGGCCCGCGGCGGCCGTCGCCTGGCCGGCGCGCGCGGCTTCGACGTCCACGGCCCGCAGCGGCAGTTCGATGACGTAGCGCATGCCATGGGTGGAGGTGGGCGGCTCGATGGCGAAGCGGCCGCGCTGCTGCTCGATGAGAGCACGAAACTCCAGCGGGTCCGGCGGCGTCTGCGTGCCGTGCGGCGCCTTGGTGGCTTGCTCGTCCGCGGACTGTCCTGGCGCGGTCGGCTCGCCTGCGTGGCGCCCGTCGGTGATGCTGATGCGCGCATCGGCATCGTGGCGCTCCAGCTTGATCTCGATGCGCCCGCCCGCGGGCGTCGACTCGGCCGCCGCCATCGAGAGTTCGCGCAACGCCTGGGCGAGCGTGCTCGGATCGCCCGTCACGCGGGCGTTGTCCATGTCGACCTCGGTGTACAGCCGGACCTGGCGTGCCTCGATGACGCTGCGCAATCCGTCGATCGCGCCGGCCAGCAGCACCGCAAGGTTGACCGGCTGCAGCGCGAGTTCCTCCTCGAGGTGCTCGAATTCGCGCTGCTGCCGCTGCAGCGTCCACAGTTGCGCGTACAGCCCGCCCTGCTCCAACAGGCGCTCGTGCCGGCCGCGCTCGACGATGCGCCCCTTGTCCATGACCAGGATCTCGTCGGCGTTGACGATGGTCGACAGCCGGTGCGCAATGATCAGCGTCGTGCGCCCCTGGGCGATGCGGTCCAGTTCCGTCTGGATGGCGCGTTCGGCCCGCGTGTCGAGCGCCGAGGTCGCCTCGTCGAAGATCATGATCGGCGGGTTCTTCAAGAAGGCGCGGGCGATCGCGATGCGCTGTTTCTCGCCGCCCGAGAGCTTCATGCCGCGCTCGCCGACAACGGTGTCGTACTGCTGGGGCAGCGAGACGATGAACTCGTGCACCTGCGCAGCCTTGGCTGCCTCGATGATCTGCGGCATGCCGGCGCCCACGCGTCCGTACCCGATGTTGTGCGCGATCGTGTCGTTGAAGAGCACGGTGTCCTGCGGCACGACGCCGATCGCCTCGCGCAGGCTTGCCAGCCGGATCGCGCGCAGGTCCTGGCCGTCGACCATGATGCGGCCGCCCGCCACGTCGTACAGGCGCAGCAGCAGCCGTGCGAGCGTCGACTTGCCCGAGCCGCTGCCGCCGACCACCGCCACCGTGCTGCCGGCGGGCATCGAAAGGCTCAGGTCATACAGGATCTGCCGCCCCGCCTCGTAGCCGAAGTCCACGTGCTCGAACTGGACCGCGGCGCCACGCACTGCCAGCGGCAGGGCATCCGGGCGATCCTGGATCTCCGGCGCCTGCCGCAGCAGGGCGAAGAGGATCTCGGTGTTGACCAGCGCGTCCTTGGCCTCGCGGAACACGAAGCCCAGCGCATTGAGCGGCAGGCAGATCTGGATGACGTAGGCGTTGACGAGAACCAGGTCGCCCACGGTCATCGAGCCGCGCATCGTCTGCTCTCCGGCCAGCAGCATCACCGCCGCCACGCCGGCCGCGATGATCGCGCTCTGCCCGATGTGCAGCATCGACAGCGCCCGCTGGTTGCTGACCGCGCGCTCCACCCACTCGCCGGAGATCGTCGCGTAGCGCTTGCGCTCGTAGTCTTCGCGGGCATAGGTCTTCACCGTCTCGTAGTTGATGAGGCTGTCCACCATGCGTCCGCTCGCCTTCGAGTCCATCTCGTTGACGGCCCGCTGGCGCAGCGCGCGCTTCTGCGTCAACGCCGTCGTGAAGCCGGCGTAGATGAAGAAGGTGAGCACGATGATCAGCGTGAACCCCAGGCTGTAGCCCGCCGCCATCACCACCAGCACGGCGATGAACTCGACCAGCGTGGGCACCACCGTGAACAGCCCCGCTCCCAGCAGGAAGCCGATGCCGGCGGTACCGCGCTCCACGTCGCGGATCAGCACGCCGGTGTTGCGTTGCACGTGAAAGCGCGGACTGAGCGACAGCAGGTGCGCGAAGGTCCGCTCGGCGAAGCCCGTGACCGTACGCTGGGTGACGCGGGCGAACACCAGGTCCCGCAATTCGGTGAACAGCGTGCCCGAGAAGCGCAGCAGTGCATAGCCCAGCAGCAGGAACACCGGAACGACCAGCCCCGTGGGCGCGCCGGGAGCAGCCGCCGCGGCTCCCGCTGCCGGCTCGGCCAGCGCCTGCGGATGGCTGAAGCGATCGACGATCGCCTTGAGCACCAGCGGCACGACCACGCCGGCCACCTTGGCGAGGATGAGCAGCGCCAGCGCGGCCAGCGTTCTCGCCCGGTATTGCCACGCCGCGCTCCACAGCCCGGCGAAGACGCCGCGTGTGTCGATGTGGTCGCGTGCCATGGGGTTGGGCGCCGCAAACGCCGTGCCCAGGGCGCGCCGCGCGACGGGA
>DATFAY010000518.1:0-6226 GCA_035254085.1 Piscinibacter sp.
GAAGGCGAGACCAAGCGCGACGCGGGCGCGAGCATTGCCGTGGTGCCGCTCACCATCCCGCTGCTCACGGGCCCGGCCACCATCTCGACCATGGTGATCTACGCCGAGAAGACGCGCCACTGGTGGCAGCTGGCGGTGCTGGTCGGCTACGGCGTGGTGGTGGCGCTCGCCACCTTCGCGGTGTTCTCGGCCTCCGGGCGCATCGCCCGGGCGCTCGGCCAGACCGGCATCAACATCATGACGCGGCTGATGGGCCTGATCCTGGCCGCGCTGGCAGTGGAACTGCTGGCCGACGGGCTGACCAAGCTGTTCCCGATCCTGGCCGGCACCGGCCGCTGAGCCGGCGCGCCGTCAGGCGCCCGACGGGCCGGCGACGAACAGCTGCTTGAGCTCGCGCGGCTGCGCGCGCAGGTACTGCGGAGGCGCCTCGACCTGCGCGCCGAGCTCGGCCGCGGCGTGCCAGGGCCAGCGCGGGTCGTAGAGCATGGCGCGCGCCAGCGCCACCAGGTCGGCCTTGCCGCTGGCGACGATGCCCTCGGCCTGCGCCGCGGTGGTGATGAGTCCCACCGCCATCACCGGCAGCGCCGATTCGGCGCGGATGCGCTCGGCGAACGGCACCTGGTAGCCGGGGCCGAGCGGGATCTGTTGCAGCGGCGAGATGCCGCCGCTGGACACATCGACGAAGTCGGCGCCGCGGGCCTTGAGGGCCTGCGCGAAGGCGATGCTTTGCGGCAGGTCCCAGCCGCCCTCGACCCAGTCGGTGGCCGACAGCCGCATGCCCACCGCCACCGCCGGCGAGACCGCCGCGCGCACCGCGTCGAAGACCTCGAGCGGGAAGCGCATGCGCGCCGCCAGCGTGCCGCCGTAGTCGTCGGTGCGCCGGTTGGCGATCGGCGACAGGAACTGGTGCAGCAGGTAGCCGTGCGCGGCGTGCAGCTCGATCAGCTCGAAGCCCAGGCGTTCGGCCCGCACCGCCGCGTCGGCGAAGGCGCGGCGCACCCGCGCCAGGCCGTCCGCATCGAGCGCCTGCGGCGCGTGCTCGCCGGGCGCGTGGGCCAGCGCCGAGGGCGCGACCGTCTGCCAGCCGCCTTCGGCCGCCGGGATCTGCTGGCCGCCCAGCCAGGGCGCGCGCGTCGAGGCCTTGCGCCCGGCGTGCGCGAGCTGGATGCCCAGGGCGATGCCGGAATGGCGGCGCACCGTCTGCACCACGCGCGCCAATGCGGCCTGGGTGTCGTCCGACCACAGGCCGAGGTCCTGCGGCGAGATCCGGCCCGCGGGCTCGACCGCGGCCGCCTCGGTGAACAGCAGCGCCGCCCCCGACAGCGCGAGCTGGCCCAGGTGCAGGAGGTGCCAGTCGGTGGCGCGCCCCTGGTCGGCCGAGTACTGGCACATCGGCGAGACGACGATGCGGTTGCGAAGCGTCAGGCCGCCGACACGAAATGGCGAGAAGAGACGGCTCACGATCGTTCCCCTGCTTGCCGGGCGACCCGTGCGGGCGCTTGCAGCATGGCGCGCAGTTCGCCGAGCACGCGCTCGGGCGAGAGCGTGGCCAGGCAATGGCTCTGGCTGTCGTGCCGGTTCTCGCAACCCATGCGGTTGCACGGCACGCAGCGCTGGCCCGGCAGGTCTTCGCCTTGCAGCAGCACGATGCCGCGCACCTCCTGGCGCGCGGCGCGGCGCTGCCAGGGCACGACCGCCGCATGACCCTGCGGCCAGGGGCCGAAGGCGTCGGGCAGCGAGGGACCGTACACGCTCACGATCGGCGTGCCCACCGCCGCCGCGAGGTGCGTCACCGAGGTGTCCGGACCGAGGTAGGCGTCGGCGCGCGCGAGCAGTGCGGCCACCTGCGACAGGCTGAGCTGGCCCGACGCGTCGAGCAGCGCCGGCGCGCTGCCGACATCGCGCACGCCGGCCACCTGCGACTGGTCGTGGGCCGAGCCGGAACCGGTGAGGACGACCTGCACGCCGTCGTCCAGCAGCCCCTGCACGACGCGCCGGAAGTGCTCCAGCGGCCACTGCTTGTAGCGCCACATCGAGGGCACCTGCACCACGACGAAGGGATGGGCCAGCTGCGCCTCGATCGCAGGCGGCAGCGCGGCCGGGGTGGGCGGCACCAGGGACAGCGCCGCCGGCATGGGCACCCACGGCTCGATCAACCGCAGCCGCTCCAGCACGTGGTGCGCGCCGTCACGCGGGACGACGCGGTGGTGCGTGATCCAGCGCTTCCAGCGGCTGCCCGGCCCGCTGCCCGGCACGAAGGCGCTGCGCCGGCGCGCCGCCACCAGGCCGTAGAGGTGGGCTCGGTCGCTGGTGCGCGCGACGAAGGCGAGGTCGTAGCGCCGCCAAAGCTGCAGCGCCTGGCGCAGCTGCCAGCGCACGCCGCCGGCGCGCGCGATCTCGATGCACCGGGAGACGTCCGCGTTGCCCGCAAGCAGTTCGAGCGTGCCGGCGAAGCCCAGCACGTCGATGCTCGCGGCGGGCCAGCGCTCGCGCGCGGCGCGGATGAGCGGCGTGCAGATGAGCACATCGCCGAGCTGGGCGGGAATGACGACGAGGATGCGATCGAAGGAGTCCATGCGGGGGGCGGCGGGCGGCGCGACGATTATGGTCGCGCGCGCCATGCGATGCTCGGTCCATGGCGCGCCGGCCCCGCTCGCATCACTACCACGTCTACGTCGTCGAACTCGCCGACGCGGTGTGGAACGAGCCGCGCTTTCGCAAGGCCAATCCCGAGCACCGGCTGGGCAAGCCCTTCGTCTATGTCGGCATGACGGGCACCGACCCGGACCTGCGTTTCGACAAGCACAAGGCCGGCATCCAGGCCAACCGCTTCGTGCAGCAGTACGGGCTGCGGCTCCTGCCGAAGCTGTACGAGGTCTACAACCCGATGCCCTACGAAGGCGCCAGGGAGATGGAGGTCGAGCTGGCGATCGCCCTGCGCGAGGCCGGCTACGGCGTCTGGCAGGCGTGATCGCAGGCGTGATGCGCAGGGTCAACGCCCCGCGCGATCTGCGCTCGGGCGGAGATGGCAGGAGCCGGCGCTCGCCGCACAATCGTCGCCATGAGTGATCCGATCTACGACTACATCGTCTGCGGCGCCGGCACGGCCGGCTGCCTGCTGGCGAACCGACTGAGCGCCGACCCGGGCAAGCGCGTGCTGCTGATCGAGGCCGGCGGGCGCGACGACTACCACTGGATCCACATCCCGGTGGGCTACCTCTACTGCATCGGCAACCCGCGCACCGACTGGCTGTTCCAGACCGATCCGGACCCGGGCCTCAACGGGCGCCGCCTGCGCTACCCGCGCGGCAAGGTGCTGGGCGGGTGCTCGAGCATCAACGGCATGATCTACATGCGCGGCCAGGCGCGCGACTACGACCACTGGGGTGCGCTGGGCAATCCGGGCTGGAGCTGGAACGAATGCCTGCCCGCCTTCCTGCAGCACGAGGACTACTACCGCGGCGCCGACGAATTCCACGCGGCGCCCGGCTTCGACCCCAAGGGCGAGCGCGCCGGCGGCGAATGGCGCGTCGAGCGGCAGCGCCTGCGCTGGGACATCCTCGACGCGTTCGCCGAGGCGGCGCAGCAGGCCGGCATCCCGCACACCGAGGACTTCAACCGCGGCGACAACGAAGGCGTGGGGTACTTCCAGGTCAACCAGCGCGGCGGCATCCGCTGGAACGCCGCCAAGGGCTTCCTGCGCCCCGCGCTGGACCGCGACAACCTGCAGGTGTGGACCGGCGCGCAGCTGTCGCGCGTGCTGCTCGAGCGCGGCGACGCCGGCCCGCATGCGAGCGGCGTCGAGGTGATCCCGCGCGGCGGCGGCGAGCGGCTGCGCGCCATCGCCACCCGCGAGGTGATCCTCGCCACGGGCGCGATCGGCACGCCGCAGCTGCTGCAGCTGTCGGGCATCGGGGCCGGCGCCCTGCTGCAGCAGCACGGCATCGCGGTGGTGCACGAATTGCCCGGCGTCGGCGAGAACCTGCAGGACCACCTGCAGATCCGCGCCGTCTTCAGCGTCGAGGGGGTGAAGACGCTCAACACGATGGCGAACTCGTGGTGGGGCAAGGCGCTGATCGGCCTCGAGTACGCGCTCAAGCGCAGCGGGCCGATGAGCATGGCGCCGTCTCAGCTGGGCGCCTTCACGCGCAGCGATCCGAGCCAGCCGCATGCCAACCTCGAGTACCACGTGCAGCCGCTCTCGCTCGACGCCTTCGGGGAGCCGCTGCACCCGTTCAACGCCTTCACCGCGAGCGTGTGCAACCTCAACCCGACCAGCCGCGGCCACGTGCACCTGCGCGCGCCTGACCCGCTGGAGGCGCCCAGCATCCTGGCCAACTACCTGAGCACCGAGGCCGACCGGCGGATCGCGGCCGAGTCGCTGCGCCTGACCCGGCGCATCGTGTCGCAGCCAGCGCTGGCGCGCTATCGGCCGCAGGAGGTGAAGCCCGGCGTGCAGTTCCAGAGCGACGAGGAGCTGGCCAAGCTGGCGGGCGACATCGGCACCACCATCTTCCACCCGGTGGGCACCGCCAAGATGGGACCGGCCAGCGACCCGCAGGCCGTGGTCGATGCCCGCCTGCGGGTGCATGGCGTGCGCGGCCTGCGCGTGGTCGACGCGAGCATCATGCCGACCATCACCAGCGGCAACACCAACTCGCCGGTGCTCATGATCGCCGAGCGCGCCGCGCGCTGGATCGCCGAGGAAGCGGCCGCGACGGCGGCATAGACCGCGGCGCCGGCGCTGCGCGGCGGACGAGGCACACTGGCGTCATGCAAAGCCCCCACGCATCCGCTGCGCCGCTGCTCGTCGCCGGCCTGTGCGCTCAATGGTGCGGCACCTGCCGCGATTACCGGCCGCTGTTCGATGCGCAGGCAGCGAGCTTCGGCGGCGAGGCGCGCTTCGCCTGGGTCGACGTCGAGGACCATGCCGAAGTGATGGGCGCGATCGACGTCGAGGACTTCCCGACGCTGTTGATCGCGCGCGGCGACGAGGTGCTGTTCTTCGGCACGGTCATGCCGCATGCGCAGACGCTGGCCCGGCTGGTGCGCAGCGCGCTCGACGGCGATCTCAAGCCGGTGCACGACCCCGCGCTGGCCGGCCTGCCGCGGCGGGTGCGCGAGGCGGCGCTGTAGGGCGAGCGCGCTTCAGGCGCCTTCGCGCAGCAGCGCGACGAGCTCTTCCATCTCGCGCCGGTGGGTCTGGTCGTGGGCGTTGATGCCCTCGGCCAGCGCGGCCAGCGTCACGACCCCGAAGCCGCCGTAGACGCCCTTGCGCAGGGCGTGCCGCGGCAGCGCCTCGCGCAGCATCGCCACCGTGCGCGCACGCGCGGCCTGCCAGTCGCCCAGCGCTTGGACGGCGTCCTGTGCCAGGTAGTGGCGCTCGTCGGCCAGCGCGCTGCCGTCGATCTCGTGCAGCTCGGGCATGTCTTCGGCGAGGATGCGGCCGATGCGCTCGATGAAGCCCTCGCGCTCGAGGTCGCGCAGGTGGCACAGGTGCTCCACCACCGCAAAACCGCCGCCGGGCGCGCGCTCGCGCCAACGCTCGGTGGGGACGACCCCGACCAGCGCGGCCACTTGCTGCGGGAAGTGCTGCAGCGAGTCGAGCAGGGCGTCGCGTTCGGCGTCACTCATGAGAGATCCTTTGTCGAAGTGGTTGACCTTATCGTAACCCGACGGGTACCATTGCGCAAACGCCGAGCCCCTCCTTCCATGACCTCGATCCGCGACGAAAGACGCAGCGCCTGCCTGGCGGCCCTGGCCGATCCGACGCGCCGCGCCATCCTCGAGCTGCTGGCGCGCAAGCGGCTGCATGTCGAGGAGCTGGCGGCGCATTTCCCGATCAGCCGGCCGGCGATTTCAAAGCACCTGCGCAGCCTCAAGCAGGCCGGCCTGCTGAGCGAGGACCACGAGGGCCGCCGTGCCTACTACGGCGTCAACGACAAGCCCTTGGCCGAGCTCGAGCAGTGGCTGGGTGTGCAGCGCCGGGTCTGGCAGACGAGCCTCGCGCGGCTCAAGCGCCTGGTGGAACACGATGACTGAGGCCCTCGCCGAGGCGCCGCGGGTCGAGCTCTGCGGCCTGCGCATCGACGGCGAGGTCTGGCTCGCGGCGCCGCCCGCGCGCGTCTTTCGCGCGCTCGTCACGCCCGAGCTGCTCGAGGCCTGGTGGGGCGACGAGGCGGTGTACACGACGCACGACTGGCAGCTCCGGGCCGACGAAGGCAGC
>DATFAY010000519.1:0-11395 GCA_035254085.1 Piscinibacter sp.
GTCCACCACCGGCAGCTCGTCGTCCGGCGCGAACACCTTGACGCGCACGCGCTGGTTCAGGCTCACCGACAGCAGGTGCGACACCACGCAGAACCGCGGGCCGTCCCATTCGCCGTTGCCGTATTCGGAGTAGTCGATGCCGCACAGGTCGATCAGCTGCTCGAACTGGCAGCCCGGGGCGTCGCGCAGCAGCTTCGCCGCCGCCAGGTAATCGGCTGCGCCGACCACCACGGTGACTTCGTTCAGGTTGACTTCGACGCTCCTGGCCAGCGCGCCCAGGGTGGTGGCGAGCGTGTCGCGAAGCGCTTGCGGATCGACGGCGAAGGGAGAGGTCGTCTGCATGGCGTCAGGCCCTCGCGATGGTCTGGGTGCGGCGGATCTTCTGCTGCAGCTGGATGATCCCGTAAAGCAGGGCCTCCGCGGTCGGCGGGCAGCCCGGCACGTACACGTCCACCGGCACCACGCGGTCGCAGCCGCGCACGACCGAGTAGCTGTAGTGGTAGTAGCCGCCGCCGTTGGCGCAGGAGCCCATCGACAAGACCCAGCGCGGCTCCGCCATCTGGTCGTAGACGCGGCGCATCGCGGGCGCCATCTTGTTGCACAGCGTGCCGGCGACGATCATCAGATCGCTCTGGCGCGGGCTGGGACGAAACAGCATGCCGAAGCGGTCGATGTCGTAGCGGGCCGCGCCGGCGTGCATCATCTCCACCGCGCAACACGCCAGGCCGAAGGTCATCGGCCACAGCGACCCGGTCTTGGACCAGTTGATCACCGAGTCGAGACTCGTGGTGACGAAACCCTCTTTGAGAACGCCTTCGATGCCCATGTGGTGTTACTCCGTGGCCTTGTTCATTCCCAGTCCAGGGCGCCCTTTTTCCACTCGTAGGCGAAGCCCACGACGAGGATGCCGAGGAAGACCATCATGGCCCAGAAGCCCACCGCACCGATCTCGCGCAGCGACACCGCCCACGGAAAGAGGAAGGCGATCTCGAGGTCGAACAAAATGAACAGGATGGCGACGAGGTAGTAGCGCACATCGAACTTCATGCGCGCGTCTTCAAAGGCTTCGAAGCCACACTCGTAAGGGGAATTCTTCGCCGCGTCGGGGCGGCGCGGGCCGAGCAGGAAGCCCAGAACCTGTGGAGCGACTCCGACTGCCACACCCACCAAGATGAAGAGGATGACTGGCAGGTAGGATTCCAGGTTCATGGCGGCTTTTGTCAGCTTGGCAATCGAACGGGGCCGAAGCCCCGTGCAACAAGATCTGGTGCCGACGGCGAGACTCGAACTCGCACAGCTTTCGCCACTACCCCCTCAAGATAGCGTGTCTACCAATTTCACCACGTCGGCCGCTTTCAATGACTCAACATCACCGCTGAAGCGGGTTCGGATTGCATGAGGAGTGGCTCTCCGAACAGCCTTGAATTCTAACCTCAAAGCGTGGGCTATCTCAACGAAAGCACTGCGTGCAGCACCAACGCAAATGTCGCCGAGATGGGCTCACGCAGCCTTGATCTTTGTCACCCGGCGAATCACTTCGTCGGAATGGCACCTGCACCCGACGCAGCGGGCGCAGTGACGGGCGCTGCCGGCGCGGCGCTCGCGCCTTGCGCGGTGCCGGCGGGAATCTGCGCTGCGCCACTGGCCGCAGGCGCGGCGCCGATCGGCCGATCGAGAACACTGGTGCTCGCGGCGGGACGCGCGCGATCGTTGGACAGATAAGCCAGCGTCAAGGTGCATGCAAAGAAGATCGCAGCGCACACCGCCGTCGATCGCGACAGGAAGTTGGCGCTGCCCGTCGCCCCGAACAGGCTGCCGGATGCGCCACTGCCGAACGACGCGCCCATGTCGGCCCCCTTGCCGTGCTGCACCAGCACGAGGCCGATCATCGCGAGCGCCGCGAGGATCTGGATCATCACCACCACATTCAGCAACCAGCTCATTTTCTTGTCAGCTCCGAAAGATTCGAGTGCACGCCGGCGTCAGGCCGCGGCACGACAGATGGCGGCGAAGTCCGCCGCCTTGAGGGACGCTCCCCCGATCAGCCCGCCGTCGATGTCGGGCTGTGAAAAAAGCGACGCGGCGTTGTCGGGCTTGACGCTGCCGCCGTAGAGGATCTGCATCTCGTCCGACTTCGGCGTCGCCGCATGCAGTTGGGTGCGCAGCAGCGCATGCACCGCCTGCGCCTGCTCGGGCGTCGCGGTCCTGCCGGTGCCGATCGCCCACACCGGCTCGTAGGCCACCACGATCTGCGAGATGCAGTGGCCGAGCGTGTGGATCACAGCCGACATCTGCCGCTTCACGATCGCGTCGGTCTGCCCGGCTTCACGCTCGGCAAGTGTTTCGCCCACGCACACGATCGGCGTCAGGTTGTGCTTGAGCGCGATCTTCGCCTTGTCGGCCACGAGCTGGTCGCTCTCGGCGTGAAGAGCCCGGCGCTCCGAGTGGCCGACGATCACGTACTTGCAGCCGAACTCCGCGAGCATGGCCGCCGACACCTCGCCCGTGTAAGCCCCGCTTTCCTGCGCGGAACAATCCTGCGCGCCCCATGCGAGGCGCTTGCCTTGCAGCGAAAGCGCCACCTCGGAGAGATAGGGAAACGGCGGGCACACGGCGGCGTCGCACGCGAACGGGCCGGCCTCCTCGATGCCCGAGAGCAATTCGACGTTGCTCAGGCGCGAGCCGTTCATCTTCCAGTTGCCGACCACGAGTTTGCGACGCACGTTGTTCTCCAGAGTCACCACTGCAGCACCAGCTTGCCGATGTGCTGGTTCGATTCCATCAGCGCATGCGCTTGCGCCGCCTGCTCGGCCGGGAGCACCTGGTGGATCACCGGCTTGACCTTGCCGCTTTCCAGCCAGGGCCAGACGTGCTGGCGAAGGTTGTGCGCGATCGCGCTCTTGAACTGCACCGAGCGCGGGCGCAGCGTGGAGCCGGTGATCGTCAGCCGCCGGCGCAGCACCTCGCCGGCATCGATCTGCGACTTGACGCCGCCTTGCACCGCGATGATCACGAGGCGCCCGTCGTCGGCCAGGCACTGCAGTTCGCGCGCGACGTAGTCGCCGGCCACCATGTCGAGGATCACGTTGGCACCGCGGCCTTCGGTGATGCGCTTGACCTCGGCCACGAAGTCATGCGTCTTGTAGTTGATGGCCTCGTCCGCACCGAGCGCGATGCACGCCGCGGCCTTGGCGTCCGAGCCCACCGTCACGATGACCTTGGCGTTGGCCGCCTTGGCCATCTGGATCGCAGCGACCCCGATACCGCTGCTGCCGCCTTGCACCAGCAGCGTCTCACCCGCCTGCAGGTGCCCGCGATCGAAGACGTTGGACCAGACGGTGAAGAAGGTCTCGGGCAGGCTCGCGGCTTCGACGTCGCTCAGCCGCGCCGGCGACGGCAGGCACTGTCCGACGGGTGCGACGCACAATTGCGCATAGCCGCCGCCGGCGACCAGCGCACACACCCGATCACCGGGACGCAGGCCGGCTTCCTTCATCGCGGCAGGGTCGCCGCCGACGATGGTGCCGGCCACTTCGAGCCCGGGCAGGTCCGAGGCGCCCGGCGGCACGGGATACAGGCCCTTGCGCTGCAGCACGTCGGGGCGGTTCACACCCGACGCGGCCACGCGGATCAGCACTTCGCCCGCGCCCGCGACCGGGTCGGGGCGCTCCGCGATGCGCAGCACCTCCGGCGCGCCGAAAGAAGCGATCTCGATGGCTCTCATGCGTGACACGACGCCTCAAGCGGCCGCCACGAATCCGGCTGCGCCGGTCCGCCAGCGGCGCCCCCTCGAGGGGGAGCGCCGGAGGCGCTTCGGGGGTGATCCATTCACTCTGCCGACTGCGGCTCGCGCTGCGGCTCGCGATCGAGCAGCGCCTTCATCGACAGCTTGACGCGGCCCTTCTCGTCGGTCTCGAGCACCTTGACCTTGACGATCTGGCCTTCCTTGAGGAAGTCGGTGACCTTCTCGACGCGCTGGTGGGCGATCTGGCTGATGTGCAGCAGCCCGTCCTTGCCGGGCAGCAGGTTCACCAGGGCGCCGAAGTCGAGGATCTTGGTGACCGGGCCTTCGTAGACCTTGCCCACTTCCACCTCGGCCGTGATCTCCTCGATGCGCTTCTTGGCCATCTCGGCTTTGTCGGCGTCGGTGGACGCGATGGTGATGGTGCCGTCTTCGCCGATGTCGATGGTGGTGCCGGTCTCTTCGGTCAGCGCGCGGATCGTGGCGCCGCCCTTGCCGATCACGTCGCGGATCTTCTCCGGATTGATCTTCATGGTGTACAGGCGCGGCGCGAACTGCGAGACCTCGGTCTTGGCACCCCCCAGGGCCTCGACCATCTTGCCGAGGATGTGCATGCGGGCTTCCTTGGCCTGCGCCAGCGCGACCTGCATGATCTCCTTGGTGATGCCCTGGATCTTGATGTCCATCTGCAGCGCCGTCACGCCGGCCGTGGTGCCGGCCACCTTGAAGTCCATGTCGCCGAGGTGGTCCTCGTCGCCGAGGATGTCGGACAGCACCGCGAAGCGGTTGCCTTCCTTGATGAGGCCCATTGCGATGCCGGCGACGTGCGCCTTGATCGGCACGCCGGCGTCCATCAGCGCGAGCGAGCCGCCGCACACCGAGGCCATGGACGAGGAGCCGTTCGACTCGGTGATCTCGGAGACCACGCGCATCGAGTACGGGAACTCGTCGCGGCCGGGCAGCACGGCGACCAGCGCGCGCTTGGCGAGCCGGCCGTGGCCGATCTCGCGCCGCTTCGGGCTGCCCACGCGGCCCGTCTCGCCGGTGGCGAACGGGGGCATGTTGTAGTGGAGCATGAAGTGCTCGCTGAACTCGCCGGCCAGCGCGTCGATGCGCTGCGAATCGCGCTCGGTGCCCAGCGTCGCAGCCACCAGCGCCTGGGTCTCGCCGCGAGTGAACAGGGCCGAGCCGTGGACGCGCGGCAGCACGCCGTTGCGGATCTCGATCGGACGCACGGTGCGGGTGTCACGGCCGTCGATGCGCGGCTCGCCGGAGAGGATCTGGCTGCGCACCACGCGGGCTTCGATGTCGAACAGCAGGCCTTCGACCTTCACCACGTCGAAGGGCACGCCCTCTTCCGTCAGCGTGCCGATCACCTTGGCATAAGCCTCGCGCACGGCTTGGGTGCGCGCCTGCTTGGAGCGGATCTGGTAGGCCGCGCGGATCTGCGCCTCGGCCAGCGCGTTGACCTTGGCGATGAAGGTCTCGTCCTTGGCCGGCGGCTGCCAATCCCAGGCCGGCTTGCCGGCGTCGCGCACGAGGTCGTTGATCGCGGCGATGGCGACGTTGCCCTGCTCGTGGCCGAACACCACGCCGCCGAGCATGATTTCCTCGGACAGCTGCTGCGCCTCTGACTCCACCATCAGCACCGCGGCTTGCGTGCCGGCCACCACCAGGTCCATCTGCGACTGGTCGAGCTGCGCCTTGGTCGGGTTCAGGACGTATTCACCGTTCACGTAGCCCACGCGGGCCGCGCCGATCGGACCGTTGAACGGGATGCCCGAAATGGCCAGTGCGGCGCTGGCACCGATCAGCGACGGAATGTCGGCCGCGATCTCGGGGTTGAGCGACAACACGTGGATGACGACCTGCACTTCGTTGAAGAAGCCTTCGGGGAAGAGCGGACGCAAGGGGCGGTCGATGAGGCGGGAAGTCAGCGTCTCGAGCTCGCTCGGGCGGCCTTCGCGCTTGAAGAAGCTGCCCGGGATCTTGCCGGCGGCGTAGGTCTTCTCGATGTAGTCGACGGTCAGCGGGAAGAAATCCTGCCCGGGCTTGGCGTTCTTGGCGGCCACCACGGTGGCCAGCACCACGGTGTCCTCGACGTTGACGATGACGGCGCCACTGGCCTGGCGGGCGATCTCGCCCGTCTCCAGCACGACGGTGTGCTGGCCCCACTGGAAGGTCTTGGTGACTTTGTTGAACATGCTCATGGTTCTTATCTCCGGTTGTGCGGGCACCTGGTGCGGACGGTGCTGTGGTCCCAGAGCCCAGGCCTCCTGGCGCGATGCCATTCCAGCGAAGTTCGTGCTCGAACGGCGGTGGAATGACACATCGTCATCAATGGCTGCCTGGCTCCAAACGCAAAGAGCCTGTGCTGGGAAATCCAGACAGGCTCTTTGTCTTCATGCGGTGCTTACTTGCGCAGACCCAGCTTCTGGATCAGCGCGGTGTAGCGGTCCGCGTCCTTGTTCTTCAGGTAGGACAGCAGGCTCTTGCGCGTGTTGACCATCTTCAGCAGACCGCGGCGACCGTGGTGGTCCTTCAGGTGGGTCTTGAAGTGCGGGGTGAGTTCGTTGATGCGCGCGGTCAGCAGCGCGACCTGGACCTCGGGCGATCCGGTGTCGTTGGCGCCGCGTGCGTTGGCCTGGACGATCTCGGCCTTGTTGATGTTGCTCATCGTGTTTCCTGTGTGGGCGAAAGCCGTGCGCCCGCGCTGTGATCAGCTGTGTGGGCGGCAGCGGTTTCCTGGTGTTGAACTTGCGAACGCCGGTGAAACCGACCAGCGCCGTGCGTGCTGCTTGTACCCGGGCCGAGGCCTCCGGTGCAAAGCCCAAAGATTATAGCGGAAGTGCGCGGATCGCCTGCTGCAGCCGCTGCACGCCCAGCGTGAGCCGCGCCGGATCGCGCGAGGCGAAGCACCAGCGAAGCCAGCCCTCGGCCTCGTCGCCGAAGGCCGCGCCCGGCGCCAGGCCCAGCCCCACCGTGGCCACCAGGTGCTTGGCAAAGGCGAGCGAATCGTCCTGCCCATCGACGCGGAAGAACGCGTACATGCCGCCCAGCGGCGTCGCCACCTGCACGCCCGGCAGCGCGGCGAGCTGGGGGATCAGCGTATCGCGGCACGCCTTGAGATGCGCGGCCAGGCGCGGCACCGACTCGTCGGCATGCGCCAGCGCCGCCAGGCCGGCGCGCTGCACGAACACGGGCGCGCACGAGGTGTTGAACTCGATCAGCTTGCCCATGTCGGCGATGAAGTCGGCCGGCGCGACCAGCCAGCCCAGGCGCCAGCCCGTCATGAGGAAGCTCTTCGAGAAGCTGTGCACGACCACCAGGCGGTCGTTGGGCGCGGCGATGTCGAGGAAGCTCGGCGCGGCCTGCGCCCCGGGCGCGAAATACAGGCGCTCGTAGACCTCGTCGGCGACGATCCAGGTGCCTGTGCGGCGGCAATGCGCCAGGATGGCCTCCTGCTCCTCGCGACTCAGCGTCCAGCCGGTCGGATTGTTGGGCGCATTGACCAGGAGCACCGCCGTGCGGTCCGTGACGGCCGTACGCAATGCGTCGAGGTCGAGCCCCCAGGCGCCATCGCGCGGATGCAGCGGCACGCGCTGCACCCGGGCGCCGAGGATCGCCGGTTGCGCGGTCAGGTTGGGCCACACCGGCACCACCGCCACCACTTCGTCGCCGGCACCGGCCAGCGCCTGCATCGCCAGCATCAGCGCACTGACGCCCGAGGAGGTGACGGCGATCCGCTCGCCGCCGAGCGGCGGGTGCAGGCCGCTGGTGTAGCGGGCGATGGCCTCGCGCAGCTCGGGCAGCCCCAGGTTGTGCGCATAAAAGGTCTCTCCGCGGCCCAGCGACTCGATCGCCGCGTCGCGCACGAACTGCGGCGTGGGTTCGTCGCTCTCGCCGAACCAGAAGGCGAGCACGTCGGCACGCCCCATGCCGGCGTTGGCGACCTCGCGGATCTTGGAGCCGGGCAGTTGGCTGATGAC
Organism: Piscinibacter sp.; assembly: GCA_035254085.1. Lineage (GTDB taxonomy): Bacteria > Pseudomonadota > Gammaproteobacteria > Burkholderiales > Burkholderiaceae_C > Albitalea. The sequence continues at coordinate 7,732 of DATFAY010000519.1, forward strand.
GGATCGCATTCGCTGTTCTGTTCTCTTGAGGGGAGGCCCGCGCGCGGTCAGGCCGCGGCCAGCGGCCAGCGCGGGCGCACGTCGAAGCTGTAGTCGCTGCGCAGTTCGGCCAAGCCGCGCTGCCAACGCATCGCCGCGGCCAGGGCGATCATGGCGCCGTTGTCGGTGCACAGCGCAAGCTCCGGGTAATGCACCTGCACCTGGCGCTTGCGGCACTCGGCGCCCAGCCATTCGCGCAGCCGCGCATTGGCGCCGACGCCCCCGGCGACGACGAGGCGCCTGAGCCCCGTCTCCTTGAGCGCCGCGAGCGACTTGCGCACCAGCACCTCGACGATGGCCTGTTGCGTCGAGGCGGCCAGGTGCGCCTTGTCCTGCTCGCAGACATTGGTGCCCATCTTCTGCAGCTGGGTGCGCACGGCCGTCTTCAGCCCGGCGAAGGAGAAGTCCAGGTTCCCGCTGTGCAACAAGGGCCGCGGGAGGTCGAAGGTGTCGGGATCGCCGAAATCGGCCAGCCTGGCCAAGGCCGGCCCGCCCGGATACCCCAGGCCGATCAGCTTGGCCGACTTGTCGAAGGCCTCGCCCGCCGCGTCGTCGATCGTCTCGCCAAGCAACTCGTACTGCCCGACGTCGTCGACCCGCATCAACTGGGTGTGGCCCCCGGACACGAGCAGGGCGACGAACGGGAACTGCGGCGCGTCGGCCGACAGGAACGGCGACAGGAGGTGCCCTTCGAGATGGTGCACCCCGAGCACCGGCCGCCCCAGGGCGGCGGCCAGAGCACATGCCACGCCCGCGCCGACAAGCAGCGCCCCCGCCAAGCCGGGCCCCTGGGTGAAGGCGACCAGGCCGATCTCGTCCAGGCTGGCTCCAGCCTCGGCCAGCACTTGGCGCGCCAGCGGAATCACGCGGCGGATGTGGTCGCGCGACGCCAGCTCGGGGACCACGCCGCCGTAGGCCTGGTGCATGTCGATCTGGCTGTGCAGCGCCTGCGCCAGCAAGCGCGGCACCTCGCGCCCCGCCTCGCACTCGACCAGCGCGACGCCGGTCTCGTCGCAGGAGGACTCGATCCCGAGAATCTTCATCGGCCGAGTTTACGGGGCCGGCCCATGAGCTCGGGCCATGAGCCCGGCGCCGGGTGTCTCCTCTCAAACACAACTCGACACACGTTTTGTCCCAGGGATTACCCTCAGTCGGTAAGATTTCCCTTCACGTGCGTGCGCTCAGCAACTACTCTGGCCTTCCCCGAGTGATTGCCTCGACGCAGTCACCAACAAACCAAGAGGGTCGTTGGAGCCATGAAGGAATACCGTCTTACCGCCTGGCCGGAGCTGTCGCCGCCCTTCCATCGCACCGCCTACCGCCGCATGGCAAGCGACATGTCGCACCGCTTCATGACGCTGGTGCAGCTGGCCGATTTGAGTGGACTCAAACGTCACGATGTGCGGCACTTCGTCGAGATGCTCGACGGGCGCGGCCTGGTCGAGGAGCGCGAGTGCATGGCACCCGACTCGCAGTTCTGGTCGCTGCGTCCGCTGGGCGGCTGGCTGCGCCGTGCCATCTCGTCGACACCGCCGGGACGCTGACACGACGTCCTGATCTCCGAAGAAGCCCGCCGAGAGCGGGCTTTTTGTTGGGCGCGCGGTCCGCTTCGGCGCCCCAATGGCGCGAATGTTGCAGCGCCGGGCGTCATGAATCCCGACTCCGCGCAGCTGCGCATCGTCATCGTCGCGCCCGACACCCTCGCCCCGGACGCCGCCGACCCGCAGGCCGCCGTGGAAGCCCAACGCTCGCGCAGCCTGCGCATCGGGATGCTGCAAAGCGGCTGCAATATCGTGGCCGTGCTGCCCGCCGACGTGTTCCTGCCGGACCGCCTGGCGCAGATCGGGCCCGACATGATCATCGTTGATGCCGAAAGCCAGGCGCGCGACACCCTGGAGCACGTGGTCGTCGCCACCCGCGACGCGCGACGGCCCATCGTGCTCTTCACCAACGACGACGACACCAGCCACGTGCGCGACGCCATCGCCGCCGGCGTCACCGCCTACGTGGTCGCGGGGCTCGCGCCCGACCGGGTGAAGCCGGTGCTGGAGATCGCCCTGGCGCGCTTCCAGCACGAGGAAGCGATGCGCCGCGAACTGGCCGATGCCCGCAGCCAGCTGTCCGAGCGCAAGCTGATCGAGCGCGCCAAGGGCGTGCTCATGGTCCGCCAGGGGCTGAGCGAGGTGGACGCCTATGCGCGCTTGCGCAAGAGCGCGATGGACAAGGGCATGAAGATCGCCGAGGTCGCCCAGCGCATCATCGACGTGGCCGACCTGCTCGGCTGATCGCCGGGCGCGCACAAGGCTTGTGCGTCGCTGCCACGGCGGGCAGCACGTGTCCGCCCTGATTGGTGCGCGCAATGCCGCGAATGCGCGATGCATGCCTTGGCCCGGCTGGCACAACGCTTGCGTAGAACGGGCACGGAAGGTCAACGGCGATCTTCCGCAGAGTCGACGCACCACCGACGAGGGTGCCGCGCCGATTGGACGAAGGCGTCCCCACCGAACCGGTCCACCGGCGACGTGCGGACGCCTTTTTTGTTGGCCCTCTTCCCGTGTCCTTGACCGCCATGAATCCACCCTTGAATCGAAAGATCGACATGAGCCGCCGCCAACTCATCAAGGCCGCTGCCGTGGGCGCAGCAGGCCTCGCACCCGCACTGCAGCACGTGGTCCACGCCGCGGGCTCCGACCGGCCCGAGAAGCCGGAGGTCCGCATCGGCTTCATTCCGCTCACCGACTGCGCTTCGGTGGTGATGGCCTCGGTGCTGGGCTTCGACAAGAAGTACGGCGTGAAGATCGTTCCGACCAAGGAGGCGTCCTGGGCCGGGGTGCGCGACAAGCTCGTCAGCGGCGAGCTCGACATGGCGCACGTCCTGTACGGACTCGTCTACGGCGTGCACCTGGGCGTGAGCGGGCCGAAGAAGGACATGGCGGTGCTGATGAGCCTGAACAACAACGGACAGGCCATCACCTTGTCGAAAACGCTGGCCGACAAGGGCGCGGTCGATGGCGCGTCGCTGGCCAGGCTGATGTCGCGCGACAAGCGCGAATACACCTTCGCCGGCACCTTCCCGACCGGCACGCATGCGATGTGGCTGTACTACTGGCTGGCTGCCTCGGGCATCAACCCGTTCAAGGACGCCAAGGTGATCACGGTGCCGCCGCCGCAGATGGTGGCCAACATGCGCGTGGGCAACATGGACGGCTTCTGCGTCGGCGAGCCGTGGGGGCACCGCGCCATCATGGACGGCATCGGGATCACCGCCGTCACCACGCAAGACATCTGGCGCGACCATCCCGAGAAGACGCTGGGCACCACGGCCGACTTCGTCAAGAAGAATCCGAACACCTGCCGCGCCGTGATGATGGCCATCCTCGAAGCGAGCCGGTGGATCGATGCGAGCCTGCAGAACAAGCTCAAGATGGCCGAGACGGTGGCCGAGAAGTCCTACATCAACACCGGCGTCGACGCGATCAACCAGCGCATCCTGGGCCGCTACCAGAACGGCCTGGGCAAGACCTGGGACGACCCCCACCACATGAAGTTCTTCAACGACGGCGCGGTGAACTTCCCCTACCTGTCGGACGGCATGTGGTTCCTCACGCAGCACAAGCGCTGGGGC
>DATFAY010000520.1:0-3564 GCA_035254085.1 Piscinibacter sp.
TTGGCGTTCTTGGACGCGCCCGGCGGCGAGATCTGGACCGCGCCATAGCCTTGCGGACCCAGCCACTGCGAGCACTCGGTGGCGATGTCGTTCCAGCTCCATTCGAAGAGCTGCACCGAGGTGTCGCGCGGGTTGAAGCCCGCGGCCTGGGCAGCGTTGGGGGCGAAGCTCGCCGCGACGAGGCAGGCGGCTGCCATCCAGGCGTGCCGGGTCCGCTGATGTGGTGTCATGGGTCTCTCTCCTGTGGTGGTTGCGCGGGCATGAACAAAGCTTCAGGCCGGCAAGTAGTTCTATTACTTCAGGGCGCCAGCGCACAAGGTGGAGAGCCCTTCAATCGAACGCTCTATTACAAGAGTATTCGTCGTAACTACGCTCATGATGGTCGTTGGCGACGTAGTGAAGCAGGCTACGTTGTCCGCGGCCACAACATGTAGTCCAGCGACATCCGAGAGACGCGATCGTGAGCGCCCGGAGCACCTGCGGCCCTTCGGCACAATCGCCCGATGGACCAGGTCGATGCGATCGTGATCGGTGCCGGAGTGGTCGGCCTGGCGGTGGGCCGCGCGCTGGCGCAGCGCGGACTCGAGACGATCGTGCTCGAGCGCGCCGATGCCATCGGCACGGCCACCAGTTCGCGCAACAGCGAGGTCATCCACGCCGGGCTGTACTACCCCACCGGCTCGCTCAAGGCGCGCTTGTGCGTGCGGGGACGCGAGCTGCTGCTGCGCCACTGCGAATCGCACGGGGTCGCGCACCGCCGCTGCGGCAAGCTGCTGGTGGCCAACGGCGCAGAGCAGTCAGCCGAGCTGCGCCAGATCGCGGCCCAGGCCGCGGCCAACGGCGTGCACGACCTGCAACCCTTGAGCGCCGGCGAGGCGCGGCGGCTGGAGCCGGCACTGCACGCCGACGAGGCCCTGCTGTCGCCGTCGACCGGTATCGTGGACAGCCATGCGCTGATGCTCTCGCTGCAAGGCGATCTCGAAGCGGCCGGCGGCGCGCTCGCGCTGCGCTCGCCGGTCGAGGCGGTGCTGCTGGGCGATGGGGCCCACGTGGTGCAGGTCGGCGGCGAGGCCGCCTGCGAACTGGCGGCACGGGTGGTGGTGAACGCCGCGGGCCTGTGGGCGCCGGCGGTGGCCTCTCGCATGAGCGGCCTGGCCGCGCGCTGGGTGCCGCGGGCGCATTACGCCAAGGGCAGCTACTTCGCCTTGTCGGGCCGCTCGCCGTTCTCGCGCCTGGTCTATCCGATGCCCGACGCGGCCGGGCTGGGCGTGCACCTCACGCTCGACCTGGCGGGCCAGGCTCGCTTTGGCCCCGACGTGGAATGGATCGCACCCGCCACGCCGGACGAGATCGACTACCGCGTCGATGCGAGTCGCGTCGCGCGATTCGATGCCGAAGTGCGGCGTTACTGGCCCGGCCTGCCCGAGGGCGCGCTGCAGCCGGCCTACAGCGGCGTGCGTCCCAAGCTGGCCGGTCCGGGTGCGCCCGCCGAGGACTTCGTGCTGCAGGGGCCGTCGCGGCACGGCGTGGCAGGCTTGCTCAACCTCTTCGGCATCGAGTCGCCGGGGCTCACCGCCTGCCTGGCGCTCGCCGAGGAGGCCCTGAGTCAGCTCGCTGCTTGATGCTTCGCCGCGGCGCGGCCTACATCCGCGTCCACTTGCCGTCGATCAACTGCTCGTGCGGGCGGAACTGCGCCTTGTAGGCCATCTTGTCGCTCTCGCCGATCCAGTAGCCCAGGTACACGTGCGGCAGCTTGAGCAGCCGGGTCTGCTCGATCTGCCACAGCACGTTGTAGGTGCCGTAGCTGGTGTGCGGCTCGGGCTCGTAGAAGGTGTAGACCGCCGACAGCCCGTCGTTGAGGATGTCGAGGATCGAGACCATCTTCAGCGCGCCGGCGCTGCCGTCGGCCGCACGCTCGCGAAACTCCACCAGCCGCGAATTGACCCGGCTTTGCAGGAGGAACTGGGTGTATTGGTCGATGCTGTCGTGATCCATGCCGCCGCCGCTGTGGCGGCCGGCCTGGTAGCGCAGGTAGAGCTGGTAATGCTCGGGCACGAAGCACAGGCGCAGCACGCGCGCCTGCAGGTTGCAGTGCGCCTTCCAGGCGCGGCGCTGGCTGCGGTTGGGCTCGAAGCCGGCCACCGGCACGCGCAGCGGCACGCAGGCGCGGCAGCCGTCGCAATAGGGACGGTAGGTGAACATGCCGCTGCGGCGAAAGCCGTTGGCGACCAGGCCGGAATAGGCGTCGGCGTGGATCAGGTGGCTGGGCGTGGCCACCTGCGAGCGCGCCATCCGGCCCTCCAGATAGCTGCAGGGGTAGGGCGCGGTCGCGTAGAACTGAAGCGATGCGAGCGGAAGCTCTTTGGGGTGAGTCACTTAAGACGCGTCCTTCACGGCCTCGGCCCCGCGCTGGGCTATCGCGAGGTGCCGCCACATCGACGGATGATAGGTCCAATCGCGGATCGGCGCCGCTCCCAGCCCGAGGGCCAGCCGGCGCTCGAATTCGGTGCGTGCGATCTCGCGCCCGCCCAGCGAGGCCAGGTGCTCGGTGCGCTGCTGGCAGTCGATCATCGGCACGCCATGCTCGCGGCAGAAGCACACCAGCGCCGCCAGCGCGATCTTGGAGGCATCGGTGCGGTGCGAGAACATCGATTCCCCGAAGAACATGCGGCCCAGCCCGACGCCGTAGAGCCCCCCGGCCAACTCGCCGTCGATCCAGGTCTCGAAGCTGTGCACCACGCCAAGCTGGTGCCAGTGGCGGTACGCATCCACCATCTCCGGCACGATCCAGGTGCCGTCCTGGCCTTCGCGCGGCGTGGCCGCGCAGGCGGTGATGACGCGCTCGAAGGCGCTGTCGATGCGCAGCTCGCAGCCGGGCGTGCGCACGAAACGCGCGAGGGTCTTGCGCAGCGAGCGCGAGAGCTTGAACTCGTCGGTCATCAGCACCATGCGCGGGTCGGGCGACCACCACAGCACCGGCTGGCCCTCGCTGTACCAGGGGAAGACGCCCTTCGAATAGGCTTCGGTGAGCCGCTCGGGCGTCAGGTCGCCGCCGGCGGCCAGCAGCCCGGGCGCGTCGGAATCGCGCGCCAGCGCCAGCCGGGTGTCGGGCAGCGGGTCGTGTTCAGCGCGGAGCCAGCGGATCATCTTTGGGGGGAGTGCCGGAGGCGCTTCGGGGGGCGGTCATCTTTTTGGCCACCAGCCAACCTTAGGTTGTGCCTGGCATTGAGCCCACTCCTCGTCGCCGAGTTCAATCGGCATGCGAAGCAAGGCGCCTGCCATCGCCTTGCCGAGGTTGTCCATGCGCAGGTTGCGCGCGCCGCCGCCTTGCAGCGCGTCGCGCAGCACCAGCTTGAGTGCGAGGATGCGAGGCAGCGGCCAGCATTCCACATGCCCGGGCAGCCAGGCGGCGAAGTGGGCCTGCACCCGCTCGGCGGTGACCTCGCGTTGCAGCACGGCATAGCCGGCGGCGTTCCAGGCGAACAGGCCGAAGTCGACCCAGTCGGCCTTGTCCCCGCTGCGTGCGTGGGCGATGTCGGCAAGGCGGATCTTCATGCTTCGACG
>DATFAY010000521.1:0-3653 GCA_035254085.1 Piscinibacter sp.
TCTGGCGCAGGCCGTCGCGGTTGCCGATCGCGGAGCGCGCGCCGGCGGCGCTGGAGCCCTCGGTGGAGTCGATGCTGCCGTTGCCGTCCTGGTCGATGCCGCGCCCGCCGGCAGGGATCACCACCGGCGCAGCCGCCGGCCTCAGCACCGCCAGCGTGCCCAGCGGCCCGCCGCCGTGGCCGACCACGTTGATCGACAGCGTGGCGATGCCGCGCGAGGCGAACACCGATGCCACCGCCCACGGCGCGCCGTACATGCTGTCGGTGAAGCCGTGGCCGAAGATCGCCACCGGCCAGCCGCCGGCGGGCTTGGCGCCGGCCGGAAGGAAGAGCTGGAACACCAGCTCGTTGCTGCCCTGCGGCTGCGGCGTGCCGCTGCGCGTGGGCACGGCGGGAATGAACTTGCCCGCGGTCTCGTAGTCGTCCGATGCGAACTTGCCGAAGGCCACCTGCCCGACGGCGCCCGGGATGACGTTGAGCGCCGGCGTCGGCAGGAACGAGGAGGCGAAGCTGGGCGCCGTGCCGACCTGCCGGTTGAACTGGATGCCGGCGATGCCCGACACCGGGAACACCGCGCGCACCGCGCCCGCGTTGCCGACCATGAAGTCCGCCGGTGCGGGGGTCGACTGCTTGATGCGCTGCATGATCTTGGCGAGGTCGGCGCTGATGCTTTGCGTGGTGAAGAGGCTCGCCGCCACGACGTGCCGGTCGCCGGCCATCCGCAGCCGCGCCGCGTCGCGCAGGTCGCGGTGGTATTCGGCGTCCTCGCGACCACGGCCGGGCCCGTCGTTGCCCTCGAGGCGCGCCGGCACCAGCCGCTTGCCTTGCGCGTCGTGCACGCCGTCCGTCACCACCAGCACGTAGCGCGAATGCTCGGCCAGCAGCTCGTCCGACTCGAAAGCCAGTGTCTTGCTCGCGGGGTCCCACACCACCTGGTTGATGCCGACCTTGTGGCCTGCGCCCTGCATGGTGAGCGTGTCGCCCAGGTCGACCAGGAAGATGGTGTCGCTGTTGACCGTGGCGAGGTCGATGTCGCCGGTGAAGGGCACGGTGATGCGCGGCTGCGTGGAGAAGCCGTCGAGCGTATTGATCACGTCGATGTCCGCGCAGTCGCTGGGCCGCGCGGCGCAGTCGGGCTTGGGCAGGTTCACGCGGCGCCAGGTGTTCTGGCCCCAGTCGCGCACGGTGTAGCGGTCGCTCGGGAACGGGCTGGCGGCGGGGTCGGCGAGGTCGAATCTGACGCTCACGTTGCCGGCCGTCGCGGCCAAGGGAACGAGCAGGAACGCGAGAGCGGCGGCCCTCGCGCAGGCACGATGGTCAAGCATGAATGTGTCTCCTCTGGCGGTTGGCGGGCTGCTTGTTGCTTATGTCCCGCGGGGGCCGTTATAGGCCCCTCGCCCGGTCCACGCCAGCGGAAAATCGCGCCCGACCTGTCGCGTGCGCGACAGCGTCCGGTGCCGACATCGCTCAGTGCATGTCGCCGCTCATGTGATGGTGGGCATGGCCTTCGACGGCGTCATGGCCATGGTCCGAGAGCTGCGCGTCGAACCAGCGGTGCAGTGCCTGCACCAGGCGCGCGTCCTGGCTCGCAAAGCGCAGTTCGGCCCCGCCTGCGACGTCCGCATAGTCGACCGATACCGCGCCGGGTGCCGCGCCCTTCAGCTCCGCGAGGCCGGGCATGTCTGCGCCGTGGATGCGCGCCGGGCCGCTGAAGTCGCCGCGCCGGAATTGCACCTGGATCTCGTGCAGGTGCTCGCGCACCAGGCGCACCTGCCCGGCATCCGCCATGTCCTTGGCGATCACGCGCTGCGTGCCACCGTGGTCCGTCTTGGTGAAGACGTGCGTCGTGCGAGCCAGCTCGAACGGCATGCCCTCGGCGCCGCGGCGGGCGACCTCGCCCTGGCGCTGTGCGTCGGCGGCGGTGGCCGCAGCGCCAACCGCGAGGCAGGCGAGCACGGCGAGGAAATGCAGGCGGGTGCTGGACATCGGAACTCCATCAACGAGAAATGCGACCGTCGCCGCTGCGACGGTCGCTCGCAGTATGCCGGCGCGCCGGCGCCGCGGGGCGCCTCAGCTGCCGCCGAGTGCGCGGCATGCGCGCCGCAGCCGCTCGGTGGCCTGGTCGGCGACCGGCTGGACCTCGGCACGCCCCACCAGCTGCACCATGATCTGCGGATCGAGGAAGCCGACGACGACGCGGCCGGGTGCTTCCTGCCGCACGATCACGTTGCACGGCAGCAGCAGCCCGATGTCGGGCTCGGCCTGCAGCGCCTGGTGCGCCAGCGGCGGGTTGCAGGCGCCGAGGATGCGATAGGGCCGCATCTCGGCACCCAGCTTCTGCTTCATGGTGGCCTGCACGTCGATGTCGGTCAGAACGCCGAAGCCCTCGGCCTTCAAGGCGTCGATGGTCTTCTGCAGCGCCTCCTCGAAGCTGGTGTTGAGCGTGGTGTTGAAGCCGTACATGGTTTCTCCTTGGCGGGCGATTTGGATACGGGCAAACGGCGCGCCGCTTCAGCCCTGTTTGAGCACCGCGCCGGTGGCGTCGATGACCCGCACGTCGACGGGGATGCCCGCGCGCACGCTCTGGGTGACGATGCAGAACTCCTCGAACTGGCCGAGCACCCGGTCGAGCATCTTCAGCGCGGCCGCCGGCGCGCCCAGGTGCAGGTCCACTGCGATGCGGCCGATGCGCAGGCGGTTCTGCGCGTTGCGGCCGATCTCGACGCTGGCGTGGGCGCGGATCGGCTCGGCCTCGTTCTTGAACTTGCGCAGCGAGAACAGCAGGCTCGCCGCCAGGCAGTTGGCGACCGCGGTGCCCAGCAGGCGCGCCGGGTTGGGTCCGGCGTCGCCGCCCAGCGGGGCCGCCTCGTCGGTGACGAGCGGCGGCATCGCCGGGTTGTCGAAGCGCGCCTCGAAGCGGAAGTCCTGCTGCTGCCGCAGGTCCACGCTCACGGTGCCTTCGGCCATGTCAGCGCCGCTCCATCGGGCAGGTGTTCAGGCCGAGCAGCTTGTAGGCCGGGCACACGCCGAACAAGCCGGTGACCAGCGGCACGATGCCGATGTAGCCCCAGGCGCCGACCACGCCGCCCGCCGCCAGCCCCACGAGCACCGCGCCGACGGCGATGCGCGCCACACGATCCATGCCACCCACGTTCATCTTCATGCTGTCGTCCTTTGCTGGTTGAAAAGAGATAAGCGATCGGTCGGCGGCATCAGGCCCGTTCGCCGGTGCCGGCCTCGCGCGCCTCGCGGCGCTTGCGCTCGAGCCGCTCGATACCGAGCAGCTTGAGCACGTGCTTCTCGTAGATGGGCTCGGAGCTGCCCGTCTTCATCTTGTAGAGGAAGTACTTCTCGTAGGCGATCTTCGCCAGGTGTACCCATTTGCCCTTCTTGAACCAGTTGACGTTGCGCGGCGGGATCTGCGGCAGCGCAACGAAGGCCGCGCCGGTGTCGCCCATGTCGGCCAGGCAGATCGCGTTCCAGCTGCCTTTCGCGGTGGCCGGCTGGCCGGCGAGGTCGGCGGCGATGTTGTTGACGATCGCGGTGACCATCGTCTCGATCATGTAGCCGGTCTTCGGCGCGCCGGTCGCCACCGGGGTCACCTCGACCGGCGGGATCGCGACGCATACGCCGGCGGAGAAGATGTTGCGGTAC
>DATFAY010000522.1:0-6217 GCA_035254085.1 Piscinibacter sp.
TCCAACCGCAACAAGACGCTGTTCCTGTCGCGGGTCAGCCACGAGCTGCGCACGCCGCTCAACGGCATCCTTGGCTTCGCGCAGCTGATCCAGCGCGACGCGGCGAACGATGCGAAGCAGCGGCAGCGCGCCGACCTCATCCTGCAAAGCGGCTGGCACATGCTCGACCTGGTCGAGGAGATCCTCGACCTGTCGGCGGCCGAGCTCGGGCAGTTGCGTGTCAAGCACATGGAGGTCGACCTCGGCGAGGCGATGCGCCACAGCCTGCCGCGCTTCATCGCGCTGGCGCACGAAGCGCGGGTCGAGCTGATCGACCGCGTGCCCGACGACGGCTCGCTGCGCGTGTTCGGCGACAGCACGCGCATGCAGCAGGTCATCAACAACCTGCTGTCCAACGCCATCAAGTACAACCGCCCGCTCGGCCGGGTGACGGTGTCGGCCGAGCGCATGGGCGGCAGCATCGCGCTGACCGTCGAGGACACCGGCATCGGCATGTCCGAGGATCAGGTGTCGCGGCTGTTCATGCCCTTCGAGCGCCTGGGTGCCGAGCGCACGAGCGTCAAGGGCACGGGCGTCGGGCTGGCGCTCACCAAGTGGCTGATCGAGCTGATGGGCGGCAGCCTGGTCGTGCACAGCCGGCCGGGCGCCGGCTCGACCTTCACCGCGACGTTCTCCGCGGTGAGCGCATGAAGAGCAGGAACGCGAGCGGCACCAGCACCAGGCCATAGGACAGCCAGGCCCCGTAGCGCCCCTCGGGGCCGTAGGGCTCGGTGATGATGTGCCAGGCGCCGTTGTCGATGCCCGGGATCACGCCGGCCTCGGTGAACTCGTGGAAGGCATAGGTGAGCAGCTGCACCGAGAACATCACCATGAAGACGGCGGTCACGCGGAAGAAGAGATTGAGGTCGACCCGGCGGCCGTAGCGGGTCCAGGCCCAGGCGAGCAGCCCGGCCAGCAGCACGCCCACGGCGCCGCCCGCGAACAGGTCGCGCAGTTCCGACGAGCCGGCCAGCGAGGCGAGCATGGTCGCGGTCTCGACGCCTTCGCGCCCGATCATCAGCAGCACGAACAGGAAGACCGCGAGCTTGCCGGCAGCGCCCTGGTGGGCGTCCGCGCGGTCGATCTTCTGCCGGATCTCGCCGGCCATACGCTTGCCGTGACGCAGCATGTGCACCGTGCACGAGAGCACCAACGCGAAGGCCGCGAAGGCGAGCCAGCCCTCGTGCACGGGCTGCAGCGAGCCGATGCGGGCGAGCACGACGCCGAGCGCCACGCTGAGCAGCACCGCGGTGGCCGCGCCCAGGTGCAGTGCGGGCACCAGATGCTCGCGCCGCGTCTGGCGCAGGTACAGCAGGGTCACCGCGACGATGAGGAAGGCTTCCACGCCTTCACGGAACGTCACCATCAGGGTCGGAAACATCGGGGCCTCCAGGGCATCGTCGACAGCAGATGAGAATGATTGTCGTTTGTATTTCTGCCTTGTCAAGCCAATCCCGGGTCGTGCGAAGGCCTGCCGGGCCGGCCTACAAGGCCAGACGGCCGGCGTACCCGGTCATCTCGAGGTAGCCGCGCCCGATGCGCCGCCCGCGCTCGTCCAGCAGGTCGCTCAGGCCCTCCCAATAGACCGAGCCGGTGCTCGCACGGCTGTCCAATTCCTGGTCGTCGAGCAGCGCGTTGATGCCGAAGCGCCCGGCCGGCGTGTCGATCGTCCATTGCACCGGATAGGCCGCGCGCGACACGGCGCTGTGCCAGGCGCGTCCGGGCGTGAACTGCACTTCCTGCGGGCCGAAGTCGCGGGTCGCCTTTCCCGCGCCGCGATGGCTGCCGCCAGCCCACAGCGTCGAGCCGTCCGCGCGACGCAGGCGGAACGCGGTGAGCGCACCGCCATCGTCCAGGTTCATGCCGATCCAGTCCCACCCGACCGCTTGAGGATCGAGCAGGCTGTCGCTCCACTCGTGGTCGAGCCAGGCGCGGCCCGACACCGGCTGCGCGCGTCCGTCCAGGCGCAGGCTGCCGCTCACCGCGAGCTGCGGCTGGCTGTAGTAGTGGCTCGCCTCGTCGGGGCGCGGGCCCTTGCGCGAGTAGCCGGCCTCGCCTTGCAGCAGCAGCGGCTGGGTGGTGACGCAGGCGAGCTCGAGGCCGAAGCCGCCGCTGTCGCTCGCGGCCTGGGCGTGATAGACGCTGCGCTCGGGCGGCCCCTCGCGCCACAGCCGCCAGTCGCGCAGGCGTACGTCGGTGTCGCCGGTGGCGGCCTCGGCGATGCCCAAGCCCTGGCGTGCGATGCGCTGGTCGTGGCGCAGCCGGCGCCGCGTCATGTCGGTGACGGCGGCGTGCGCGAACACCAGCTGGCTCGCGGCGAAGCGGCTCGGATGCGTGGGCGCGACGCCGGTGCGCGAGCGAAAGAAGGTGACCTGGAAGCCGTGCACCGAGGCACCTGCCTGCAGCGCGCCGGTCAGGTACCACCATTCCGTGCGGGTCTCGGGATGGGCGCCGAAGTCGGCGGGAAACACGAGCGGGCGCGGATGCACGCCCGATGTCTGTGCGCGAGCGGTCCACGGCGCCGCGAGCGCGGCGCCGAGCAGCGCACGGCGTGTCAGCGGCGGCGTGTCCATGCGCTCGGGCTCAGGCGGCGCTCGCGACCTCGAGCTCGTCGAGGCTTTCGCGATCGAGGCGCAGGCGCGTCGCCGCGATCAGCTCCTCGAGCTGCGCCAGCGAGGTGGCGCTGGCGATGGCCGCGGTGATGGTCGGCCGGCTCATGACCCAGGCCACGGCGATGGTCGCGGGCCGCTGCCCCAGGCGCTGCGCGACCCGATGCAAGGCGTCGAGGATGCGTTGCCCGCGCGAATTGAAGTACTGCGCGACGCGCGGCCCGCGGGCCCGCCCCTGCGTGTCCTCGGGACCGCGGTACTTGCCGCTCAGGAAGCCGCTGGCCAGCGCATAGAAGCTCGCCACCGCGATGCCGTGCCGCGCGCACACCGGCGCGAGCGTGCTCTCGAAGGGCTCGCGATCGGCCAGGTTGTACAAGGGCTGCAGGCACTCGTAGCGCGCCCAGCCTTCGCGCTCGCTGATCGCCAATGCCGCCTCCAGGCGATCGGCGCCGAAGTTCGATGCGCCGATCGCGCGCACCTTGCCCGCCTTGACCAGGGCGTCGAAGGCGGCGAGCGTCTCCTCCTGCGGCGTGTCGGCGTCGTCGGCGTGCGCGTAGTAAAGGTCGATGTGGTCGGTCTGCAGCCGGCGCAGCGAGTCTTCGACCGCGCGCTCGATCTGCGCGCGCCTGAGGCCTTTGCCCAGGGCGGGCATGTCCATGCCGACCTTGGTCGCGATCACCACGTCGGCGCGCCGGCCGCTGCGGGCGAGCCAGCGCCCGATCACGCTCTCGGATTCGCCGCCGGCGTGTCCCGGCACCCACGACGAATAGACGTTCGCGCTGTCGATGAAGTTGATGCCCGCGTCGACGCAGCGGTCGAGCAGCGCGTGCGAGGTGGCTTCGTCGGCCGTCCAGCCGAACACGTTGCCGCCGAAGCACAGTGGCGAGACTTCGAGGCCGGATCGGCCGAGCGGGCGGCGCGGGTGCATGTCCATGGTGGGTCCTTTCCTTCGTGTTGCGCTTGCGCCCACGCTAACCGCTTACCAGTCTTCCTTCACGGCGAGGGCCATCTGCCGGCTGGCTGCGCTGTGCGCGGCGACCCATGCCGTCAGCGTGCCGGCGGCCATCACGGCGGCGCACAGCGCAGCCAGCCGCTCCCACGGCAGCATCATGTCCATGGTCCAGTGAAAGCTCTGCGGATTCACCACGTGCACCAGCACCACGCTGACGCCGATGCCGAGCACCAGGCCGAGCAGCGTGCCCGCGGCCGTCCATACCGCGCCCTCGGCCGCGACGACGGTGAGCACCTGCCGCCGCGTGAAACCCAGATGCGCGAGCAGTCCGAATTCCTTGCGCCGCGCCAGCACTTGCGCGGAGAAGCTGGCCGCGATGCCGAACAGGCCAATGCCGATCGCCACCGCCTGCAGCCAGTAGGTGACCGCGAAGCTGCGATCGAAGATGCGCAGCGAGATGGCGCGGATCTCGCCGGGCGCGGCGAATTCGAGCAGCGCGGGATCGAGCCCCTGCGCGCGCGCCTCGCGGCGCAGCGCCTGCTGCAGCGACGCGGTATCGGTGCCGGGGCGCAGCCACAGGGCCATGTCGTTGACCCGCGGATCGCCGCTCGCGCGCCGGTAGTCGGCCAGGCGCATCGCCACCGCGCCTTGCTGGCGGGCGTAGTCGCGCCACACGCCGCACACGACCGTGTCCAGCCGCTGTCCGCCCGGCAGCGGCAACGCGAGGCGCGTGCCCGGGACGGCGCGGTACAGCGTCGCCATCGCCTCGCTCACGTAGACCGCGGTGGCGCCCGGCGGCGCGCGGCGTACTTCGCCGATCATGGGCAGGTCGCGGGCCGGGTCGTCGAACTCGCGCGCGAGCAGCGCCACGGCCGGGCGCTTCGGATCGAGCAGCAGGTAGGCCACGCGCTGGGCCTGCGCCCGCTGCACGCCGGGCAGACGCGTCGCGGCCTCGACCAGCGCGGCAGGCAGCACCACCAGGTCGCTGGCCTGCGCGCCGGTGCTGGCGCGCACGTAGAGATCGGCCGGCAGGAGCGTGTCCAGCCAGTGGATCATCGACTCGCGAAAGCTCGCGACCATCACCGTGAGCGCGACCGCCAGGCTCAGGCTCGCCACCACGCCGGCCACCGCGATGGTCGCGGTGTGTCGCTGATGGCGTGCCCGCTCGACCGCCAGCAGCGCGAGCACCTGCGACGGCGGCGGCAGCAGCCGCAGCAACAGCGCGACGCCCGCCGGCACGCACGCGATGCCGCCCAGCAGCAGGCAGGCCACCGACAGGTAGGCCGCGAGCGGAATCTCCGCGATCGGCGGCAGCAGTGCCAGCGGCAGCGCGGCCAGCAGCAGCGCCGGCCCCCACCACGACCCGCCGTGATGTGTGTCGGTCGAGCCCAGGCCCTTGAGCGCCTGGGCCGGCGCCAGGCGCTGCGCGCTGCGAGCCGGCATCCAGCCGCCCACCATGGCCGCGCCCACGCCCAGCACGCCGTAGCCGATGGCGGCCAGCGCATCGAACTGCAATCGCGGCGCCACGCCGGGGAAGTAGCCGCCGCCCAGGTCGCCGGCCAGCACCCGCAGGGCGAGCGAGGCCAGGGCGGTGCCCAGGGCCAACCCGAGCACGCTGCCGACCACTCCCAGCAGCGCGGATTCGGCCAGCACGAGTTGCAGCCGCTCGCGGCCGCTCAAGCCCAGCACGCCGAGCAGCGCGAGCTGCGGCTGCCGCTTGGCGACCGACAGCGACAGGATCGAGAACACGAGGAACGCGCCGGTGAACAGTGCCACCAGCGCCAACACCGTGAGATTCACGCGGTAGGCACGCGACACGCCAGAGGCGCGCTGCGCGCTCTCCTCGGGCGAGGCGGCGCGCACGCCATCGGGCAGCCGCAGCTCGCGCAGCACGGTGTCGCGATCGGCGCCGGGGCGCAGTCGCACGTCGATGCGGCTGAGGCGGCCCAGCCAGCCGAATTGCTCCTGCGCGCCGGCGATGTCCATCACCGCGAGCGGCGGGCCGCCGGCGGCGACCTGGCCGCGCACCGCCAACTCGATCGTGCCGGCCGCCGCCTGCAGCCGCACGCGCTGCACCTCGCCCAGCCGCTGCTGCGCGCTGGCGTTGAGGAACAGCGCCGTCGGATCGAACAGCACCATGCGGTCCGCGCCGAGTGCGGGGCGCGGCATGAGCGAGGGTGCGAGCGGCGCAGCCACGAGCGCGTCCAGGCCGAGCACACGCAGCGGCACGCGTTCGCCGCGCGCATCGAAGGCCACGGTGTCGATCTCGACCACCGGGCTGGCCAGCGCCACCTGCGGATGGCGTGCCACCCGTTCGTATAACCGCTCGTCGAAGCCGCCGCGCTGGCCGCGCAGTTCGAAGTCGGGCTGGCCCTCGACCGAGCGCACCGCCGAACTGAACTCAGCCAGCGCCGACTGGTTGATCAGCTGGACCGAGAACGCGAGCGCCACGCCCAGCACGACGGCGAGCAGCGCCGACAGGTGCCGCCATGGATGGTGGCGGAACTCGGGCCACGACAGCCGGCGTAGCAGCGCGCCCATCTGACTCGTCAGCCTGCCGCGATGCCGTGCGCGGTGAGCGTGAGCACCCGGTCCGCGCGCGCGGCGGCCATGCGCG
>DATFAY010000523.1:0-5977 GCA_035254085.1 Piscinibacter sp.
AGCGCCATCGCTGGAACAAGACCCGCGCCGCGCACGAGCTCAACCTCTCGCGCGTGGGGCTGCGCGCCAAGCTGATCCGCTTCGGCATGGTCGAGGCGCCGGGGTCGGAGAAGCCGTCGTGAACGTGTTGTGGCTCCAGGCGGCCGGGTGCGGCGGGTGCAGCATGTCGGTGCTCAACGCCGACAGCACCGACTTCCATCGCCTGCTGCGCGAGAGCGGCATCGAGCTGCTGTGGCATCCGGCGCTGTCGGCGGACAGTGGGCCCGCGCTGCTGCAGTTGCTCGACGATTGCCGATCGGGCCACCGGCGGCTGGACGTGCTGGCCATCGAAGGCGCCTTGCTGCGCGGCCCTGCCGGCAGCGGGCGTTTCCAGCGCCTGGGCGGCAGCGGCCGGCCGATGATCGAGTGGGTGCGCGAGCTGGCCGCCGTGGCGCAGCACGTGGCCGCGGTCGGCTCCTGCGCGGCCTTCGGCGGCGTGAGCGCCGCGGGTCTCAATGCCACCGAGGCCTGCGGCCTGCAGTTCGAGGACGACATCCCCGGCGGCCTGCTCGGCAGCTTCTTCCGCGCGCGCAGCGGCCTGCCGGTGATCAACATCGCGGGCTGCCCGACGCACCCCGGCTGGGTGATCGAGACGCTGGCCGCGCTGGCCGCGGGCCGGCTCGGCGCCACCGATCTCGACGCGCTTCAGCGCCCGCGCTTCTACGCCGACCACCTGGTGCACCACGGCTGCACCCGCAACGAGTTCTACGAGTTCAAGGCCAGCGCCGCGCAGCCCAGCGACCAGGGCTGCCTGATGGAGCACCTGGGCTGCAAGGGCACGCAGGCGCACGCCGACTGCAACATCCGCCGCTGGAACGGGCAAGGCGCGTGCACCAGCGGCGGCCACGCGTGCATCAGCTGCACCGAGCCCGGCTTCCAGGACCCGGGCCATGCGTTCGACGTGACGCCCAAGCTCGCCGGCATCCCCATCGGATTGCCCACCGACATGCCCAAGGCCTGGTTCATCGCGCTGGCGTCGCTCTCCAAGAGCGCGACGCCGCGGCGCGTGCGGCAGAACGCCAACGCGGATCACATCGTGGTGGCGCCGACGCCGAAGCGGACGAGGTTGAAATGACCCACCCCCGAAGCGCCTTCGGCGCTCCCCCTCAAGGGGGCGCCGCCAGCGGACCGGCCAAGCCGGCTCCGCGGCGTCCGCTTGATGCGTGGTGTTCAAGCGCCGCGTATCACGCAAAGCGCGGTAGATCAATGACATGAGCCGTGTAGTCGTCGGCCCCTTCAACCGCGTCGAGGGCGACCTCGAAGTGCGGCTCGAGACCGAGCACGGCTGCGTGCGCGAGGCCTTCGTCAGCTCCACGCTGTACCGCGGCTTCGAGAACATGCTGCAGGGCCGCGCGCCGGCCGACGCGCTCACCATCGTGCCGCGGGTGTGCGGCATCTGCTCGCTGTCGCAATCGGTGGCGGCGGCGCGCGCGCTGGCCGCGCTGGCGGGGGCCGCGCCGCCGCCCAATGGCGTGCATGCGGTGAACCTGATGTCGGCGGTGGAGAACCTGGCCGACCATGTCACGCACTTCTACCTCTTCTTCATGCCCGACTTCGCGCGTGAGCCGTATGCGAAAGAGGCGTGGTTCGCCGAGGCCAGGCGGCGCTTCGCAGCCCACGGCGGCGAACATGCACGGCGCGCCGTCGCCGCGCGCCAGCGCTGGTTCATGCTCATGGGCACGCTGGGCGGCAAGTGGCCGATGAGCGGCAGCGTGGTGCCCGGCGGCAGCGCGCGCGCGCTGGAAGGCAGCGAGTGCCTGCGCCTGCTGGCGCTGGTGCGCGAGTTCCGCAGCTTCGTCGAGGAGACACTGTTCGGCGCCCCGCTCGAAGCGGTCGCCGAGATCGCCGACGAGGCCGCGCTCGATGACTGGACGGACCGGGCCGCGGGCGCCGGCGACCTGCGCTTCTTCCTCGGCCTGGCGCGGTCGCTGCATCTGGACCGCCTGGGCCGCGGCCCCGGCCGCTACCTGAGCGCGGGCGCCTATGTGCAGCCCGACGGCCGGGCGCTGGTGCCGCGCGGCGTCTGGGCGGAAGACACCCGGCAACTCGCGGCGCTGGAGCTCGACCGCATCGACGAAGACCTTTCGCACGCCTGGATGGCCGACGAGCGCGGCACGCCGCGGCACCCGCGCGAGGGCGTCACCGTCCCGGCGCCCGACAAGCACGGTGCCTACACCTGGAACAAGGCGCCGCGCCTGGCCGGCCGCGTGGTCGAGACGGGCGCGCTCGCGCGCCAGCTCGCGGCCGGCCAGCCGTTGGTACGCGCCGCGGTGGCGCGCTGCGGCGGCACGGTCTACACGCGCGTGCTGGCGCGCCTGCTCGAAGTGGCGGTGGTGCTGCCGAAGATGGAGCAATGGCTGCAGGCGCTGGCGCCGGACGAGCCCTACTTCGCCGCCTCCAGGCTGCCCGACGAGGGCGATGCGGTGGGCCTGACCGAAGCGGCGCGCGGCGCGCTGGGGCACTGGCTGTCGGTGCGGCACGGGCGCATCGCCAACTACCAGATCGTCGCGCCCACGACCTGGAACTTCTCGCCGCGCGATGCGGCCGGCACGCCGGGTGCGCTGGAGTCCGCGCTCGTGGGCACGCCCGCGGCCGAGGGTGATGCCATGCCGATCGCCGTGCAGCACGTGGTGCGATCGTTCGACCCGTGCATGGTGTGCACCGTGCATTGACGTGAACACCCCCTACGCGCTTCGCGCGCCCCCTCAAGGGGGCAACACCAGCGGCCCGGCGAAGCCGGATCCGCGGCGTTCGCTTGGAAAGGCCACATCATGACCCAGCGCCCCGCGCCGCCGCCCGCGCCCGCCGACCTGCAGGGCGTGGACGAATCGACCTGGCTGGACGTGATCCACAAGATGGACGAGGTCTACACCCAGCTGGTGGCCGACGAGGTGGCGCTCGAGGAGAAGAACGCGCAGCTGGAGCAGACGCAGCAGTTCATCCTGAGCCTGCTGTCCTCGATGAGCGACGTGCTGATCGCCTGCAACGGCAGCGGCGTGATCGAGGAGACCAATGCCGCGCTGTGCCAGCTGGTGGGCCGCAGCGACGCCGAGCTGCGCGGCCAGCCCTTCGCCGGGCTGCTGGCCGACGCCGTGAGCGCCGCGCGGCTTCACCACACGCTGCACACGCTGCTGGTGATGCGCCCGAGCGCCACGGTGGAGCTCGAACTGCTCGATGCGGCCGGGCAGCATGTGCCGGTGGACTTCAATTGCAGCGTGCGCGTGAGTGCCGGCGGCAAGCGTGCCGGCCACGTCTTCGTGGGCCGGCCGCTGGCCGAGATCAAGCGGGCCTACCGCGCGCTTCAGGAGACGCACGAGGCGCTCAAGCGCACGCAGCAGCAGCTGCTGCATTCGGAGAAGATGGCCTCGCTGGGCCGCCTGGTGGCCGGCGTGGCGCACGAGCTCAACAACCCGATCAGCTTCGTGCGCGGCAACGTGCACGCGCTGCAGCGCTACGGCGAGCGGCTGCAGCGCTACCTCGGCGCGCTGCACGAGGGCGCCACCCCGGCCGAGATGAGCGGCCTGCGCAGCGGCCTGCGCATCGACGCGCTGCTGGCCGACCTGCCCTCGCTGCTGCAAGGCATGGAGGAAGGCGCGCAGCGCACGGCCGACATCGTGGCCGGCCTGAAGCGCTTCTCGGCCGTGGACCGCGAGGAGCGCAGCCCGGTGAACCTGGGCGCCGTGGTCGAGCGCGCGATCCACTGGGTGCGCAAGGGCACCGCACCGCGCTTCACCATCGAATGGCACGGCGTGAGCGAAGGCTGCATCGTGATCGGCAGCGCGGGGCAGCTGATGCAGGTGATGCTCAACCTGATCCAGAACGCCGCCGATGCGGTGGGGCAGCAGGCCGATGCACGCCTCGCGATCGAGCTCGAACGCGACGACGCGGCCGGCGTGGCGCGGCTGCGCTTCGCCGACAACGGCCCGGGCATCGCGCCCGAGCACCTGTCGCGTGTGTTCGATCCGTTCTTCACCACCAAGCCGGTCGGGCAAGGGACGGGGCTGGGGCTGTCGATCAGCTACGGGATCGTCGAGCAGCACGGCGGGAGGCTGTCGGCGAGGAATCGCGCCGGGGGCGGGGCAGTGTTCGAGGTGGAGTTGCCGCTGGGGGCGGAAAGGGCGGAAGGGGCGTGAGGGCGGCCGGTCATCGAGGATCGTCCAGCCGGCTGCGCCGGCATGCCCGCCACAGCGCCAGGTCGTAGCCGATCTTCAAGGCGCCGCAGGCCAGCAACGGGGCCGCGATCCAGCCCGCCGAGAACATGGCGCCGGCCAGCGCCGGGCTGATCGCCGCGGCGAGGCTGCGTGGCACGGCCGTCATGCTTGCGGCCGCAGGACGCTCGGACGCGGTCACGACCGCCATCACGTAGGCCGAGCGCGTCGGCACGTCCATCTGCGACAACGCGCTGCGCGCGAGAAGCAGGCCCAGGGCCAGCGGCAGGCTGGGCGCGAGCGCCGCGGCCATCAGGAACACGCTCGACGGGATGTGGGTGAAGACCATCGTGTTAAGGAGCCCGAAGCGCTTGGCGACAAGCGGCGCCGCGAACTGGGACGCCGCGCTGAGAAGGCCGGCCCAGAAGAAGAAGCCACCCGACTGCGCCAGCGACAACCCGAACCGCTGCATCAGCCAGAGCGACAGCAGTGCATTGACGACCAGGCCGCCGGCGAAAGCGTCGACGCTGAACAGCATGGCCAGGCGCACCACGATCGGCCGCGATGGGCCGAGCGGAGCGGCCGCCGCCGCGGGAGCCGGCGCGTCGTCGTTGCCGGTCTCGCGGTAAAGCGCGCACACGGCCACGCCGATCAGCGCGTACAGCCCGAACATGCTCCGAAGCGCGGCGAGCCGGGAGACGCCGGCGTGGGCCACGAGAGCGTCGGGCAAGCCTGCGAGCAGCGCACCCATCGCCGCGCACAGCGCGCCCAGCACGCTGTAGCGCGCGAACAGCTCCGTTCGCGACTGGCCCTCGGCGGCCGATGCAAGCCGCGCGTGCTCCAGAGGAAGGAACACGCTCACGTCCCCGGCGCTCGGGTTCAACGTTCCCACGAAGGCGACGACCACCAGCGGCCAGAACGACGTGAAGCCCCAGAAGCCGGCACCGGTGGCGGCCATCAGCAGCGAGGCCGCGACCAGCAGGCGCTGCGAACGGAATCGATGGCCCCAGACACCGACCGCGATCGTCCCGATGGCCGAACCCAGCAGCGTGGCGGTCGCAATGACGCCGACCCGCAGCGTGCCGATGCCCAGTGCGAGCAGGTACGCCGGCAGCACGATGGCGATGCAACCATCGGCCAGCGCACGAAGCGCCCGCGCGGCCAACACGGGCGCGGCCTCGGGCGCCACGCCGCCCGGCAGCAGCCAGCGCGCGCCCGGGCGGGATGCGCGCTTCGGCAGGCCCTGTTGAATGCGTGGCATCCTTGTAGGATACGAGACATTGTCGTTATAGTCACGACATGGTTGCTCGAGACGAAACCGCCGGCTGGCTGCTCTTGGTCGTGTCCTTGCCGACCCATGGCGCGACCGCCCGCATGCGCGTGTGGCGCGGCCTCAAGGCGCTCGGCTGCATGGCGCTGCGCGACGGCGCCTACCTGCTGCCCGCCGCGCCGGAGCGCGTCGACGCGCTGCGCGAGCTGGGCGATGAATGCACGAGCGAAGGCGGCGTGGCGTGGCTGATGGCTGTCGAGCCGATGAGCGAAGACGAGGCGCTGGCCTGGCGGCAGCTCTTCGATCGCAGCGAGGAGTACGCGCAACTGCGTCATGCCTGGAAGGAAGCCCATCGGGGCCTGCGTGCCTTGTCGGCCACCGAGCTGACGCGGCTGCAGCGCAGGCTGCAGCGCGAGTACGACGGCGTGCGCTCCATCGACTTCTTCCCCGGCGAGGCGAGTGCCGAGGCCGAGGCCGCGTGGATCGAGCTGAGCAAGCGGATCGAGCAGCTGCGCTCTCC
>DATFAY010000524.1:0-2832 GCA_035254085.1 Piscinibacter sp.
GGCCACGCGAGAGATCGCGATCGTCATGACGAGCGGCCTGCCCGAGGACATGGTGCGGCCGCGTTGCCAGGTCTACGACGCGTTCTTGCAGAAACCTTATGACGTGAACCAGGCGCTCAAGGCGCTCGAGATGTTGACCGCGCGGGTAGGCTGAAACGCGATCCGCCAGGTCCATGCCGTTGCATTTCGACGGCAATGCTTGCCGCTTGCCTGAAGCTTTTGCCGGCGCGGAACGGCTGTGACTGCGCAAGAGCACCTCATCGACCGCGGCACTCCGCTTGCATGCGGCCTGCGCACACGGGGACATGAGCAGCCAATGAAACACGAGATTGCCGCCGTCCTGGAGGCGGACCACGACTTGTTGCGCCGCATGGGGCTCGACCTTCGCGCCTGCGCGCCCGCCGACGCCCCAGCCAGGTTCAAGCAGTTCGCGGCCGCACTCGGCGGCCATCTCAACGCGATCGAGAAGGCCGTGTACCCCGGCCTGCGCTCCATGGGGTGGAAGGACGTGAGCTCCGACGTGCTGGTGCGCCACGCGCGCCTGTCCCATTCCTTTGCCGAGTTGCTGACCTTGCGCCACGACGCAGGGTCTTTCGCGACGGAGCTCGCCGGCCTGCTCGACGCGACGGAGCGCCTGCTGGACCACGAGCGCCGCGACCTGCTGCCGCTGCTGGCCCGCCATCTCGACGCGGCGCAGCGCCTGGTCATGGGGCTGGAGGCGCAGCGCTACCTCGAGCACCGTGACAGCGCCCGCACTGAAGAGGCCCGCTTCCCCGTGTCCGAATGGATCGAGGAAGCGCGGCTGCTGCTGGGTGGCTTGCAATCGTCGAGCGCCGGCGGCTCGCGCACCGTGTAGTTCCTGCTCGCCGCAGGATCGAAACCACCTCGGGTTCTCCCTCGAACCGCCTAACAGGGCGGTGAATCGGCCGCTTCTCGCCGCTTCGAAAAAGTCCTTGCCCCCGACAGTGATGTCTTCACCGAAGACACGCACGCGGGGGCTGTATCAAGACCATCGTCATCCTCGCCGCCTTGCTGATGGCAGGCGCCGCGCACGCCGACCCCCTGGTCGACCGCATCGTCGAGCAGCTCGAGGCCAGCCCATCCGGCTGCAGCGCCGTGGCGCCCGGCAACCCGCGGCGCAAGACGATGGAAGCCGATATTGCGCGCTTCGAAACCCTCGCCCCCGTGCCGCAGGACGTTCAGTTCGAGGTCAAGGACTGCGAGGTCGACGGCTTCGTGCACAAGGGCCAGACCATCGTCGTCAGCGTGCGACTCACGCGGCTGCCTCCCTCGCAGCGCTTCTTCATCCTCGCGCACGAACTCGGTCACATCCAGCTGCAGCACCATGCCGCTGTGAGCAGCTTCGTTGCCGCGGCCGTCAGCGGGGCCGCGGACGAGGCGGCCGCACGCGCCGCGGTGGCGTCGGGGCTGAGCGCGGTGTCGCACCGCAACGAACTGGCCGCCGACGCGTACGCGGTGCGGCTGATGCAGCAGGCGGGTTACGACCCGCTGGATGCCGCGCGCCTGTTCGACCGCATCGGCACCACCCAGGACAACGCCACGCACCCGTCCGCGCGCCGCCGCGCCGGGGCCATCCGCGCCTTGCTCTGAACGCCGCGCGGGAACGCGGGTTGCAGCGCGCTCCGTCCTACCGGACCAAGGAGCGCGACATGGACAAGAGCACCATCCTGGGCAAGCTGTCGCCCAGCATCACCGCGATGATCCGCACCGATCACTCGCACGTGATGATGACCTCGCACAAGTACGCCGCCGACGCCTCGCCCTCGAAGAAGCACGCGATCATCGAGACCATCTGCCTGGCGCTGGACATCCATGCGCAGCTGGAGGAAGAGATCTTCTACCCGGCGCTGCGCCAGGTCGACAGCGGCAACGAGGTGCTGGCGCAAGCCAAGCCCGAGCACGACGAGATGCGCCGTCTGAGCCAGGAGCTGCGCGGCATGGAAGCCGACGACGCGCAGTGCGACGCGCGCTTCATGGAGCTGATGCGGCACGTCATCCACCACGTGGCCGACGAGGAGACGGTGCTGCTGCCGGCTGCCGAGCGTCTGATGACGGCCGATCGCCTGTGCGAGCTGGGCGCCCAGATGACCAAGCGACGCCTGCAGCTGGCCGCGCCGCATGCCGGCGAGATGGCGCTCAACGCCGCACGCACGCTGCCCACCGGCGCGATGCTGGTCGCCGGTGGCCTGCTGGCCGGCGCCTATCTGCTGGGCCGCGGCACCGAGCACCGCCACCACTGAGCACGTCAGTGAGTCGCTCGCCGAGCCGCGTGCCGTGGCCCGGCTAGCGTTCGCGCGCGCCTTTGCGCGACGCGGGCCGGCGCGGCGGCTGGGGCTCGGTGTCGAGTTCCAGCGCCGCGCCAGGGTCTTCTTCGCCCGCCACCGACTCCTGGGCGGGGTCCACCGGCTCCGGCCGGTGCGTGCCAGCAGGGTCGGGGTGGGTCGTCGACCGTTGCGTCTTGTCGGCGCCGGGTGATGTGCCCGGATGGCTAGTCTTCATGGAGACGCTCCTTCGCGGCCGCGGACGGCGGCTGCGTGATCTTCGTTCGCGGGCAGCTTGCATGCCCGTCGGGAACAGCGCTTGCAGGACAAGGCCATGGCACCCGACGCCGACGTGCTCGTTGCCGGCGGCGGCGTCGCCGGGCTCTCGTGCGCACTGGCGCTCGCCGACGCAGGCCTGCGCGTCGAGCTGTTCGAGCAGTCGGTCCGGCTCGGAGGGCGCGCGTGCAGCTGGACCGACCGCGCCACCGGCGACGTGATCGACATCGGCCCGCACGTACTCAGCAGCGAGCACCGCAATTTCGTCGCTCTG
>DATFAY010000525.1:0-2563 GCA_035254085.1 Piscinibacter sp.
CGCCAGTACACGCTGCACCGCGGCCGGCGCGAGACCCTCATCAGCCTTTTCGAGCGCGAGTTCGTCGAGAGCCAGGAAGCCCTCGGCATGCACGTGCTCGGCACCTTCCGCGACCTCGACGCGATGGACCGCTTCGTGTGGCTGCGCGGCTTTCGCGACATGGACTTGCGGCCGCGCGCGCTGGCCGCCTTCTACGACGGCCCGGTCTGGCGCGCCCATCGCGACGAGGCCAACGCCACCATGGTCGACAGCGACGACGTGCTGCTGCTGCGCCCGCTGCATCCTTCATTGGCCTTCGGCGCCGGGCCGCCTGCGCGCGCGCCGATCGGCGACGCCGGCAACGCGCCCGGGGTGGTGACGGTGACGATCGGCCTGCTGGACGCGCCGGCCCACGCGTGCGGCCTCGATGCGCTCGTGCGGCTGCAAGTGGCGCCGCTGCTGGCGCACCTGGGGGCGCGGGTGGCGGCCGGGTTGGTCACCGAGCCGCGCACCAACAACTATCCGCGCCTGCCGGTGCGCGAGGGCGTGAACGCGCTCGTGTGGGTGTGCGTGTTCGACGACGACGCGGCGCTGCGCGCCCACGTCGAGGCGCGCAAGGCCTCGCCCTCGTGGCGAGACGAGATCCTGCCCGCGCTGCAGCGCCACCTGCGCGCACCGCTCAAGACGTTACGGCTCGCGCCCACGGCGCGTTCCGCGTTGCACGCAAGGGCGGCTTCGCCGGCCCTTTCCACCGTTCCCACCAAGGAGATCGCATGACCACCGCCTCGCCCCGCTTCATCGGACAGCCGCATGACTTCGACTTCCTCGTCGGCCGCTGGGCCATCCACAACCGCCGCCTGCGCGAGCGCCACGTCGGCTGCGACGACTGGGACGAGTTCGAAGGCACCAGCCAGGCCTGGAGCCACCTCGGCGGCATCGTGAGCGTCGACGAGAACCACTTCGCAAGCTGCGGCTTCTCCGGCTGCTCGGTGCGCACGCTGGACCTGGCCGCGCGACGATGGTCGATCTACTGGATCAACAGCACCAGCGGCAAGCTGTTCCCGCCGGTGCACGGCGGCTTCGACGGCGAGCATGGCGCGTTCTATGGCACCGACGAAGACGACGGGCGCTTCGTCTTCGCGCGTTTCCTGTGGCGCCGCGGCCCGCAGCGCATCCGCTGGGAGCAGGCGTTCTCGCTCGACGGCGAGCGCTGGGAGACCAACTGGACCATGGACTCGCAGCGCGTGGGCTGAGCGCCGGACACCGGTTTCAGCCCGCCACGTCGGCCATCGCTTCGCCCAGGCGCACCGGGCGCTCGGGCCGCCAGTCGGGGTTGAACTGCAGCGTGTCCTTGGGAAACAGCATGACCACCGTCGAGCCGAGCAGGAAGCGGCCCATCTCCTGGCCCTGCTCGAGCGTCACTGCCGGATCGTCGTAGCGCCACTCGCGCACCTGCCCGGAGCGCGGCGGCGTGACGACGCCGTGCCACACGGTCGCCATGCTGCCGACGATGGTCGCGCCCACCAGCACCAGCACCCAGGGTCCGCGCGCGCCTTCGAACACGCACACGACGCGCTCGTTGCGCGCGAACAGCCCCGGCACGCCCAGCGCCGTGCCGGGGTTGACCGAGAAGAGGTCGCCCGGCACGTGGATCATGCGCGTGAGCCGGCCGCGGCACGGCATGTGGATGCGGTGGTAGTCGCGCGGGCTCAGGTACAGCGTCGCGTAGCTGCCATGCTCGAACTGCGCGGCCAGCGCGGCGTCGCCGCCGACCAGCGCAGTGGTCGTGTAGTGGTGCCCCTTGGCCTGCAGGATGCGGTCGCGGTCCATGCGGCCGAACTGGCTGATCGCGCCATCCACCGGGCACACCAGCTCGGCCGGCGCGAGCGGGCGCGCGCCCGGCTTGAGCGCACGCGTGAAGAAGTCGTTGAAGCTCTTGTAGGCGGCGATGTCGGGCTCGGCCGCCTCGCTCATGTCGACGCCGTAGTGCCGCACGAACCAGCGTATCGCTGCGGTCGTCGTGGCGCCGGCCTGCGCCGAGGCGAACTTGCCGGCCAGCGCGGTCAGCGCCTGCTTGGGAAGGAGGTACTGCGCGAGGACGGCGGGACGGGCGGGCATGGGACGCGTCAGGACAAGAAGGCGAGGAAGTGTAGCGACCCGCCGCGCCCCTGCCCGCACCGCGCTATTCGTCCGACTCGCCGAGCGTGACCGCCTGCTTGCGGGTCTTGCCGGCGCGCCACAGCGTGAGCGTGACCTTGTCGCCCGGCTGGAAGCGCTCGAACACCGTGAGCATGTCGTCGAGGTCGGCCACCGCCTCGTCGTTGACCGCGGTGATCACGTCGCCCGCCACGATGCCGCCCTCGCTGCCGCGCGCAAAGGGCTGCAGGCCGGCGCGTTGCGCGGGCCCGCCCGGCGTGACGCGCACCAGCGGCACTCCCTTGGGCAGCTTGAGCGCCTGGCGCATCGCGTCGGGCCCGGCCGTGATGCCGATGGCGGGGCGCACCATGCGGCCGTCGCGGATGATCCGCGGCACGATGCGGTTGACCTCGTCGACGGGAATCGCGAAGCCGATGCCCGCGCTCGC
>DATFAY010000526.1:0-2566 GCA_035254085.1 Piscinibacter sp.
AGCGGGCTACTCTTCGAGACGCCCCGTGCCCTCGCGGTCACGCTCGTATCGCCTCGTGACCGGAAACGGCGGCAACCAGGTCTCGCGACGGATGGTCCAGAGCTCGTAGGTCGGCTCGAACTGGTCGGGCGCATCCAGCGATCCCAGGTTCACTTCGATCTCGTCGGCGGTGCGCGAGAAGACGGAGGAGCCGCAGCGCGGGCAGAAGAAGCGCCCGGCGTAGTCGCGTGTCTCGCCGTCGATCGTCACTGCGTCCTGAGGGAATATCGCCGAGGCGTGAAAGAGCGCCCCGTGATGCTTGCGGCAGTCGAGACAGTGGCAGAGTCCGACCCGGTAAGGCCGTCCCGTCGCCACGATTCGGACGTTGCCGCACAGGCAACCGCCCGTGAATCTGTCCATGCTGCGCCTACGCGGAAGTCAAGCGGGCGACAGGTATACCGCGAACGCCGTCGCCGCTGCAATCGCCGCCGCTGCGGCCACGCCGGCAGCTTGGCTCTCAGTGAGCGACGACCCGGCGCACGCACGTGCCCGCCGGGATGGCGACGCCGATGAAGGACGCCGGAATGGCCACCCAGTCCCGCGTGTCGCTCAGGAATTCGTCGCCCGCGGCGAACCGGCCGGGATGGCCGACGAGGTCGTTGTCGGGCTCCGCGAAGCACCGCTCCACGCGCAGCCGCGCCGCGGTCATGTGAGCCTCCTCGATAGCGAATCCCCAATGGCCCAGCACCATCGGCGCGGGCTCCTGTTCGACGCCCACGACGCTCAGCAGCGCGTGCTCCTGCCCCACCCTCATGTCCGCCTCGATGGCGGCAAAGCCCCAGGGGCCGATGGCGCCCGAGAACCCTTGTTCGGCTGAATGCATGACGACTTCCTTTCCTGGTCGTGGCCTGACCGTGCGGTTCGCAAGCGTCCGCACGCAGCGGCCATGCGCTATGGATACCACGTATTCGGCCGCGCGTGCGCCCGGCTGCAGCGCTCGCGCAGGCCTCGTTTGACGCGCGTCACGCCGGCCGCGCCATTTGCGCACGGGGACGCCGTCCGGCGCGCCGTCGGGGTAGACCTGCGTATGCCGCGGGCTTACGCCGGGTTAATGTCCGCCGCGCTGCATCCATGGAGAAGAGGCGATGGCGATCCTGCCCGAGATTCCGGTTCGCAACCGTGACGACCTGCTGCGATTCGAGGCGCAGATGCCGCTCGAGGAGCGTCTTCCCGAGCGCAGCGTGCTCGACGTGTTCATCGATGCGGCCGCCCGACGCCCCGATCGCCACGCGATCACCATGCTGATGACCGGCGCGCCAGAGGAGCAGCCGCGGCGCGTCAGCTACCGGGAGCTGCTCGGCCTGGTGCGGCGCGCGGCCAACCTGTTCGGCTCGCTCGGCGGGCCGCGCCCCGGCGTGGCCTACATGCTGCCCAGCCTGGTCGAGACGCATGCCGTGCTGTGGGGCGCCGAGAGCGCGGGCTACGCGGTGCCGATCAACTTCCTGCTGCAGCCGCAGCACATCGCCGAGTTGCTGAAAGCCTCGGGCGCGCGCATCCTGGTCGCGCTCGGGCCCCACCCCGTGCTCGACATCTGGCAGAAGGCGCTGGCACTGCGCGCGCAGATGCCGGAGCTCACGCTGCTGCGGATCTCGCCGCCCGGCACGCCGCTCGAAGAAGGCGTGCTGGACCTTCACACCGCCCTGATGGCGCAGCCCGACGACCGACTGCTGTTCGGCGATCCGGGCCGCGACGACGAGGTGGCGGCCTACTTCCACACCGGCGGCACCACCGGCACGCCCAAGCTGGTCGCGCACACGCACCGCAGCCAGCTCGTGGCCGCCCTGGGCGGCGCGGTGCTGGGCGACATGCGCTCGACCGACACGCTCACCGCGACGCTGCCGCTCTTTCACGTCGGCGGCACGGTGTTCTGCGCGCTGAGCGCCTTCATGGCGGGGGTGGAGCTGCTGGTCATGTCGCCCGGCGGGCTGCGCAACCCGGCCATGGTGCAAGGCTTCTGGCGCCTCGCAGCTCAGCACGGCGCGACCTTGGTCGGCGCGGTGCCGACCTCGATGGGCGCGGTGCTGGAGGTGCCGCTGGACGGCGCCGACATCAGCCGCGTGCGCGCGGGCTTCTGCGGTGCCGCCTCGCTGCCGCCGGCCGTCGGCCAACGCTTCCGGCAGGTCATCGGCCGCGGCCTGTTCGAGGTCTACGGCATGACCGAGGCCTCGGGCCTGATCGCGATCGACCCCGTGGCCGGCAGCGGCGGCGTCGGCTCCGTCGGATGGCCCCTGCCCTACACCGAGGTCGTGGTTCGCCGCTTGGAGCCCAACGGCCGCCTCGGAGCGCCCTGCGAAACGAACGAGATCGGCGTGATCACCGTCCGCGGCCCGCACGTCTCGCCCGGCTACCGCAACCCGGAGCATGACGCCGGCATGTTCGAGGACGGCATGCTCAACAGCGGCGACCTGGGCTACACCGACGGGCAGGGCCGCCTGCACATCGCCGGGCGCACCAAGGACCTGATCATCCGCAGCGGCCACAACATCGACCCGCTGATGCTCGAGAACGCGATGGCGGCGCACCCCGC
>DATFAY010000527.1:0-13930 GCA_035254085.1 Piscinibacter sp.
GTGGCGCGGCACGTCAGCAACGCGACACAGAAGCTGGGCTGCGCCAACAAGTACCAAGCTGCGCTGAGAGCGTTGCGCATGGCGCTGATCTGATCCGATGCGATTGCTCGAGGAGTTCACGTCAGTTCAGCGAGTGACGACCTGCAAAGAGTTGTTCGACGAAGCGCTTCGTTTCACTCGTCAGCTCGGCTTCGACACGTTCAACGCTGTCGCAGTGATCGATCGTCTGGGAAGCGAATCCGAATTCGTCGGCGTGGACAACGCGCCACCGGCATATCGCCAGCTCATCGAAGACAGAGACGGAGGGCGCCGTGACCCCGTGATGCAGCGATGCAAGCGCAGCCACGTTCCAGTTGTCTGGAATCAGGGCACCTACATCGACGCCGGGTGCGCTGACAAGTGGGAGATACAGGCCAGCCACGGATATCGGACGGGCATTGCCTTCGCCCTGCATTTGCCGCAGGGCCGCCACTTCTGTCTTGGCGTAGACCGCGCCGAGCGGCTACCCCGGCACGCGGACGAGATGACCCGCATGGTCGCTGAAGTGCAGCTCTTCGCTGCTCATGCGGTCGACGCGGCCTTGCGAATTCTGTTGCCCAGAGTCGCTGACGCACAAACGGAAAGCCCGAGCGCGCGCGAGCTCGAGTGTCTTCGCTGGACCATGGAGGGCAAGACTGCGTGGGAGGTCGGACGCATCCTCGGGATCAGTGAGAGCACGGTGGTGCGGCATGTCAACAATGCGGCCCGCAAGCTGAACTGCGTCAACAAGCACCAAGCGGTCGTGAAGGCTCTGCGCGCGGGCTTGATCGCCTGACGAGCCGACGGGCTGGCATGACCTCGCGCCGTGCCGAGCGCGAAGGCGTACGCAGACGCCGCTGCTATCTGTGGACGAACAACAGCAAATAGGTGGCGACCAGGGCGGCGAGCGGTCGCGCCAGCCACTGCAGGCCGGTGATGACCAGACGGTGCAAGGGAACCTTGCCCGATGACGGCCTGACGGGCATCTCTTCCAACGACTCGATGCCGTCGCGCGCCGGTGCCGGCACAGTGTCCTTCATGCCGAAATCGTGGCCCGCCGCCCGCTGCGGTTCGCTGTTCATCTCATGCAGACCTTGTGCCATTGGCCCGTTGAATCACACGGTGCCAGTCGAGGCGGTGGATGACGCGGTTGAAATGAATCATTGATTCGATGGCGTTCAGGCGCTTGTCTTGCGTATCGATGACTTCCATGTTTGAACGCAGGTTCAGCGGATTGAGCAGCATCACGACACTGGACTCCAGTTGCGCCCATTGCCACGACAGCCAAACGCCGGTCGAAGCGGCGCGGGTGGCGATCCATGTGGTGATGCCATGCCGTTGCGCCCCGACGATCGCCGCATCCACGCCGGGGTGGTGCGGGAAGATCTCTGTGTGCCCATGGGCGAAGGACAGGGCTTGGAGCTGCTCGCGCGATACGACCACGAGCGGGACAGCGGGCGAAGGCGAGGCCTGCGGCGCCAGGCCGGCAATGGACAGGTCGCATGGCGAATCTGTGCTGCGGCGTGCCGGCGCGTTGGTCGACGGGGGCGGCTGGAATGAGTCGGCGGACATGGGCGGTGTGTTCGGGCGTTCAGGTGTTCAGGCGGCGTGACGGCGAGCGAGTGACATTTCAATCGCGGACTCGGGTGCTGGCTATGCCAAACCTTTGCCATTGACAAGCGGCCAAACCGCGGCTTGGCCGCGGTGTCCACTTGCCGGGATGCCCACTGCTGCAGCGCGTATCCCGCCGCGCCTCCCTCTTTGGTTCCATTGACTGGAGGCGGACGTGCGCCGACGATCTTTGATTCCGAGGTCGTTGCTCAGACCGTCGGGCACAGCGGAGGGCCGAACGAATGCATGCAGGGCTGCGCGGCAGGGTCGCCGCCATCAGGCGCAGAGCGCCATTCCGGTTCGCCAGTCGCCCGCCCGCCGGGCCGGCATTCGCATTGCAGGTCGGCGCCGGTTTGCTCGCGTGCGAATCGCCGCCGCCCGACTACAGCGCCGTCACTGCGCGTGAACTGGAATGCCTGCGTTGGACGGCGGAGGGCAAGACCGCCTGGGAGGTGGGACGGATTCTCGGCATCAGCGCGCAGACGGCCGCGCGCCATCTGAACAACGCCGCCCGCAAGCTCGGTTGCGTGAGCAAGCACCAGGCGGTGGTCAAGGCGCTGCGCACGAAACTGATCGCCTGAAGTGACCAGCTGCCGTTGAGACCGCTATCCGCTGGCCGCCTCTCGTGTGGGCGACATCGCACCGGCGGGCCGTTGGTGGATTGAGCCGAGATCGGCAGCGCCATGGCCGACTTCCACGAACTGTCCTTCGTGCATCCCCACGACGCGGTCCGCCGCTGCGATGGTCTCAGGCCGGTGGGCAATCACGAGGCGAGTCATGCTGATCTTGCGCAGCGCTGCCACGATCGCGCGCTCGCTCCAGACATCAAGGTGACTGGTGGCCTCGTCCAAGGCGAGAACGGCGGGCCGCTTGTAGAGTGCGCGTGCCAGCAGGATGCGTTGCTTCTGCCCGCCGCTCAGACCTGAACCGAGATCACCGACGATCGTGCGCAGCCCCATCGGCATGTGGGCCAGATCGGCGCGCAAAAACGACAACTCAACGCACTCGTCGAGCTTGTCCGATCGCGGGCTGGTATCGAAGAACGAGATGTTCTGAGCGATCGTTCCGGCGAGCAGCGCATCCTCTTGCATCACCGTGGCGAACTGTCGCCGGACGTTGTGAAGTCCCAAACGACTCAATGGCTGGCCACCATAGAGAACCTCGCCCTCGGTCGGCGACAGCAGGCCCAACATGACCTTCAACGCCGTCGTCTTGCCGCAGCCGGATGCGCCCGTCAATGCCACACAGGAGTCGGCCTCGATCTTCAGGTGTGCATGCCGCAAGATCCACGGTTCCGCGTCGCCATACCGAAAGCTGACGTCGCGCAGTTCGATGCTGGCCGGGAGATGATCCAATTCGACGGACGGCGTGTCCGAAGCGTTGCCGCCCAGGTGGCGCTCCGGCGCTGTCAGGGCAATGTCGGCGACTCGCTCGAGATGCAGGTTCAAGAGTCGTAGATCGACGGCATGGTTGATGAGCGCCGAGACACGGCCCGTGAATTGGCCGCGGTAGCTCACGAAGGCCAGCAGCATCCCGATCGTGAAGGGCGCCAGCGGGGTGCTGTTGGGCCCCAGGTGACCGCTCGCCAGGATCATGCGGGCGCCCAACCAGAAGATCAGCAGGTTCTCGATGCCGAAGATCAACGTGTTGGCGCACGAGAGCCACATCGTCATCTTCGTCGTTCTGGCATCGCGGTTCTGCACTTCGGCAAGCAGGTTCTGCCACCTCGACCGGCGAGCCTCCTCCTTGCTGAAAAGCTTGAGCGCCGTGATGGCTCGCAGCGTCTCGATGAAGTGCGTGTTCTCCCTGGCGGCCTCGATGATCCGCTCGGCGCCGGCGCGTCGAAGCGGCGGGTACGAAAGAATGCGCAGCAACCCGTAGACCACCACTGCGCACAACGACACCAGGCCGAGGGAGGGAGCGTAGAGCAGCATCATGGCGAAAGCGGCGATCGCCATGACGCCATCGAGAAGCGCCTCGATCACTGATCCCGTCAACGTGCGCTGTATGGCGTCGACCGAGGAGAAGCGGGAGACAATGTCGCCCAGGTACCTCTTCTCGAAATAGGCGATCGGCAGGTTCACGAGGTGCGTGAACAGGTTGCTTTTCCAGCGGAAGGCGATGAACTGGCCGAGCACCAGCAGCATCCATGAGCGCGCGAGCGCCACCGCTGCTTGAACAAGCAGCATCAAGCCGAAGCCGAGGACCAGAACCGACAGCAGATCGAGGTCGCCGGACGACAAGGCGTCGTCGACGACGAATTGACTGAAGAGCGGCGCAATCAGGCTCATCGCTTCGAGGACGAGCGCAACGGCCACGATTCGGGCGATCGCGACTGTCAATCCCCGGACACGGCCAGTGAGTCGCCGCAGGGTGAGGCGCGCCGGCCGGTTCTCGATGGTCCGAAACGTCGCGGAGGGCATCATTTCCAAGGCGATGCCGGTGAAGTGCTTCGATACCTCGTCCAGCGTCATCACGCGCTCGCCCACTGCCGGGTCGAAGATGGTGGCGCGGCGTCGCCCGACCTTGCGCAGCACCACGAAGTGGTTGAGGTCCCAGTGGAGGACGCAAGGCAAGGCCAGCTGTGAAAGCTCTTCCATCTCCACGCGCAAGGGGCGCGAGGCGAAGCCGAGTTCGCCGGCCATCGCCATGATGGACTGGAGGGTCGATCCTTTCGAGGAAATCGAGAAACGGCGTCGGAGCTCGAAAAGATCGACGTTCGGATCGTGCGCCGAAGCCACCATGGCACAGCACACCAGACCGCACTCGGCGGCCTCCGACTGGAGGAATGTCTTCATGCGGCAACGCCTGGCCTGACCGGCTTACTGGGAACCGTCGTGACGCATGAGCGCGATGAGCAATGGAGACGCTGCCACGAGATTGTTGACGGCGTGCAGCGCGGTCATTGGAATGAGAGGCCACCGGTAGCGGCGCTGGTAGATGAAATATGCGGCCGTGTAGAGCGCGAAGGCGAATCCGGTGATGAGCCAGCGCACCGATCCGTCAGTGACGGCGTGCAGCCCGCCGAAGAACACGCCGAACACCAGACAGTGGATCGAAATCCTTCTTGTCAGTCGCGAGAGCAGCTTGATCGCGGCATAGAGAATGATCGATTCCAGCAGCGGGCCGATCGCGACCCCATAGAGGAGATCGGCGAGTGTGTGCATGTGCTCCAGAGGACTCGACGCCCTGCAAGCTTCGCAGGGGATCAGGAGAAAGAGCGCAATCAATAGCCATTGACCTCCAATCAGGCTGATCAGCAACAGGCCAAACAGGCGTAGCGATCGCAGGCGGTCAAGCGTGTGGAAGAGGGGCGCTTCGGCCGTCATGGGGCATCTCCGGATGGTCGGCGTCGTGTGGCGTACAGGGCAATCGCGAAGACGACTGCCCTGCATTCCATTCAATCAGGTGTCGACCCTTGCTGGACTGTGTCGGCACCCTGGTCGGTGGAGACGGCGATATCTCGCCGTAGCTCCAGGTGTCACTGGGACATCGTCTGCCTGGATGAGATGTTCCAGTTGGTGAAGTTCCCCATCGCGTCGACCTCGACGTTGACCGTGTCGCCGTTGCTGATGGCGTTGGTGAGAGTGCTCCAGGCCGCCGCTCCGAGCGTGTAGACGTTCATGCCCAGGCTGATGCAGCTCGAGATGCTGTTGCAAATGATGAGGCCTCCGCCATTCACTTGAGAGATCTCGGATTCGGAAAGGGTCTGCATTCTTCGCTCCATTTCAATCGCGTTATCAATCCGCTAACGCCTGCGGTGCGCGGCAACGCCGCAACCTCTGCACCCGCTTGTCGGGGCTGACTCTTCAATGCCACCGGCGCACCGCGAGCACCGGGTCGAGCATCCATTCCCAGATGGCGCGCCGGTCCTGGATGACGTCGGCCTCCAGCGCCATCCCGGGCTTCAGAGCGAGCGAGTCGCCGTACGCGAAGACATGCTGCGACTCCAGCGCAACGTGTATGCGGTACAGCGGCTCATTGCTTTGAGTGGCGTTGAGCAGTGCCTGGGCTTGCCCGGCGGGAAGGTCTTGTGGGCTGATGGGGCTGCGGTCCACGCTCTTCACGCGGCCGGCGGCCATGCCAAACCGCTGATACGGAAATGCCGCATAGCGCAGCCAAACAGGCTGCGCGGGGTGGACGAAGCCCGCGGCCCGGCTGGGGCTGTACAACTCCGCGCTGAGTTGCAGATTCGCTTCGGCGGCCGCGCCTGCGGAGGCGGATGCGGATGCGGGCAGCAGTGTGGCGAGCGTTTGCCCCTGTTGCACGGCCCCACCGGTGTGGACCGTCATGCCACTGACGAACCCGGCCTGTGGCGCGGTGATGAGCAAACGACCGCGGGACGAGTTCTCGATGGATTCCTGGTCGAGAGCGGACAGGCTTCTGTTCAATTGCTCCAGCTGGGCGGCCGACGTCTCTTCGACGGTCGCTGCTTCCGCCTGCGCGGCCATCTGATCTCTTCGAAGAGCTGAGACATTTCTCTCGGAGATGCTCAGGCGGCCGCTCAGGTCGATGACGTCTTCCTGCTTTTGCTGCACCTGTATGTCGGACACGAACCCCTTGCGCGCGAGTTCCAGGTAGCGCTCGTGATTGTGTTTGGCGAGATCGACTCTCCGGCGCAATGAATCGACCTCGGACTGAGCCTGCCGCTGCTCGGATCGCATGCTTTCGATACGCTGGAGGAGCGCCAGCCTCTTTTGCTGCGCGAGCGCGCGCGCGATGCGCATCTCGGCGAGCAGTGATTGACGCCGTTCTTGAAGGCTGCGCCGGACCTGGTCCGCGAGCGACCCGGACGAGGTGGTGCGATCCGTGTCGAGGACCATGAGCGTCTGCCCCGCGTGGACGCGTTCACCTTCCTTCACGGCAATGCTCGACAGGGTGCCGAACTGCGGCGTCGCGATGCTGAGCGAGCCGAGTGAAGGAACCAGCAGGCCGGGCAGCGTTGCCTTTCGGGTGATGTGTCCGAGAACAGCGAAGCCGAGCAGGGCGGCCATGAAGATGATGGATGCGAAGGCGACGGCACTGAATCCGGGATTCCTGGCCAGTCGCACGCTTCCGAAGAAGTGGTTCTCCGCCTGGCTGATGACTTGTGGCCGAAAGAGCTCTGTGCGGCCGGCGCTCATTCGGCGCTACCGTTCGTCCTGCCGGCCGAGCGCTGAATCGCTGCCCCTTCGCTCGGCGACGAGCCTTCGACGTCGAATGGCGGTGCGGCGAGCGGTGGGGCAATCATGTCGAGACAGGGCTGCGCTGGCTCGGAGAGCGGGAACAGCACCGACAAGTCCCGAGGCGCCGGTCGGCTCGCGGGTACAGCCATTGCGGACCGAGCAGATGAACGAGTCGATGAATTGGCGGACATGACAGGCCCTCGTGAACTTCGACCTCGCCCGCTCGTCGATACGACGGCGTCCACGCGAGATGCCGCGATTTCAGCGACTGCGCCGCGCCTTGCACATGCCGAAGCTTTGCCATTGACAACCGAAGGCCCAGGTGCGTGCGCTGGACCGCGGACGCGGCGCAAGCTCATCGAGCGATCCCGGGAGCCCGCGTGGACCCGCCTGTAAGACCTTGCAGTTGCACCTCGGCCGGCACGCTGGTGCAATGACGAGCATGCCGTTCCTGCCTTCCGTGCCATGTCGAG
This sequence comes from Piscinibacter sp., assembly GCA_035254085.1. Lineage (GTDB taxonomy): Bacteria > Pseudomonadota > Gammaproteobacteria > Burkholderiales > Burkholderiaceae_C > Albitalea. The sequence continues at coordinate 7,268 of DATFAY010000527.1, forward strand.
CCTGTTTCGCCCCGAAGTAATCCAAGGACGACAGCAGGCGTGGCTGGGCAGCACCCACCTCGTGCGGCCCGTGCCGCTGGCGGTATTGACCGCGCTGGTGCTGGTCGTGGCGGTCGCCGTCGCCGCCTTTCTGGTCGAAGGCCGCTATACCCGCAAAGCGCACATCACCGGCTACCTGGTGCCCGACCGCGGCGTGCTGCGGCTCGTGCCGCCCCAGGCGGGTATCGTCGCTGAAAGCCGCGTCGTGGAAGGCCGGTCGGTGCATCGCGGCGACATCCTGTTCGTGCTCTCGCTGGACCGTGCCAGCCTGGCCGGCGACACCGAGGCGGCCGTTCAAAACAGCATCGCCGAACGCCGCGGCAGCTTGCAGGAGGCGGCGCGCCGGGCTGCGCAGCTGCGGCAGGAGCAGCAGGCCGGGTTCGAGCGGCAGCTTGCCGACATGCGCCGCGAGCTGGCCCAGATGGACGGCGAGGCGCGCCTGTACGAGGAGCAGCTGGCCCTGAAGCAGCAAGACCTCGCGCAATACGAGGCGCTGATGCGGACCGAGAACTTCGTGTCGCCGGCGCACCTGCGAACCAAGAAGGCCGAGGTTCTGGAGGTGCGGGCCAAGCTCCAGGCACTGTCGCTGCGGCGCGCGGCCCAGCTGCGCGACATGGGTGTGCTCGAAGCGCGGCGCCGCGAGGAGCCGCTGCGCAGCGAGGCAGCGATCGGCGAGATCGAACGCGAACTGGCGTCGCTGGCGGGCGCATCGGCCGAGAACGCGGCGAAGCAGACCGTCGTGATCCGCGCGCCGCAGGACGGCGTCGTCACCGCGGTGCTCGCCCAGCCGGGGCTCAGCGTCACGCCCAATTCGGCGCTGGCGAGCCTGCTGCCTGCCGACGCGAGGCTTCAGGCGCAGCTGTTCGCGCCGTCCAGCGCGATCGGCTTCGTGCAGCCGTCGCAGAAGGTGCAACTGCGCTACCAGGCTTTCCCGTACCAGAAGTTCGGCCATCACGCCGGTCAGGTCCTGCAGGTTTCACGCACGCCCTTGCAGGCGGCCGAGCTGGCCGGGCTGCCGCTGCCCGAAGGCCTGAAGACGACGCCATCGGCCGAACCGCTGTACCGCATCACGGTGGCTCTCGATGAGCAGGCGGTGCAAGCCTACGGACAGGCCCAGCCGCTCGCCGCGGGCATGCAGCTGGAGGCCGACGTGCTGCTCGATCGACGGCGGCTGATCGAGTGGATCTTCGAGCCGCTGCTCAGCGTGACGGGCCGCGTGTAGGTCACCATGACCCATCGCATGGCCGGATTCTTCTCGTCCCTGAGGCTCGGCTTCGGCCGCCGGCGCGTGCCGCTGCTGCTGCAGACCGAGGCCGCCGAATGCGGGCTGGCCAGCCTGGCGATGGTGGCGGCCTACCACGGCTTGCACACCGACATGCCGACCCTGCGCCAGCGCTTCCAGCTGTCGCTCAAGGGCGCGACGATGGTCGATCTCACGCGCATGGCCGGCCAGATGCAGCTCAACGCCCGGGCGTTGCGGGCCGAGATGGAGCATCTGCCGCAGCTGCAGCTGCCTTGCGTGCTCCATTGGGACCTCAACCACTTCGTCGTGCTGGCCGACGTGCGGCACGGCAAGGCGGTGATCCACGATCCGGCGCGCGGGGTGCGCCACATGTCCATGGACGAGGTGTCCAGGCATTTCACAGGGGTGGTGCTCGAGCTTTCGCCCGCCGCGGAATTCCGGCCGCGCGTGGAACGCCAGTCCGTGACGCTGCGCCAGCTGCTGGGGCGGGTGACCGGGCTCAGGCGCTCGCTGCTGCAGATCTTCGCGCTGGCGCTGGCGCTCGAAGGGTTCACGCTGCTGTCGCCCTTCTTCATGCAGTGGGTGGTGGATGGCGTGCTGGTGAGCGCCGACCGAGACCTTCTGCTCACACTCGGCCTCGGGTTCGGCCTGCTGGTCTTCATCCAGGTGGCGACCGGTGCCATCCGCTCGTGGGCAGTGCTCTACCTGTCGTCGACGCTGAACCTGCAATGGCTGTCCAACGTGTTCGCGCATCTGATGCGCCTTCCGGTGGCGTGGTTCGAGAAGCGCCATACCGGCGACGTGATGTCTCGTTTCGGCGCGATCCAGCAGATACAGCAGACGCTCACGACCTCCTTCATCGAGGTGGTGCTCGACGGGTTGATGGTGGCCCTGACGCTGGCGATGATGCTGTTCTACAGCGGCACGCTCACCGCGATCGCGCTGGCCTGCGTCGCGGCCTACGGCGTGCTGCGCTGGGCGTTCTTCCGCCCGCTGCGCGAGGCGACCGAGGAAGCCATCATCCACGACGCCAAGAAGGCGAGCCACTTTCTCGAGTCCCTGCGCGGCGTGCAGTCGATCAAGCTGTTCAACCGGCAGGAAGATCGCCAGGCGCGCTTCATGAACCTGGTGGTGGACGCGATGAACGCGAACATCGCCACCCGCAAGCTGGACCTGGTGCTGGGAGTGCTCCACAAGCTGCTGTTCGGGCTGGAGCGCGTGGCCGTGATCTGGGTGGGTGCGCTGCTGGTGCTGGACCGCAAGTTCTCGGTCGGCATGCTGTTCGCGTTCTTTGCCTACAAGGAGCAGTTCGCCTTGCGCATCAGCGGCCTGATCGACAAGGCGGTCGAGCTGAAGATGCTCAAGCTGCAAGGAGAGCGGCTCGCCGACATCGTTCTGACGCCCCCCGAGTCCGAGGTCCTCGTGCCGCCGCGCGCGCAGCTGAGCGCCCAGATCGAGTTGCGCAACGTGGGTTTTCGTTATTCGGACGCCGAGCCTGCGGTGCTCAAGGGCGTGAGCCTCGTGATCGAGCCGGGTGAATCGGTGGCCATCGCCGGCCCGTCGGGGTGCGGCAAGACGACGCTGCTCAAGCTCATGCTGGGCATCCACGATCCCCAGGTCGGGGAGGTCCGGGTGGGCGGCGTGCCGCTGTCGCATCTCGGGTTGCGCAACTGGCGGGAGATGATCGGCACGGTGATGCAGGACGACCAGCTGTTCGCCGGCTCCATCATCGACAACATCAGCTTCTTCGACGCCAGCCCCGATCAGGCGTGGATCGAGGAATGTGCCAAGGTGGCAGCGGTGCACGACGAGGTGCAGGCCATGCCCATGGGCTATCACACGTTGATCGGCGACATGGGCACGAGCATCTCGGGTGGCCAGAAGCAGCGGCTGCTGCTGGCGCGTGCGCTGTACAAGCGGCCCCAGGTCCTGCTCCTCGACGAGGCGACCAGCGCGCTGGACGTCGATCGCGAGCGCCTGGTCAACCAGGCCGTGCGGCAGCTGAACCTCACGCGCGTGATCGTCGCGCATCGGCCAGAGACGATCGCGTCGGCCAACCGGGTCATCGTGCTGGGGGAAGGCCGGGTGGCGCAGGACCTGCGCACGGTGGAGTCGGGCGCGGCCGCCAAGCGCTGAGGCTAGGGCTGCCCGGGGCGCGGCCGCGTCTGCCGCTCCAGCACGCCCAGCCAGCGCAACGCCTGCTCTGGGCTGTCGCCGCACATGTCGGGCGTCGGGCGCAGCGATGCGCAGACGCTGGGCCGTTCGGGCCGCCCGAAGATGAGGCAACGGTTGTCGCTCGAGAGCTGGACGCAGCGCACGCCCGCCGGCTTGCTGACACCATCCACCAGCGGCATGCCGGGGATCGGCGACGAGATCGAGGGCGCGATGCAGCAGGCGCCGCAACCGGGTCGGCAGTTCATGCGGCGCAGCTTAGTGCAAGGCGCACCGCCGCGTGCGGGCGGCATGCCCTCTCGGGTGACTTCCCGCACGTCGCTGCCTACAATCTCGGTTTGCTCAAAAAATAGGCAGTGCGATGTTGTTCCCGAAGCAGTTCGACGTGATCGTGGTCGGTGGCGGTCATGCCGGCACCGAGGCGGCGCTGGCGTCTGCGCGCATGGGCTGCGCGACGCTGCTGCTCACGCACAACATCGAGACGCTCGGCCAGATGAGCTGCAATCCGTCGATCGGCGGCATCGGCAAGGGCCACCTGGTCAAGGAGATCGATGCACTGGGCGGCGCGATGGCGGCCGCAACGGACGAAGCGGGGATCCAGTTTCGCATCCTCAATGGTTCGAAGGGGCCGGCGGTGCGGGCGACGCGGGCGCAGGCGGACCGGGTGCTGTATCGCGCCGCAATCCGGCGCCGCATCGAGAACCAGCCGAACCTGTGGCTGTTCCAGGGGGCATGCGACGACTTGCATGTCGACGGTGACCGGGTCACGGGCGTCACGGCGCAAGTTGGCATTCGCTTCGCTGCGCGGTCCGTGGTGCTTACTGCGGGCACGTTCCTCGACGGCAAGGTGCACGTCGGACTGCAAAGCCATGCCGCGGGGCGCGCAGGTGATCCGCCCGCCGTCAGCCTCTCGGCGCGCTTGAAGGAGTTGAAGCTGCCGCAGGGGCGGCTCAAGACCGGGACGCCGCCGCGCATCGACGGCCGCACCATCAACTACGCCGTCTTGACCGAGCAGCCCGGCGACCTCGATCCCGTTCCGGTGTTCAGCTTCCTGGGCGATGCCGCGCAGCATCCGAGACAGGTGCCGTGCTGGATCACTCACACCAACGAGCGGACCCACGAGATCATCCGCTCGGGCTTCGATCGCAGCCCGATGTTCACCGGCGTGATCGAGGGGGTGGGGCCGCGCTACTGCCCCAGCATCGAAGACAAGGTGAACCGCTTTGCCGACAAGGACGCGCACCAGATCTTTCTCGAGCCGGAGGGCCTGACCACCCATGAGGTGTACCCGAACGGCATCTCCACGTCCTTGCCATTCGACGTGCAGTGGGCGGCGGTTCGTTCCATGCAAGGACTGGAAGAGGCGCACATCCTGCGGCCGGGGTATGCGATCGAATACGACTATTTCGACCCGCGGGCGCTGAAGTCCAGCTTTGAGACCAAGGCCATCTCCGGGCTGTTCTTTGCCGGGCAGATCAATGGCACCACGGGCTACGAGGAAGCCGCGGCCCAGGGACTCTTCGCCGGACTCAACGCCGCTCTGCAGGTCCGAGGAAAGGACGCGTGGACGCCGCGGCGCGACGAGGCCTACCTTGGCGTGCTGGTCGACGACCTGATCACCAAGGGAGTCACCGAGCCTTACCGGATGTTCACGAGCCGCGCGGAGTTTCGGCTGCAACTGCGAGAAGACAACGCCGACCTGCGCCTGACCGAGATCGGGCGACAGTTGGGGTTGGTCGACGATGCACGGTGGGACGCATTCAACCGCAAGCGCGACGCCGTGGAGCGAGAAGCGCAACGGCTGGCCGCCGGCTGGGTGCGGCCTGAAACCTTGCCCGTCGAAGTGGCCGAGCCGGTGCTGGGCAAGGGGATTGACCATGAATACAGCCTGGCGGACCTGCTGCGGCGGCCGGGCGTCAGCTTCGACGCGGTGAGCGGGCTGGCCTCGGCAGCGGGGATCGCGACCGTGGTTTCACGTGAAACACTGCGCAGTGAGCTGGGTCGGCCACTGGCGGACGCGGTCATCGAGCAGGTCGAGATCAGCGTCAAGTACGCGGGCTACATCGACAAGCAAAAGGACGAGGTCGCCCGCGCGGCCCACTTCGAGAACCTTCGCCTTCCTGCCGAGCTCGACTATGCCCAGGTGCCGGCCTTGAGTTTCGAGGTGAGACAGAAGCTGAACCGGCACCGGCCGGAGACGCTCGGACAGGCGTCGCGCATTTCCGGCGTGACGCCCGCCGCCATCTCACTGCTGCTGGTGCACCTCAAGAAGGGCCGGTTCAAGGGCTTCGCGGCGAACGAGCGCAGCACTGATGCCGCGGCTTGACCGGCCGGCCGGCTGGCGGCTCGTCGCCGCCATGCACCCCGTTTCAGTGGGCGACTCCGGTCCGGCGTCGTCCGACCCAGCCGACGATGCCCAGCCCGGCCAGCATCAGCGCATACGTCGATGGCTCCGGCACGGCTGTGATCGATACGGCATCCAGATCGAAGCCCTTGCTCGCGCCGTTCTCGTCCAGCCCGCCGATGCCGACCTTGGTGAACGAGGTCGCTCCCAAAGCGGCCAGCGTCCCGGCATAGCCGCTCAAGTCGAACGAATTGATGTCGCTGGCACCGCGGGTGAACTGGAACTGGATGTTCCCGCCGTTGTTGGTCCAGAGAAAGATCTGCGCACTTTCCTGGTTATCGCCCAGCTCCCAGATCTTGAGCAGGGTGTTCGGCCCGAAATCCGCCCCGAAGCTCACCTCGACGTAGGCGCCAGGGAAGGGCGAGCCGCTGGGTGTCCCGGTGACCCCCGGCAAGCTCAGAAAAGTGTTGTCGGGCGCTCCCAGTACCGCGGCGCGCGCCTCGGCGTCGGTCAATGCGACCGGGTAGCTGCCGAAGAGCGTGCCGCCATAGAAGCTCGCCATGTCGCCGGCGACGCTCCCGCGAAGAAGGGAGTGGGTAGCGGTGGCGAAAGTCTCGGCCTGAGCGGCCATCGGCAGCAACGCGGCCGTGACCGCTGCGGCGACAAGGTGTCGTGTGAACGTCATGAAATCTCCCCGAAAGGATCTGTGGCATGCCTGCCCGCGCGACCGGGAGGCGGCCGGTTTGAAGCGCAGGCGGCGGGCCGCGCCGATGCTCCGCTTGCGCCGGCGCAGCATCGGGGCGGGCGTGCGACCATGCCATCCCTAAGTGGCTCTGCCTCCCATGAATGAACCCCGTATGGCCAG